>CAZRWF010000003.1:3435-94848 GCA_964603685.1 uncultured Chitinophagaceae bacterium
AGATGGATCGTTATAGCGGATGGAACGTTCGTGTTCCTTGGAGTAATATTGCGTGCATTTGTAATGAAAGACCGCCTTGTCCGACAAGACCGAAAAACCATGCGCAAATCCCGGCGGGATCCATAATTGCGCGCTGTTCTCCTCGGAGAGTTCCACCGCAAAATATTGTCCGAACGTCGGCGACCCGAAACGGATGTCGACGGCGACATCGATCACTTTTCCCGAAAGCACCTTGCACAATTTTCCCTGGGCAAATTCTCCCACCTGATAGTGCAATCCGCGAATCGTATTTTTCACCGATTCGGAGACGTTGTCCTGCACGAACTCCGCATCGCCGACGATGTCCCGGTAGCGCCGTTTGCTGAAGGCCTCGAAAAAATATCCGCGGTCATCCCGCATCACCGCCGGATAAATGACCGTGACGCCGGCAAGCGGGCTTTGTTCGTATCTCATGCCGATTCCTCGTTCAGGATGCGCTCCAGATAGGAGCGGTAAGCGGACTTCGGAATGGTGCCGATCACTTTTTCGAATCCCGCGCGGTCGATAAACTTCATGTTGTAGGCGATCTCTTCTAAACAAGCGACTTTCAGTCCCTGCCGGTCCTCGATGACCCCGAAAAAGTTCGAGGCCTGCAACAACGCTTCCGGCGTTCCGGTATCGAGCCACGCCACGCCGCGTCCGATCTTTTCCACCTGCAGCGCACCGTTGCGGAGATAGGTGTTGTTCACATCGGTGATCTCCAGTTCGCCGCGGGCGGAGGGTGTGATGTTTTTGGAAATGTCTACGACCGAATTGTCGTACACGTACAGTCCGGGGACCGCATAATTCGATTTGGGATGTTTCGGTTTTTCTTCGATGGAGATCGCTTTGCCCGAACGGTCGAATTCCACCACGCCGTACCGGTCGGGATCGTTCACGCGATAGCCGAAAATCGTCGCTCCCTGTGTGCGCTGCAGCGCCGAATAAAAGAAATCGAGGTGTCCGTAAAAGATATTGTCGCCGAGGATCAGCGACACGCCATCCTTGCCGATGAACCGTTCACCGAGGATGAACGACTCGGCGATGCCGTTGGGAGCGGACTGCAGAACGTACTGGATGTTCAACCCCAAATGCGCACCGTCACCGAACAATGTTTGGTACATCGGAATCGTTTCATTGTTCGAAATGATCAAGATATCCCGGATGCCTCCGAGCATCAGAATCGACAACGGATAATAGATCAGCGGTTTGTCGTAGATGATCGTCAGCTGTTTGCTGTAGACTTTGGTGATGGGATACAACCGCGTACCCGAGCCGCCGGCGAGGATGATGCCTTTCATTCCGATTCCTTTTGTGTGAAGAAGATGACGGGTGGAATATACGAATCTTTTGAAAAGGGGAAAAACGGGAAATCCAATCAGACACGGAGATATTCGGACTCGATGTGTGCTTTCACTTTCACGAATTCCGCGGCGAGTTCCTCGTATGCCGGCCGTGCCTCCGCGATGCGCTCGTTTTTGGCATGTTCTTCAATGACGGCGCTGATCCGCCGGATGGAGAGAATGCCGAGATTGGCGGAACTGCCTTTGATCTTGTGGGAACATTCGCGGAGGTGTTTGGCATCCTTCCCGTCGAAGGCCGTCTTCATCTCGCGGAGCGTCGAACCGGTGTCGTCCAAAAAAATCGTCAGCAACTCCGTAAGAAGCGCTTCGTCCCCGATTTCGCGCATTTCGGCGATCCGTGCCGGATCGATCATCACGGAGGGATCGGTGTGTACCGCGGCGCGTGCAGCCCCGCTCACCGTGCCGACTCCCCATTTTTCCAGCATGCCGCGTAATTCCTGCTGCTTCACCGGTTTGGAAAGATAATCGTCCATGCCGGCCTGCAAGCAGCGTTCCCGGTCTCCCTGCAACGCGTTCGCGGTCATCGCGATGATAGTGGTATGCCGTTTATCTTTCTCCAATGCGCGGATGGTGCGTGTCGCTTCCAGCCCGTCCATCTCCGGCATCTGGACGTCCATCAATACGATATCGTAGTGCACATTCCGTACAGCATCGACTGCCTCTTTTCCCGACGAAACGACATCCGGCACCACGCCAAGCCGTTCGAGCATTTTCACGGCGACTTTTTGGTTTACCGGATTGTCTTCAGCAATCAATATTTTCATGGAATTCAACGACAACGGCTGGGGCGAGACTGACGGCACGGGAAGTCCGGCAGTGTCGCCGCCGAACAGGCTCACTAACGTGGAATACAATTCGTTCTTGCGGATCGGTTTGAGAAGAAACTGATCGATACCCGCGCCGTGCCATTGGTCCGCGGGAACCTTCATGGAGGAGGCCATCAGAATCTTCATCTCGCCGTTGACCGATCGGCGGATATTCATCGCCAGTTGCAGTCCGTTCATTCCGGGCATTTGCATGTCCAGTACGACCAGTCGGTACTGGTCCCCCGTCGTTTTTCGATGATCGATTAACACCAATGCAGAAGCCGCATCGTTCGCCTCATCGGGCCGGAGACCCCACGATGCGCAATACTGCATCAGCATCATCCGGTTCGTGTCATTGTCATCCACGATCAAGACCGGCAGGGACGGAAGCGGCCGGGTCGGTGTGGTGCGGTCGGCGGACTGAACTTCAAACGGAACGGTAAACCAAAAGGTGCTTCCTTTTCCCGGTTCGCTGTCGAGACCGACCGTTCCGTGCATCATGTCGACCAATTGTTTGGAAATCGTCAAGCCGAGTCCCGTGCCGCCGTATTTCCGCGTGGTGGAACCGTCCGCCTGCGTGAAGGGCTGGAACAATTTTTTTTGAATGTCCTGCGGAATGCCGATGCCGGTATCGGAGATGCTGAACCGGAGCACCACTCCCCGTTCGGTTCTCCGCTCCAGCGTCACCCGGACGATCACTTCTCCCTGCTCGGTGAATTTCACCGCATTGCCGACGAAGTTGGTAATGATCTGGCGGATCCGGACAGGGTCGCCGCGCAACAACGTCGGTACATCGTTATAAATGTGGGAGATCAGTTCGATCCTTTTTTCATTCGCCTTGTACGCAAGCAACGTCACGGTTTCGTCCACCACCGACGCGAGATCGAATTCCGTCTCTTCGATCGTAAGTTTTCCCGCTTCGATCTTGGAAAAATCGAGAATGTCATTGATGATTTTCAGCAGCGATTCCCCGGAGTTGATGATGATGCCGACGTAGTCCTTCTGTTCCTTCGTCAATTCCGTTTCGCGCAGCAACTCCGCGATGCTCAACACGCCGTTCATCGGAGTCCGGATTTCATGGCTCATATTGGCCACAAATTCCGATTTCAGTTTGGAGGCCTGCAGCGCCGCTTCGCGCGCATCGATCAATTCGTGGGATTGTCGTTCCAGTGCGGTGTTTTGTTGTTCGGTCTGCTGTTTGGCGCGGTACAGATCCTCGGCATATCGGGCGAGAATATCCTGCGCTTTCCGGCTTTCCGTAACGTCGTGGAACTGCCACAAATGTCCTTTGTATTCCCCTTCGACGACAATCGGAACATAGTCCCGTTCCAGAATGGTACCGTTGTTCAGCACAAACTCTTCCCGCACGACCGGTTCGCGCCACAGGAGGATCTCGGCGATGCGTTCGTTGAATCGTTCACGGTCCGGCACCACCGATCCCACGGCCGTCTGCAGTTCGTCCGATTCCATGGAAAGGATCTCCGGCAGCGAACTGTCGATGGCAAAAATCCGCCGGAACTGCTCGTTGGCAAGCAGAATTTTTCCCTCTTCGTTGATGACCAGAATGCCGGAATGGAGATTTTGAATAAGCGTGGAAAGACGGGACGAAGTTTCGCGCAGGCTGTTCTCCGCTTTAATCCGTTCCGTAAGGTTGCGCAGCGATCCTTCCACGCCGGTCGGCCGCCCGTTGTCATCGAATAACAGATGGGCATTGATCGATGTCGGAACAATGAGATTGTCTTTCGTCCGCAGCGGTATTTGGATATCCACCACTTCGCCTTTATCCAGCAACATCTTCATCAGCGCTTTCCGGTCGCTCGGATTCAGGTAAACCGTTTCGACCGGTTTGCCGATCAACTCTTCGCGCGGGTATCGGGAATAACGTTCGATGGAGGGTGAAATGTCGATAATCGTTCCGGTCAGGTCCGTCTGATAAAAGACATCCTGCACATTTTCGAAGATCGTCCGGTATTTCTCTTCGGAGATCTTCAACGCTTCCCGGACAGAGGCCATGGCGGTGACGTCGCGATTTGTTCCGACAAGCCCGACGATGTTCCCTTGCGGGTCGCGGAGTGGAATCTTGCTGATCATCAGCGACCGGATCACGGTCCCGGACAGCGGATCGCGCGTCGTCTGTTCTTTATCGATGATCGGTTTGCCGCTCCGGAGCATTTTTTGCTCTTCGTCGAATTCGGACCGGGCGAGCTCTTCGGGAAAAAGATCCAGGTCCGTTTTCCCGATCAATTCTTCCGGCGACGTGATGCCGACGGAGGCGAGGGCGGCGGCGCAGGCGGAATTGGCGAGCAGGAATCTCCCTTCTTTGTCCTTCACATATACTTCATCGGGGATCGATTCGAGGATGGCGCGCAGCAGGTTCCGTTCCCGGTGCAGATTAATCTCCGCTCGTTTGCTCTCGCTAATGTCCCGAAAAACGGCGCACATGCCGACGAAATCGCTGCCGGAGACGACCGGAAAACTGAGGATGGAGACATTGATCGGCGTTCCGTCCTTATGGTGACGAACGGTGTCGACGGTGGTGATCTTACCCTGCAGGATATTTTGCGTCAACAGGTGAACTTCGGCGCCGAAATGCCTGCCGAAGGTGTCGGAAGATTTTTTTCCCTTCAGCTCTTCCAGCGTATAACCGAATAAAGCGGTAAAAGGAGCATTGACACGGAGAATTTCGGCGTTCGTGTCGAACAGGATCGCCGCCTCATCCGAGCGGTCGATGATGGTCTCAAAGAGTGACGTGTGTGGCGACGGTGAGGGCATCCGGAACGGTCCAATGATTGCTGGAATGTACGTTATTGCGGCCGTTGTTCCAATGATTCGTAATACCGCCGGATCAATTCCAAATATTCCTTGCTGTATCCCGCCTCCTGCGCGCGGCGCAGATCCTGTTGCAGCCGCGACACCGGGGATTGTGCGGAAAGTTCGGCCGGAGACCGGCGCGGAGGAGCCGTTCCCGCGGTTGCCGTTCTTTTTTCCTCATAATCCCGCTCGCGCATCGACCGCTGCGCCTGCAACAAACGCGAGAGGATCCGTTCCTGTTGTTGCAGCGTGTTGGGATTTACTTCCTGCTGCTGCAGTTGACGGACCACTTCCTTCATTTCATCCGCAATACTGTTCAGGTCTCCCATCACCCTTTCCTTCTCGGGTGCCGATTGTGCCTCGCGCTGCAGCTGCTCCAGCGATTTTCGGACCGCTTCCTGCTGCCGGGCGATCCGCCCGATCTCCTGCATCTGCTGCTGCGTCATACCTTCCGCTTCGCCGATCTGCTGTGTTTGTGCATTGATCTGCTGCTGCTGCATGGCCATACCTCTCAACTGCTGCATCAACGATCCTCCCCCTTGACCCCCTTGCTGTTGCAGCTGCTGCATCGCCCCCTGCATCTGTGTCGCCGCCTTGTTCAACGCCGCCATTGCTTCTCCCTGCTGTGCGCTCGCCATGGGACCGTTCCGTTGTTCCATGGCGCTCATGGACTGCTGCATGTGTCCCATCGCGCGGCCGATCTCTTTTCCCATCTCCGGCGTAACGGCAAACGACTGTTGGCTCAGTTCCGACAATGCGTTTGCCACATTGCTCAGGTCTCCCTGCAGATTTTGCTGTCGCTGCGCCATCTCCCGGAACTGCGGCGAGTTCGGATCCATTGTGCGGGAGTTGTTTTTTAACTGTTCCTGTTGTTGCGACAGCTGCAGCAGGTCTTGCATCGCTTTGCGCAATGCTCCCATCGTCTGATTCATTTGATTGTTCAGCAGTTGTTCCTGCATTTCGGAGAGCTGCTGCTGCAGATCGTCGATGCCGCTGCTCGCCTGCTGTTGCGATGTCATCGCCTGTTCCATCTGGAGGGAACGAAGCTGCTGCGCGCTGTTCTTCATGGCCGACGTCATTTCCTGATCGTTGGCCGCACGCTGCGCCTCCTCCATTTTTTCCCGCGGCATCTCCTTCGGGAATTCGTCCATGGAACGCTGCAGGTCTTTCAACTCCTTCTGCATGTCGTTCAGTTGTTTTGACACTTCCTCCTGTTGACGGGAGAGTTCAGCCGCTTTTTTCGCGTCGTTCTGTTTGAGATTTTCCGTCTGCCGATTCACCTCTTGTTGCGCGGTCTTCATCTGTTCGGACCGTTTGATCAACTCGTCCACTTTTTGTTCGATCTGGATCCTCTTGAGCAGTTTCATCGTCCGCTCGATGCTCTGCCGGAACTGCTCTTCGTTGAATTGCGCCTGCTGCATCGCTTCACGCATTTGTTCGGGCGAAACATTCTGCATCGCTTGCTGCAGCCGCTGCATCGCCTTTTGGAATTCCGGGGAATTCATCTCGTTCAACGTCCGCTGCAGTTCCATGTACTTTTCCATGGTCTCCGGAGACAACGTGTTGTTCCGCTGCAGTGTCTGCGTCATTTCATCAATCGCTTTCCCCGCATCCTCCAGTTTTTTCCGGATCTCTTCGTATTTGTTCAGCACCTCTTCGGCTTTTTTCTGTTTCTGCCAATCCATCTGCTGGTTCCGCTTCATGTCATCCGCGAGTTCCTTTAACTCTTTCCGCAACATTTCAGCATCTTTTAGGGACTCTTCCAGCGAAGAACTGACAGTCTCGTGGGTCTTCTCGGCATCGGCGAACACTTCTTCCAGCGACGGCAACCGGATAAGGTAACTTTGTGTTTTTGCTGTTTTCGGACCGTTAATGACATCATTGTCCTGCACTTCCACGTAATATTCGATCACATCTTCCGGCACCAATCCGAGCAGTGACAGATCCCACGGGTAATCCAGAATGTCTTTTTTCGTATCGAGCGTGTCGAACGGCAGGATGGCGCCGAATTCCTTTTCCAGCGCCGAATATTTCGACTGAACAAGCCGGAACATCAGGCTCATGCCGCTGATGCCGAAATCGTCTGCGACCTCGATCTCGAGCGGCAGATTCATCGCTTCGGTCACGTCGATATTTTTTCCGGGAGACAGAATGGAAACCGACGGATATTCGTCCGTCAACATGTCGATGGAATATTCGATGATGTTGACATTGGTGTTCCCCTTCTGATCTTCCACTTCCACGTAATAACCGGTCGGAAACATGGCCGAAAAATTCGCCGTGTAGTAATCGCCGGTTTTTTTCAGCGGAATATCCGACCCGTCCTTAAAGACGATGGCGCCGGCAGCGATCTCTTTGCTCGGCACTATCTTCCATAGGATGGTCGTTCCGGGAAGTACCAGCACGTCTCCGATATTCTCCTCGAGCGTTTCCCGCTTCAGTTTAGTGTACGGAGGCGGAACGAGCGTCATCGTCAATGAACGAATAAAAGGCCGGTCGGTAACGGTAATCGCATACCGGTCGCTTTCGATTCCGCCGGCGGAGAGACGGTATTCCACGCTCTGTTTCAGCGGGGGAAAAAGATACCGGAACGATCCGGATGAATCCCGGCGAATCTGTACGAACGCCGACGTTTCCACCCCTTCTTCCGCGTACGACAAAGTCAGCTCATCCGGCAGTACCACGCCGCTGTCGTTCGATCGCAGCACCGCTTCGACGGCGACCGATTCACCTTTCACCACATCCGCATTGCCCGGGCGGACAATGATGGTGAATGCGGTCGGCGGTTCAAATTCTTCGTCGTGCCGCATCATTCGTTCCGCCGCATCATGGAACGGCGTTCCCGGTATCACCGCCAACGCCGTCACGGTGGCGGCGACGGTGCCGATGTTCCGCGCCATCTGCTGCAGCGATGCAAATGAAACCATTCCCGAAAAATTGATTCCGGCCGTCGACCGGCCGAAATGTTCCAAAGCAACCTCGATCAATTCCGGCGAACCGCTGAAATCCCCCTTGGTCACCATGTCCGACAGATCGAGCATGTTCTCCAGCCGGTCCGCCACCTTTTCGAATTTTGCGCCGATCATCCGCGCCACTTCCCGGTCCGAATGCGGCGGGAGAATTCCAAAGAAGCGGAGGAGCGGTTTCCCCATCAACACGACGCCGGCGACGGTCGATAAAAGAATGTGGAGATAGAATAGGGCGGTGCGGACGGAGGAGTCGAATTCGGCGAGCGATTCGATAAAAATGATCAGCGTTCCCGACAATCCGATCACGGAAAAGGTCTTGAGACCGGCGGTGAGAAGTTCTTGCCGGTACAACGTCCGGCGGGTCGCCTCAATGCGCGATCGTAACTGTCGGACGATATGTCGGGTTTGTTCGTTCACACTATTATTGCGGCGGTGGACCGGTTGTTCCTATTGTGACAGACTCCACACAATGATATTTGTTCCGAATTTTAACGCTTCTTCCCGTTTTTCGGGCGGGGTCTTATGTATATCGGGATCGGCCCAGCCGTCGGACGGATTGGATTCCACAGTATAATAGACGAGCAGACGGCCGTTATGGATGATGCCGAAACCTTGCGGCGGTTTTCCGTCGTGTTCATGCGTTTTCGGGACGCCGTTCGGGAAGTTGTAGACGCAGGAATACAGACCATAACTGTACGGGAGTTCCACAAGATCATATTCCGGAAAAACTTTTTTCAACTCCCGGCGGACCGACTTGTCCATCCCGTAATCGTCGTCGATGTATAAAAATCCCCCCTGCTCCAGATACAACCGCAGGCGTTTCGCTTCACCGTCGGACAGTGTCACGTTCCCGTGTCCCGTCATAAAGATAAAGGGATATGAGAAGAAATTATCATTAGAAATCTCTACAAATTCGTACTTCGGATCGGCATCAATCCCGGCGGCCTGGCGAACGAAGGTGAGAATATTCACTTCGGCCGAAGGATCATTGTACCAATCTCCGCCGCCGGAATATTTCAACCGGGCGATGCGGAATTGCGATTCGATCCGTTTGGACTGTGAAAAGGAGACATCGCACAGGAGGAGACAAAGAAGAAGAAGGAGACAACAGCGACTGTAGAAGGAAGAACGGGATGACATTTTTGCCGTAAGATAGAAAATAACGGCGGGAAAGACAATCCTCGTTGGAACGTGATCGTTACCATTGTACACACAACACCCGCGTGTTCACCGCGGGTGTTGTGCGACGCTGGTATTGAGAGATTCCGGATGTTAGTCCATAATCCGGCGGAGGAATGCCGGTTTATCCAGATCCTGCTGCTGTTCAATCGGATGAACCTTCGATTCTTCCTGGAACGACGAAGGGGTGACCGTCACGCCGCGGCGCATGTATGTGGGCGTATCGAACTTCTGCAGGTCGCGGACGCCGGTCGGAATGTGATCGACCTGGATGCCGCGTGTGCGGGCCGCCGCAAAACGGTCCTGCTGCGGCGTCGCCGCCCCTTTTTTGTTGAAACCGGTGGCGATCACAGTGACCATGATCTCTTCGGTGAGATTGTTGTCCACCACCACGCCGGCGAGCACTTCGGCATCGTTGCCGGAGGCATCGGAGATGATTGCAATCGCTTCGTCGTACTCCTGAATCGACAGATTTTGGCCGCCGGTGATATTGACGAGAAGTTTTTGCGCTCCTTTGATATCCACCCCTTCCAGCAGCGGGCTCGAAATGGCGATGTTCGCCGCTTCCGTGGCGCGGTTTTCGCCGGTGGCGATGCCGGTCCCCATAAGCGCATCACCCATGTCGCGCATAACGCGGCGTACGTCGGCAAAGTCGCGATTGACCAGGCCGGGCACGGTGATGATATCCGAAATACCGCGAGTGGCGTTATACAACACGCTGTTCGCCACTTCGAATGCCTGCGTGATCGGGGTCGCTTTGTCCACGATCGTCAGCAGACGCTGGTTGGGGATGACGATGAGCGTGTCGACATGTTTCCGCAATTCTTCAATGCCGTATTCCGCCTGCGCCATCCGTTTTTTCCCTTCGTGGGTGAACGGTTTGGTGACGATGCCGACGACGAGAGCGCCGATACTTTTTGCGATATTCGCCACCACCGGCGCGGCACCTGTTCCCGTTCCGCCTCCCATTCCCGCGGTAACGAACACCATGTCGCTGTTGGCCAGCACGCGCGCGATTTCCTCCTTATCCTCTTCTGCCGCCCGCTGTCCGACCGTCGGATCGGCGCCGGCGCCGAGGCCACGGGTGAGGTTTTTGCCGATGCGGATTTTGGAAGAGGACGAGTTGCGTTCCAGCGCTTGCACGTCGGTATTGATCGCGACGAAATCGACGCCGCTCAATCCGCGGGTGATCATGCTGTGAACGGCATTCGTTCCGCCGCCGCCGACACCGACGATGCGGATCTTTGCGCCATTTTCGGACGGGCTGTCGAATTCAATTGCCATAGGAGCTCCTTTAGTTTGGTGATGGATTGGTTGTTAGTTTACATTCTTAATGAGTCAATGACGTCAGAGACCAAAAGTTCGTCGTCAAAGTATTTTTACCTGTCTGTCGAATTCCGACGAACTATGCGAAAATTTCATCGGAGTGAATATATATTTTGTCATGTTTTTTGGTGTCGGGTGTGTGATTTCTGAACACTGACATCGTTTTTGATTTTCACAATTCGTCAAACCATCCCTTCATCCGTTTGAAGATGGAATTTTCTTTTCCGCTCACTTTAGGTTCGGCCACGTTTCCGGCTGCGCCGCGTGCGCGGTTTTTAATCGCATGCAGCACCAGTCCGACGCCGGTGGCATACATCGGATTTTCGATTTCGCGCACGAATCCGCCGCGGAATCCCCGCGGTATGCCGATTTTCACCGGCATGCCGAGCACTTCGCGGGCCAGATCGGCCGTCCCTTTTACGAGCGCGCCGCCGCCGGTCAACACAACGCCGGCGGATAGATGTTTTTGATATCCCGATCGTTTGATCTCCAACGCCGCGATTTCGAGTATCTCCTCCATGCGCGGCTGGATGATCTGGCACAACATCTGGGTGTCGATCGTCATCGGCTCCCGCCCGCCGATGCCCGGAATGGTGAACGGGAAATTTTCGGCGATCGACGTGATGTGTGTATGCCCGTACTTCAATTTGATTTCTTCCGCCTGCGTCGTCAGTATCCCCAGGCCGCGGCGCACATCGTCGGTCACTTTGCTTCCGGCGATCCCGATCACCGCCGTGTGGCGGATGGTGCGGTCGGCAAACACCGCCAGATCGGTCGTGCCGCCGCCGATATCGATCAGCACCACGCCGACTTCCTTTTCTTCGCCGTCCAACACCGCATCGCTCGAGGCGAACGGCTCCAGCACGATGTCGCTCACCGACACGCCGGCACGCTGCACGCAGCGGATGATGTTCTGCGTTGCGGTCACCAGTCCGGTGATGATATGCACGGTCGCTTCCATCCGGACACCCGACATGCCGACCGGTTCATACACGCCGTCCTGTCCGTCCACGATAAATTCCTGCGGGACGACATGGAGGATCTTCCGGTCCGACGGCAGCGCGATTTTTTTCGTATCCTCGATCAGCCGGTTCACATCCGCCTGGGTGATCTCCTGTTCCGCGCCGCTGATGGCAACGACGCCCCGGCTTTGAAAACTTTGAATATGATCGCCGGCGATACCAGCGACGACCGATTGAATCTTCACGCCCGATTGCGCTTCGGCATCGTGGATGGCTGCTTTGATGGACTCCACCGTCCGTTCGATATGCGTAATCACGCCGCGCGTCAATCCCTCCGATTTGCTTTTCCCGATGCCGAGAATATTAATCTCGTTGTTCGGGCTGACCGAGGCGACTATGGCGCAGATCTTCGTTGTTCCGATGTCCAAACCGACATAAATATGTTCGTTCATTCTATCCTTCTTCTTTCCCTGAGTTATGAGTTACCCGAAACGACGACTTGATCGTCGAATCGCAGATCGATATACCGGATCTCTTTGGAATCTCCGTTCCGGAGAAACGTCTTCCGGAAAGCATCGAGTTTTACCATTTTTTTCACCGCGTCACCCTTGCCGAAAATGATCGGCACGCCGGCATCGAACGAATACAACACCAGATCTTTTCCTTTCCGGAGGCGGATTTCGGAAATGGAATGGTACAACTCCGGTCCGGTCGCCTGTGCGGCGTTGATGATTTCGAGCGCCTCGTTCACATCGGCGCTGATCAATTTTTGTCCGGCGCGGAGTCCCGCCAGCGAATCCAATCCGCTGATCACCGGAATGTCGTACGTTTCCGTCGATGCGACAAACGGCAGCAGCGTCCCGTCCGCCGCGATATAGAACATCTCTTTCGCCACCACAATGGCGGAGGGGACGCGTTCCTCCACGATCACGCGGATGGTGGAGGGAGCATCCCGCTGCAGAACGACGTTTTTCACGAAACTGTTCGAGAGGATGTTCCGCTGCACGGCGGTCAAATCAACCGCATACATCGGAACATTCGGCGGCAGTTTCATCAGCCGGACAATTTCGTCCTTCGTAATGACGCTGATTCCTTCGACCGTCACCTGTTTCACCGGAACATGATCCTGCCATTGTGATTTCACGGCGTACAACATCAGTACGGCGAACACGAGCAGGGTAAAATAGACGTACACCCGCTTACCGTGTTTCGGTTCGGCCGGATCGGCCGTGTCGACGTTCTCCCGATATTCTAGATCGCTCTTCATCATTGCTGCGGAATTATTTCGATTCATTCAAAAATTGTTCGCCGAATTTCCAGATATCCCCCGCCCCCATGGTGATGACGATGTCGCCGCTTTTTGTGATCTTCTTTAAATACGCCGGAACGTTTGTTTTATCCTGCACATAATGCGTCTCTTTGTGGCCGTACTGCTTGGCGGCATTGACGATCAATTCCCCCGTCACACCCTGGATCGGCTCTTCGCGCGCGGGATACACATCCGTTACCACCAACACGTCCGCGAAGAGAAACGCTTTGCCGAACTCTTCATAAAAATCCCTCGTGCGGGAATACAAATGCGGCTGGAACACGCACACGACCCGCTTGCGCCATCCGGATTTCACGCCGCTTAACGTTGCTTTACACTCGGTGGGATGATGCGCATAATCGTCGTACACCACGATTCCGTTCACTTCCCCTTTTTTCTCCCATCGGCGGTACACGCCGGCGAATTTTTCGATCCCCGCCTTCACCAGGGAGAACGGCACATTCAGGTTCAAACCGACGGCGATCGCCGCCAGCGCGTTCTGCACGTTGTGTTTTCCCGGAATCTGCAGCGTCACCGATCCGAGCTCGGCCGTACCGCGGATGACCGTGAACTGCGTGGTGTTCTCTTTATGATGGATCTCCACCGCCTGCACGTCGGCTTGCGGGGAGTGCAATCCGTACGTGATCACTTTTTTCTTGCTCAGCTGCGGCAATATGTCCTGCAATGCCGGTTCATCGAGATTCAACACGACAAATCCGTAAAACGGTACTTTGTTCGCAAATTGTACGAACGCCCCTTTGATGTCTTCCAGATCGCGGTAACAATCAAGATGATCGGTCTCCAGCGTCGTCATCACCGCAATCGCGGGAGTAAGGGACAAGAAGGAACGGTCGAATTCATCCGCCTCCACCACGATAAATTCCCCTTTTCCGAGCCGGGCGTTCGTGCCGCCGAGTCCGCTCAGTTTACCGCCGACGATCACCGTGGGATCGAGGCCCCCTTCCATCAACACAAGGCTGGTCATGGAGGTGGTGGTGGTTTTTCCGTGCGTGCCGGCGATACCAATGCCGTATTTCAGCCGCATCACTTCCGCCAGCATCTCCGCCCGGCGGACGATGGGGATATTCCGACGGAGTGCTTCCTGCACTTCGGGATTATCGTTGATCACCGCCGACGAATACACCAGCGTATCGACATCCGCCGCAACATGTTCGGCACGGTGGCCTTCAAAGATTTTCGCGCCGAGCGATTCCAGCCGTTCCGTAACGTCGCTTTTTGCACGGTCCGAACCGGACACCGCAAATCCCTGATCGAGAAGGATCTCGGCGATCCCGCTCATTCCTATTCCGCCGATGCCGACGAAGTGTAATTTTTTAATGGAAGAAAACATGGAGTCAATATTTGTAAAGTAATAAAGAGTGAAATGGCTGAATTATTTTGCCGTGAACTGAAATCGTTTTTCTCTTTTCGGCACCAGCGTCGCGATCTGTTCCATTTGCTTCACCAATTCGCGGTCCCGTTCGTACCGTCCCACACGGATGCGGTACGTACGCCGCCGGTGTTTCATTTTGATGATCACGATCCGGAAACGCCCCGCGGTGCGCACGGTCCGCTCTTTGCCGATGTAGATCCACTCAATCTCCGGTACCTTCAGCTCCCGTTTGCTGAAGCGGGAGTGGAACACGATCGCCTGTTCCGAAACGATGATCTTCCGGTCCCGGATTTTGTTTAATACCAGAGTGACAAACGATATCCCCACGAACAGGGCGATCACGTACATGATCGGATCGTGGAAAACGACCGTGACGCTGTCTTCCACGATGGTCCCTTTGATCCCCATGTACAGCACCAGCGTGACCAGATAGATCAACGCCTGCTGATAATAGAAATCCAGTTTATACCGGTGTTCTGCGTGTGTCATTCGATCTTGATCCCGTTTTTGTATGCTTCGTCGCGGGTTTTCCTTCCGGAAGTGTCCCATTGAATCCACTTCCCGTCCCGTTTTCCGTTGAAAAATTCGCTCTCCTCCTGTTTTTTGGCTCCGGGGAAGAACAACACTTCCGTAATACGCTCTCCGTTGCGGAGATACATCATTGTCGGATCGCCGTTTTCGTCATAATATTCCCAGGTGGAGACGTTCGTCCCTTCCCGGCGCCGCGTCCGCCCGTCCTCGAAAAACTCCTCATACAAAAAATGTTTCACCGGACCTTCCATCCATTTCAGGGAGCGCGTTTCGATCTGTTTGTTCGGATAATAACTGATGTACTTCGATGCATTCCCCGAATTGTCCGTCAGGTAAAATTCCGATTTCAGCGACCCGTCCTTGTAAAATCCGAATGCCTTCACGTTTTTTCCGTTGCGGTAATACCGCTCCACGGAAATGTCACCGTATTTGAGCGAATGAATTGTCTCCAGCGACGTATAATTTTCGATCTTCTTTTTCGTGACGGTGGTCCGCACAATCAGGTATCCTGCCACCACGGAACAAAAGATCATCCCCAACAACAGCACCGTTCCCCATTGCTGCTTCATCGTTTCCCCCGATTAAACATCATGGCAAAAATTGTTTCCGTTCAACGCACGAAGGCACCGTCGCGATACAAATCATTTCTGGTGACGTTCCCCGCCGTGTCCCATTCGATCCATTTCCCGTTCCTGCGGTCGTTCTTCCATTCCCCCAGTTCTTTCAACTTTCCGTTTTCGTGCCAGCGCCGGACCAACACGATCTCGCCGTTTTTGAACGTGGACGACAGTTTTTTCTGACCGCTCTCAAAAAATTCCTCGTTCAATTCCGAATCCGCTCGAGTTTTCAGAAAACCGTTCTCGTAATATTCGCGGTAGAACACCCGGTTCGTATCCTGCCAGACCATAATCACGCGGGTCCGTCCATTCCGGAAAAAACTGATGGTGCTGTCGTATTCCCGCGTTTCGCTCCGCGTGTGATATTCGAACGCCGTTTTTCCGTTATCGAACCAGGCGATCAGCTTCACCATTTTGCCGTCGCGGTAATGTTCTTCCGCTTCCAGATCCCGCTTTTGCCGTGCAAAAAAATCGGTCCGGGTTGTTTTGTACACGCCGTCGCGCGGCGGTTTTCCTTCGCTGATCGTCCGCACTTTGCATCCGGCCGCGGCGAACATCAGAACGATCATCCAGAGGAGCGGACTTTTCATGCGACGAGGGCGTATAGTTTTTCCACAATCTCTTTTCCGGCCTCCGGTTTTCCGATAGCGCGGCTGTTGTTTTCCATCTCCTTCCGGCGTCGACCGTCCTCGAGCAAATCCTTTATCCGGGGAAGGAGTGCGGTCTTCAGATCGCGGTCATTCAACATCACGGCCGCTCCCGCTTCCACCATCGATGCAGCATTCAGCGTTTGATGGTCCGCCGCGGCAAATGGAAACGGGACAAGGATCGCCGGTTTTCCCACTCTCGTCAATTCCGCTAATGTCGTGGCTCCGGACCGGCAGACCACCAGATCGGCCGCAGCGTAACCGCAATCCATCCGCTCGATGTATGTGCGAACGATGATGTTCGTGTGCCGCACCGGTGATGCCTCTTCCTGCGCCGATTCTCCGGTCTGCCAGATCACTTGATAATCTTCCGCTATCGCATCCTTCACCACCGCGGGCATGGCGGCATTCAAGGAGGCCGCGCCGAGACTTCCACCGAAGACGAACACTGTTCGTTTTGCCGGTGAGAGCCCGAAATATTCCGCACCGCGTTCGCGCGTAATTTCCGACAATTCGTTGCGGGTGGGATTTCCCACCACATCGACCGTTGCTTTCGGAGAGAGCCACCGTTTTGTCGCCGCGAACGTGACGAACACTCTGTCCGCCCGCGACGCCAGCATCCGCGTCGTCACGCCGGGATAACTGTTGCTCTCGTGCACCACGGTCGGAATTCCCATCACCGAAGCAACGAACAACACCGGGCCGCACACATATCCGCCGGTGCCGAGCACGATCTGCGGACGAACTTTTCGAATGACAAAGAACGATTGCACCAGCGACACGATCACTTTCAACGGGAAGAGGATGTTGCTCAGCCGGAGCCGCCGGCTGAATCCGCTGATCCAGATCGTATGAAATTCATATCCTTTCGCCGGCACCACGCGCGCTTCGATCTTTCCGGCGGTGCCGACAAACACCGCGCGGTTCGCGGGATCTTTTTTCGTCATCTCCTCCGCGATGGCAATAGCGGGATACAAATGTCCGCCCGTGCCTCCACCCGCAAAAAGGATCGTCATATCAATAAATCTTTCCGACCGCCGGTTCGATTGCCGACGGTGCTTGTTCCATAAACATCCGTTCGCGCGGATGCAGATCGGTCTGCGAGGAAATATTCAGCAGAACGCCGACCGCAAAGGACGAAAAGATGATTGCCGTACCGCCGTAACTGACAAACGGCATCGGTATGCCGGTGGTCGGTGCCAATCCGAGCGTCACGAGCGCGTTCGCAACGGCATACAACACAATGGTACACGTGATGCCGATGGCGAGATATTTCCCGAAATCATCCGGCGCATATTTCGCGATCTTCAATCCCCGCAGCAGAATCATCAAATAGAGGCCGACAAAAACGATCGTGCCGATCAATCCGTATTCCTCGCCGACGATGGAAAAGATGAAGTCGCCGTACGATTCCGGAAGAAACAGGTCGCGTTGCTTGCTTTGCCCCATCCCGACCCCGAAGATCCCGCCGTTCCCGAATCCGATGATCCCCTGCAGCAACTGGTAATTCGCCGTCGATGTCACCGTCTCGTCACCGCCGAATCCGACGTACGACAGGATCCGTTTCATCCGGTACGGCGCACTGATCATATACACAAGCAACGCCGGCAACAGCGCGCATAACGAGAAAAAAACATGTTTCAACCGCGCTCCGCCGACGAAGACGAGAATCATTCCCAGCACGAAGATCATCGAACCGGTGCTGAAGTTCGGCTGCAGCATCACCAGCACCACCACGCTGCCGATCCAGATCATCAGCGGCATAAATCCGGTTTTAAAGTCCGCCAGTTTCTCCCGCTTGTTGGAGAGCAGGAAGGCCAGGTGGAACAACAGTGCAAACTTCGCAATCTCCGACGGCTGCAGGCTGAAACCGCCGATGGACAGCCAGCGCGCCGCCCCTTTGATTTCGCCGCCGGTAAGACGTGTCGCCGCCAGCAGCAAAATGGATCCGATGAGCACCCATTTGGTCAGCGGTTTGTATTTTTTGTAGTCAAAATTCATCGCAAAAAACATCACCACCAGTCCGACGAGGATTTTGGCGATATGTTTGTTCACCAATCCGCTGGCGGACTGCATCTTCTGCATCGCCCAGGTGGACGAGGCGCTGTACACCACAACGGTACTCGCCACCATCAGAATGAGGACGACGAACAACGTTATGCGGTCGATATGATTTTTCTGCGACGCCATTACGAAATCTCGTGCACCAGCTGTTTGAAAATTTTTCCGCGTTCTTCGTAGTCCCGAAACCAATCGAACGACGTACACGCGGGAGAGAGCATTACGATCTCACCCGGCGCCGCCAGCGTTGTTGCCGTCTCGATCGTTTTCCGCATCGAGGCGATATTCGGAATCGCGGTGCCGTCCGTCGGAACCACGGTGACAGGAACGATTCCCGAAAAATTTTTCACGATCGTATCGGCGGAATATCCGGTGGCGACGATCGCTTTCACTTTCTTTTTCACCAGATCAACAATGGTGGAATAGTCATTCCCCTTGTCTTTTCCCCCCATGATGAGGACTATCGGACGATCGTAACTGTTCAGGGACATCTCCACCGCTTCGACCGTGGTCGCTTTGGAATTGTTGATATACGCGATTCCGTTCACTTCCCGCACGAACTCTTGACGGTGCTCCACCCCTTTAAAATTCCGGAGCGTCGATTTGATATCGGCCGGCGTTACACCCGCCAACATTGCCGCCAGAGTCGCCGCCATCGCGTTGCGCAGGTTATGTTCCCCTTTGATCGAAATCTCCTCCGCCGCGATGATCGCCCGCTCCTTCCCCGACAGCGTTACGGTGAGCATCCGGTCCTTCACGAACGCGCCGGACTCCACTTTCCGCCGCGAACTGAATTCGACAACGCCGGAACGAACACCGACGACCGTTTTGTTTGTCCAGACATCGTCCGCATGACGCACGAAAAAATCGCCCTCCCGCTGGTTTTTCACAATCCGCGCTTTGGAGGCCGCGTAAAGTTCCATGGAGTGATCGTACCGGTCGAGATGGTTCTGCGTGATGTTGACGATCACGGCGATCTTCGGACGAAACGTGTCGATAAAATCCAACTGGAAGCTGCTCACTTCCAGAACGACAACAGTTTCTTCATCAACGTCCAGAACGACGGATGAGAATGCCGTTCCAATGTTACCCGCAACAACATGTTTTTTCTTTGCATCGGCGAATATCCTCCCGAGTAATGTTGTGGTGGTCGTTTTTCCGTTGCTGCCGGTGACGGCAATAATCGGAGCGGAACAAAACCAGCTGGCAACTTCGATTTCCGCGACGATGGTGATACCGCGTTTCGCCGCTTCTTTCACCACCGGCGCATTCGTCGGCACGCCGGGGCTGATAACCATCAGCGAACAGTCGTAAACCAGTTCACTGTGTCCGCCGAATTCGCCGGCGATCTTCTCCGCCGCCAATTCCGCAATGTGCCGCTGCGTGCTTTCGCTATTCCCGAAATCGCTGACGAACGGAATCGCCCCTTTCCCATGAAGAAGTTTTGCCGCCGCCACACCGCTCCGTTCCGCACCGATCACGCTGATTTTTTTTCCCCGGACGTCCATTCTGCTAATTACCGGACCTTAAACGTCGTTAAACTCAGGATCATCATCAGAATCGCCAAAATGTAGAACCGGGTGACAATTTTCGGTTCGGCCCAGCCCAACAATTCAAAATGATGATGAATCGGCGCCATTTTAAAAATGCGCCGCCCTTCGCCGTATTTTTTCTTTGTGTACTTAAAATAAAACCGCTGCACGATGACGGAGACCGTCTCCAAAAAGAAGATGCCTCCGAGGATCGGCAGAATAAGTTCCTTTTTCGCCATCACCGTCAGCGCGCCGATCGCCCCGCCGAGCGCGAGCGATCCCGTATCCCCCATAAACACCTGCGCCGGGTAGGAGTTGTACCACAAAAATCCGAGTGCGGCGCCGACGAGCGCGATGCAGAACACCACGAGTTCGCCGTTTCCCCGCAGATAGATGATGTTGAGGTAGCTGCTGAACTCAATGTTTCCGGAGATATACACAATGATCCCGAGCGTCATCGCGACGATGCCGGACGTGCCGATCGCCAGGCCGTCCAATCCGTCCGTCAGATTCACCGCGTTGGATGTGGCGGTGATGATAAAAATCACGAGCGGGATATAGAATATTCCGAAATCGAATTCCAAATTTTTAAAGAACGGAACGGTCGTCACCGTATTGGCATCGATCGCTTTTAATTCCGGCATCGTATACAGTACCGTTCCGAGGATCGCGCCGATCGTCACTTGTCCGATGATCTTGTACCAACCGATCAATCCTTCCTTTTTCTTTTTGACGATTTTCAGATAATCGTCCATAAATCCGACAATGCCGAGTCCGCCGGTGACGACGATGATCATCTGCACATAGGTATTCGTCAAATCCGCCCACAACAGCGTCGGAAGAAGGATGGCCGCGATGACGATAATGCCCCCCATCATCGGCGTGCCGGCTTTCAGTTTGTGTTTTTCCGGCGATCCTTCGCGGTACGTGGTGACGATCCCTTTTTCTTTCAACAGCGTAATCACCTTTCCGCCGATGATAAAACTGATGAACAAGGCGGTAATGGCCGCCATGGCCGCCCGAAACGTGAGGTATTTTACCACGCCGAATCCCGGGGGATTGTACACCTGTTCGATCCAATACAAAAGATGGTACAACATCAGCGGTGCTCCTTATGATTCATATGATCGGCGGCGCCGGTTAACGCGGCCACCACCTCTTCCATCTTCATGCCGCGCGATCCTTTAATCAGCACGACGTCGCCGTGCGTGAGCGTCGAACGGAGCGCTGCGGAGAGTTCCTCTTTTGTTTCCCAGTGACGCGCCGCGGGACCGAACGCTTCGCTCGTGTATTTCGAAAACGGGCCGAAGGTATACAACCGGTCAAATTTCATTTCGGAAGCAACGACGCCGATGTTCGTATGTTCCCGTTTGGACGCATCGCCGAGCTCACGCATATCGCCGAGAACGACGATCTTCTTTCCGCTCGTGGTAAAGGACTGCAGCGTGTGCAGCGCGGCAATCACCGAGTCGGGATTGGAGTTATAGGTGTCGTTCAGAATGATGATGCCGTTCGACGACAATACTTCCATCCGCTTCGATGCCGAACTGAAGGAGCGCAATGCCGCGGCAATTTTTTTCGGCTTCACTTTTAATTTTAATCCGATCGACGCAGCGGCAAGAGCGTTCACCACGTTGTGCCGCCCCGGCACGGCCAGGCGGATTGCACATTCGATATTCTTTTTCTGCCAGACGACGCGGAACGAAGATTGCCCCAGTTCATTCTGTTCGATCCGCTTCGCCCGGATATCCGCCGCGGAAGAGGTGCCGTAACAGATTGATCGCCGCAGGGCAGAACAATCTTCCGCCAGATACGGATCGTCGGCATTGACGAACGCCGTCCCTCCGGTCTCCGACAGATACGCGAACAATTCCCGTTCCTCCTTGGCCACCCCCTCTTCGTCGACGAAAAATTCCAGATGTTCTTTCCCGATATTCGTAATGATGCCGTGCGTCGGCTCGGCGATGCCGCACAGGTACCGGAGTTCGCCGAAATGGTTCGTGCCGATCTCCACCACGGCCACATCGTGTTTCGGAGTGAGCCGGAACAACGTTTGCGGGACGCCGATATGATTGTTCAAATTTCCTTCGGTGGACAAAACGCCGTATTTCGTACTCAACACAGCCGTGATCATCTCTTTGGTCGTGGTTTTGCCGTTGCTTCCCCCCACGGCGATCACGGGAATATCGAATTTCCGCCGGTAGATCCGCGCCAGTTCGCCGAAGGCGGTCGTCGTATCGTTGACGATGACGAACGCGCACGGGAACGTGCGGAAAGCCGGTTCGTGATTCTGTGCCCATTCGCGGTGCACCACCACAGCCGCCGCTTCTCCCCGTACGACATCGTCGATAAAATTATGCGCGTCGAATTTTTCCCCTTTGAGCGCAAAAAAAAGGTCGTTCTTCCGTACCGCACGGGAATCGGTCGTCACGCCGGAAATCGGGCGCCGTTTCAACAATTCTTTGTTGATCAGCTCCGCTCCGGTCAGTTTTTGCAGATCTTTGGCCGTGATCTTTTTCATGATTCCCTGTCCGTTCAACACCGGTCCGTCATAAATATTTCAGGATCTCTTCTTTATCGCTGAAGTGGATTTTCTCTTTTCCGACCACCTGATAATCTTCGTGCCCTTTTCCCGCCACGAGAATCACATCGCCGGGTTTCGCCATTCTGATCCCTGCCGCGATCGCCTTTGCACGATCGGGTTCCACAATCACCCGCTCTTTTGATGACATGCCGGCCAGAACATCGTTGATGATGTCCATCGGATTTTCCGTCCGCGGATTATCCGAAGTGACGATCACCCGATCACTCAGCCGCTCCGCGATCGCTCCCATTTTCGGACGTTTTGTGGTGTCGCGGTCACCGCCCGCTCCGAAGATGGCGATGATCGTGTTCGTTCGATCCGTCGGGAGCACGTCGTGGATCGTTTGCAGACAATTCTCCAGCGCATCCGGCGTATGTGCGTAATCGACGATCGCCGTCCATCCTTTCGGGGAACGGATCTGGTCGAATCGTCCGGGAGCGGGAACAAGCGCTTTGATCCGCTCGGGGGTCACCGTCATGCCTAATGCCGTCACGGCGGTGTAGGCGGCAAGCACGTTCGAGACGTTAAAACGGCCGACGAGTGCGGAGGCAATCGCCGTTCCGTTCACCTCGGCGGTGAATCCGTTCACGCTTACGGCAACGTTTTTCGCCGAAACATCGGCGGCGGAATTGACGCCGTACGTTCGCACCGCCGCGGCGATTCCCTTCACCATCGCCGCACCGTAGTCCGAGTCCGCATTCGTCACGGCAACCGCCGTTCCGTCCAACGAATCGAACAACATCTTTTTTGCCCGGCAATATTCTTCCATCGTTCCGTGATAGTCCAAATGATCCTGCGTGAGATTTGTAAAAACTCCGGCGGCAAACGGAATGCCGAACGTACGGAACTGGTGAAGCGCGTGGGACGACGTTTCCATCACACAATGGGTGCAGCCGCTCCGCACCATCCGGTCGAACAACCGGTGAAGTTCCAGCGATTCCGGAGTGGTATGCGTCGCGGGGATCCGTTCCGCGCCGATCATATATTCCACCGTGCCGATCAGTCCGACGTTGTTGTTCGGATCCGCTTCCAACAACTGTTTGATTAAAAATGTCGTCGTCGTTTTTCCGTTCGTTCCGGTCACACCGATCATCTTCATTTTTGCGGCCGGACGGCCGTAATAATTGGCAGCGATTTGCGCGAGTGCCTTCCGCGTATTTCCCACCACCACCTTCACCGTACCGGTGTGCATGCACATCGCGTCGGGAATCGACGCGTCATCTTCCACGACGATCACTTTTGCCCCGTTCGCAATCGCGGAGGAGAGAAAAGCGTGACCGTCCGCCCCTCCCCCTTTTAACGCCACGAAAAGATTTTCCCGCTGCACCAGCCGGGAATCGTATTGCACGCCGCTGACTTTGACGTCGTGCGTCGTCACCATCTTCCCGTACATGGTCTGGAACATTTTGGAGACCGCAACGCCTTGTAGTATTGCCGATAATGTCATGGTCAATCCATCAATACAATCAATATAATTGTGCGGCAGTGATCAATCGCGGTTCGCAGATGATCGTCACCGTCGTTCGCTGTTTCACCGGCGTGCCGGGACTCGGAAATTGTCCGGTCACCACACCGGAGCCGACAATGGTCACGCCCCATTGTTCTGCTGCCAGTTTGTTCACCGCGCGACGGATGCTCATACCGCGGAGGTCGGGGACCGCCTGTGCACCGGACACCACCGCCTGTTCCGATTCGTTCATCATCAACTGCACGATGGAGCCCCGTTCTACTTTTTTTCCTGCCGGCGGATATTGACGCACCACGGCGTCTCCGGTACCGATCACTTTCGCAGCGAGGCCCGATCGTTTTAGTTCTGCTTCCGCCTCTTCCGCGTCATCACCCGAAACGTCCGGAATCGAGACGGTGGCGGCCGCTTCCTTATCCGGTGCGGACGTCTGCACCCGCTGTTCGGCGATCATCGTTTTGGCAATCAATCCGTTGTTGTGGATGATCCTGTCCGCAATCGCTTTGAACACCGGCGCACTGGCCGTCGCACCGTAATATCCCCCCGCTTTCGGCTTTTCGAGAATGACCAAACAGACGATCTCCGGTTTTTCCACGGGAAAAAATCCGACAAAGGAAGCGTTATAACTCCCTTCCTCGTATTTTCCGTTCACATGTTTTCGGGATGTCCCCGTTTTACCGGCGATGCGGACGCCCGGAGTTTTTACCACCGTTCCGCTGCCGTATTCCACCACGCTTTCCAGCATTTGTTTGATCTGGTCGTTCACCGGTTTCGGATTCACCCGCCGGATCATCTGCGGCTGCCCCGCGGATACTTCCTGACCGTGTTCGTCGGTTTCCCGTTGCACGATATACGGTTTCATCAACACGCCGTCGTTGGCAACGGCGGCGTATGCGGACACGATCTGCAGCGGTGTGACTCCTACTTCATATCCGTACGCGATCGAATTGAGGGAAGCCATGGACCACTCGGATGTTTTTTTCAATTGCCCGTTGCTCTCCGCCGGAAGTTCGATTCCGGTCGCCATACCGAACCCGAAATCACGCGCCTGTGCATACAGCCGTTCCGGTCCGATCAGGTCGCTCACTTTCGCCATGACGATGTTGGAGGAATAGGCCATCGCTTCCAAAAAAGTCACGTCGCGCATCGGATGCGAATCGTTGATCAGCCGGAATTTCTTTCCCGGATATTCGATCCGGTATTTTCCGTTTTCGCCGTAAAATTTCTTCTCGAGCGACGTGATGCCGTGCTCTAATGCGGCGGAGGCGGTGACAACTTTAAACACCGAACCGGGTTCGTACATATCGGAGATGATTCTATTCTTTAACGCGTCGGCATTCTGCACTTTGTTCAGATTCACCTGCGGGTAGTTTGCCATCGCAAGGATCTCGCCGGTGTGCGGACGCATCATCACGACCAGGCCGGCTTCCGCATGCGTCCGCGCCACCCCTTTTTTTAATTCTTCATCCGCGATGGATTGGTAGTGGAGATCGAGCGTTAACGTGATGTCGTGTCCGTTCACCGCCTCTTCGCGCGGATAATCGACCGACGGACGTTTTCGTCCCAGTCCGTCCTTTTGCATGATCACGTATCCGTTTCGTCCCCGCAGCACACCGTCGAACTGTTGTTCGATTCCGCTTACGCCGACATTGTCGATGTTTGTCGCTCCGAGCACTTGGCCCGCCAATTCGTCGTAATGATAGATGCGCATCGCTTCGTTCATCTTCACGATTCCCCCCATTTTTTTCAGGGGGATCCGTTCGGCAACATCCGGACGGAGATGGCGTTCGATCCAGACGAAGCGTTTGCTGCTCTGCAGTTTGGCGATGTATTCCCGTTCCGGCTTGCCGGTCACTTTCGAAAATTCCCGGGCGATGAAAGCCGCATCGTCGCCGGCGATTTTCGGATCGGCTGCGAACGAAACGAAGTCCGAGTTGGCAACGAGCACATTCCCGTTCCGGTCGTAAATGTTCCCCCGCTCCGCCACCAGCGGAACGCGTGCTTCATACTGCCGTTTGGCGATCTCCTGATATTTTCCCGATTCGATCAGCTGGATCTGCACCAGGCGGGCGGCCGCCGCGGCAAAAAGGAGCAAGAAGACGACTTTCACCATCAGCAGGCGATGGCGATAATCTTTCACGGCGGGAGTTTCCGCCGGCCGATCGTCCGTTGTTCGTGAAAATGGATTCCACATACCGTTCACCGTTTTTTCATCCGTTCCTGCACTTCCGCAATCCGGTCCGGATCGATCTCAAACCATGTCGGCGCCTCTTTCGGATTGGTCATGCCGAGTTTTTCCTGCGCCATCAAGCTGATCCGCTCCAGGCTCGCCTTCCGGTTGATCTCCGCTTTGATTACTTCGTTGGTGCTGACGATCTGATTATAACGCGCATTCAAGTCGTTCACTTCTTTGGCGAGATTGTTCACCGCAATCACGTTTCCCACATACAACACTGCCGCCGTTGCAATCAGGAACAGCAGACCGACGATGTTCGACGTTTTCGCCCGTTTTTTTACATTCACCCGGCGGACGTTCTGCCGCGGCAGGGCATATCCGGGATTTTCGGCGGACATATCCGACGGCATCGCAATGGCGTTATTATAGATAGGCCGGTCATTGAAGGCCGGCATCACTGCGGTGTCGAGGGGAGTATGGGAAAATTGTTTTGCCATGGTTCAGCACCGTTCCGCAACACGCAACTTTGCGCTGCGGGAGCGGGGATTCTGTTGTTGTTCGTTTTCCGACGCCGTCAGCGGTTTTTTGGTGATGATCCGTAATTCCGGCTGGCGCGGCGTGTCGGGCTGAAATTGGTTGCCGGACGGGATCGACGTCGCGGCACACTCCGAAAAAAACGTTTTTACGATCCTGTCCTCGAGCGAATGATAGGAGATCACCACGATCCGGCCGCCGGCGGCGATCATCGGCAGCGCGTCGGACAGGATCGACCGGAGGCGGTGCAGTTCATCGTTCACCTCGATGCGGATTGCCTGAAAGACCCGCGCCAGGGATTTTACCGCAAACTTCCCGCCGACCGTCCGTTCCACCAGGGCGGCGAGTTGTCCGGTTGTTTCGATCGGTGCTTCCGCGCGCTGCACGGCGATCCGCCGGGCGATCCGGCGTGACAGACGTTCTTCGCCGTAATGAAAGATGACATCGGCAAGTTCTTCTTCGGAATATCCGTTCACAACCGCATGAGCATCGAGCGGCTGACGCCGGTCCATCCGCATATCCAGACGTTCATCGCCCCGAAAGGAAAATCCTTTCCGCGCGTCATCCAGTTGAAAAGAAGAGACGCCGAGGTCCAGCAACAATCCGTGGATCGTCGTGATGTGGTGTGACCGAAGGATGTGTGCGATGTGTGCGGTGTTGTCGTTCACCAAAAGGACATTCGATTGAAATCGTTTCAGACGTTTTCCCGCTGCGTCGATCGCGTCCGCGTCGGCGTCGATGCCGACCAGTGCACCGTGTTGCGTCAACTGTTCACAGATCTTCTCCGCGTGTCCCCCCCCGCCGAGCGTTCCGTCAACATACGTTCCGTTTTTTTCCGTGATCAAATTACCGATCACTTCGTCGAGCATCACTGGAATGTGATACGTTGTTTCGCTCACTCTTTGTTCTCGAACAATCGCTGGGCCACCGTCACATAATCCTCCTGCTGCGCGTCCATATATTTTTTGAACTCGTTCGGATTCCAGACTTCAATCCGGTCGAACGCACCGAGGATGAACACATCGCCGCTGATCCCCGCATACTCCATCAACTCTTTCGGAAGGACGATGCGATGTTGTCCGTCGAGTTCCGCATCCGTGGCGTACTGGAGCATTTGGCGCGTGTACAAACGCGACCGCTGATCGGTCTGCGGAAGTTTTGCGAGTTCCTGCTCACGTTTTGCCCATTCATCGTTCGGATAGACAAAAATGCAATTTTCAAATCCGCGCGTGATCACGAAAGAACCGTTCGCCTCCGGCGAAAGATTTTTACGCATCTTTGCAGGGATATTGATCCGCCCCTTGCTATCGACCGTATAATGAAATGAGCCTTTAAAAGAAGACATGGTTCGTTCGGTTTTTACCTTTTGGGTCAATACAATCGTTGGTAAAAATAAGGTCAGGATAAAAAAAGTCTATTTTTGTTGACTATTTTTTACCCACTTTTACCCACAACTGACCTCAAAAATACAGGATTTCAACCGAAAGTCAAGCAATTTCTCCAATAAATACGGTCTCTTTTGAGATTTTTATGAATTTGACGAAGAGGCAGAAAAATCTGACTGAATGGTGGTGGGTTACACTAAAGACTTGATGTTTTACTTTAAGTGTTTTTCAACATTATTCGTTCTGAAAACGGATGTGTTGAAGCACTTTGACGCTGGATAAAACTTCCGAGATCTTTTCTGCTTCTTTTACTCCAAGTACCTTTCCCTTGAGATCATCACTGCATGATACATGGTGTGATCCGATCGTGTGTTTGGAACAAGCAATGGTATAAACAGACAAGTGTGGTTTCATTCCGTCGAGAGGAAAGGAGATGAATGTATGAGGAATCAGGGGAATGACAGAGGAGATGCGGAAGTCCATTTACTCATGGCTTGGACTAGTATTGCAGAGAACGGCGAGCGAATACCGTTCACGACGATGGTACACGAGGGTTGAACGTACGATTGTTATTCATAACCGTCCGATAATGCTCACGGCTTCGTCCACCCTGCCGATCCCTTCGGCGGACCGGAGGAATGTTTGCAGGAACAAAAATTTTCCCTCTTGCTTCAGCGTCAATGCCGGCTCTTTGATCGCGGAGACCCGTTCCATCATCGCGGTGAATATTCCCTCTTCATAAAAATGTTTATCCTCTTCCGGCGGCAAATGGATCCGCAGCGTTCGTTTGTTCAATTCCACTTTGCGGATGTTCGCGTGTGATGCAGCGACGCGCAAGGCGGCAAGTGCGAAAAGATTGTCGACTTCTTCCATCGGCGCACCGAATCGATCGAGTAGCTCTGCCTTCAATCCGTCCACCTGTTGCTGCGTTGTCGTGCCGTAGAGGCGCCGGTACAGATCCATCCGCTCCGTGTCGCTTTCCACGTAGAGGTCGGGAATATAGGCTTCGAGATCCGCCTCCACTTGTGTTTCCGTTCGTCGCGGTTTCGCTGCGATGGTTTCCGCGAAGACTTCGGCGAATTCCTGTTCCTTCAATTCGGCCACGGCATCCTCGAGAATTTTCGTATACATTTCGAATCCCATTTCCACAATGAATCCGCTCTGTTCTCCGCCGAGCATATTGCCCGCGCCGCGGATCTCCAGGTCGCGCATTGCCAAATTTAATCCGGATCCGAGTTCGGTAAATTCTTCAATCGCTTGCAGCCGGCGCAGGGTCTGCTTCGGCAGAAGATTGATCGGCGGCACCAGCAGATACGCGTACGCCTGCTGATTAGCCCTTCCCACGCGCCCGCGCAGCTGATACAATTCGGCCAATCCGAACTTATCCGCCCGGTTGATGATAATCGTGTTGACGCTCGGAATATCGACGCCCGATTCGACGATTTTTGTCGTCACCAGCACGTCGAACCGTCGCTCCAGAAAATCGATCATCACTTTCTCCAGTTCATGCCCCTCCATTTGTCCATGGGCGATGCGAAAGCGCGCTTCCGGAATATGGGTCTGCAGTACCGAGGTCAATTCTTCGATATTGTTTACCCGGTCGTTCACAATAAACACCTGGCCGCCCCGGTGAATTTCCCGGATCACCGCTTCACGGATGATCCGCTTGTCATACGTTGCGATCTCTGTGTGAATGGGAAGACGGTTCCTCGGCGGCGTGTTGATCACCGACAGGTCTCGCGCACCCATCAAGGAAAAATGAAGTGTCCGCGGAATCGGCGTTGCGGTCAGCGTCAGGGTGTCGACCGACACTTTCAACGCCCGGAGTTTTTCCTTTGCGGCAACGCCGAATCGCTGCTCTTCGTCGATCACGAGTAGTCCGAGATCATGGAATTTTACATCCTTCGAAAGCAGCCGGTGCGTGCCGATAACGATATCGACGCTTCCTTCCGCCAGTTTTTTTAATGTCTCCTTGATCTCCGCGGCGGACTTAAACCGGGAGAGCAGTGCGATGCGAACCGGATACCGCCCCAACCGGTCCGCAAACGTATTAAAATGCTGCTGCGCAAGAATGGTGGTGGGAACAAGCACTCCTACCTGTTTGCCGTTCATCACCGCTTTAAAAGCCGCGCGCACGGCAATTTCCGTTTTGCCGAATCCGACATCGCCGCAGACCAACCGGTCCATCGGATGAGGCGATTCCATATCCGCTTTCACCTCCACGGTGGTCCGCGCCTGATCCGGCGTGTCGTCGTACATAAACGACGCTTCCATCTCCTTTTGCCAATGTGTGTCCTGCTGAAAGGCGAACCCCGGCTGCATCTTTCGCTGGGCATACAGACGGATGAGGTCGCGCGCGATGTCTTTAATTTTTTTCTTCGTCCGCGCCTTCAGTTTTTCCCAATCGGGGCTCCCCAATTTGTTCAGTTTCGGTTCGTGTCCCTCGGCGGAAGAATATTTCTGTATCCGGGTGATATAGTTGAGATTGACGAATAACGTCCCTTTGTCCGCATACTCCAATTTTGCCGCTTCCTGCTCCGTGCCGCCGATGCGAATTTTTTCCAATCCGAGGAATTTGCCGATGCCGTGATCCACATGTGTCACATAATCACCGCGCCGCAATGAATGGAGTTCCTTCGCCGAAATTCCTTTAAAACGTTTCCTTTTCCGGTCCGCGCGCGCCTTGATGCGGTTGAAGATTTCGTGTTCCGTCAACAACAGTAGGGCGGCCGCTTCATAAACGAAACCGGAATGGAGCGCTTCGGAAGAATATCGGACGGCGGGTAACGGTGCATCCGGTATCTGCTCTTCCGTTCGATCGTCGTCACCGGACGGTTCTTCGCCGGCGGACGGTAGGCGCTCATCTTCTTCGATCAGGTCCCGGATCCGATCCAATTCCTCCTTTCGTTCGGAGGTGATGACGACCGTATAACCTTTGCCGGCATACTCCGCGATCGTTTTTCGCAATACCGATACGCTGCCGTTTATTGCCGGCTGCGGAGCGGAAGAAAACTCGATGTGCGATGAGGACGGACGGAACGGAGAGATCACATACCGGGGATAACCGGAAAGAGCCGAACGGATGTCGTCGATTGTATAGTCGACCGGTACCCCTTCGTCCGACAATTCCCGGAGCACTTTTTCCAGCATCCCGTCATCCTCCTGCAGAACGGAGGTTTCCGGCGGAAAGTATGACAGCAGCGATACACCTTTTCGATCTGACGGCTCCCCCGCTCTGCGGCGGAGCATGTCCGGTACGATGCTCACCGACCGGAGTTCGCGAATGGAACGCTGCGAGAGGATCTCAAACTCGCGGATCGATTCAATCGTGTCTCCCCAGAATTCGATCCGAACGGGATGTTCGCCGATAAAGGGGAAGATATCGAGGATGCCGCCGCGCACCGCCATGTCGCCGTACGTTTCCACAATCGGTTTCCGTTCAAACCCGAACGCGGCGAGCGTCGACAACAACTGTTCGAACCGGTGATCGGTGTTTGCGGTCAACTCCACGATCGACCCGGAAAATTCCTGCGGATCGGGGACGGAAAAAGCCAGCGCCGCCGCATGCGTCACATAAATCGCCGGCACACCCGCATGCAGAGCCTTTAATGTCTCCATTCGCGAGAGCGAAGCGGTCATATCCAATCCCTGCGATTCATGATCCGGCTCCACGATGTTCAATCGTACCTGAGTGTCGCCGACAAGTGTTCCGCAATCATCCCGGAATTTTTCCGCTTTTTCCTGTTCGTCCAACACGACGAGAATCGGATTGCCCGTCCTCCGGAACAGCGACACGGCGGCAAACGCGGGGAGCGATCCGGCGATGCCGTGCAGTACCGCCGGCTCGGCCGGCGACACGTTGGCGGAGGCAAGCCGTTCGAAAGGAGCTGAATCGAAGATCGATTGAAAGATGTCTGAAGCCATTGCCGGCAATCCGATCATTTAAAACGCAGTTACCCCTGCCGACGGTTCGACTTCCGAACGTCAGCACGGGGAGTGGAAGATAAAAAGAATTGTTGTAACGAAAAAGGATTTGATTTACATTACCGCCCGTTGTGGTGCGCCGCATTTCCCTGCCGACCGCGCGTAAAACGACCGAACTGATCACAATCCCGAATCATCCGATCCGCATGAATACCGACGACGTGATTCTTCTCACCGCAGAACGATATTTGCATCCGGCCGATCCCGATTGGTATGTCCGCCAGATCCTCACCGAAGACGAAATCCTCGCGGCGGCGTTTCGCCGGAACGGGATGTCGGTTCGACGGCGGGCGTGGACGGACAACGGCGATTGGTCCTCCGCCGGCTGCGTCATCTTCCGCGCCGCGTGGGATTATACGGAACATTATCTTCGCTTCACGGAATTCGTCCGGTCCGTTTCACAAAAAACGCGGATGATCAATGCCGCAGAAACAGTGCTGTGGAATCTCGACAAACGGTATCTGCGTGATCTTTCCGCGAAAGAGATCGACGTCCCTCCGACGCTCTATATTGAACGGTATCAGCCGGTCACCCTCCGGGAAATGTTCGAGCGGACCGGCGGGAATGCCGCCATTCTCAAACCGGTGATGTCCGCCGGCGCGCGGCACACGTACAAGATCACGGACCGGAATTGCGCAGAATACGAGGAGCGTTTTCAGGCATTGATCGCCGAAGAAACGATGATGATCCAGCCGTTCCTGGCGAATGTGGAGACACAAGGCGAAATCACGCTCGTGGTGATCGACGGTAAGTTCACCCATGCGGTAAAAAAAATTGCCAAGCCGGGGGATTTTCGCGTGCAGGATGATTTCGGCGGAACGGTCCATCAATACGAACCGACCGCGGATGAGATCGCTTTCGCGGAGCGGGCGGTTTCCGTATGCGTCCCGAAACCGCTGTATGCCCGCGTGGACATTCTGCGGGATGATGCGGACCGCCCGGTGGTGTCCGAACTGGAGTTGATCGAGCCCGAACTGTGGTTCCGTTTCCATCCGCCGGCGGCGGAGTCACTGGCAAACGCCGTCGGGCGTACGGTCTGACCGGACTGCAGAACTGAACATTGGTGCAGTTGAATTGCGCATCATTCATCAATACGTTGAACAATGCCCTTTACCTATTCCATCTCCCGGGAGCGTTCCCTTGTAACCGTCCGTATGACCGGACGAATGGATATGAATGACGCTCTCTCCGCCATCGAAACATTCACAGCCGACCGGCAATTCCATGTACGGGATTCCATCTATTTCGATGTGCGTCAGACCGACTATCTGCCGCGGTACGGAGAGGTTTCCACATTTTATCACGTCTATCGGGATACCTATCGTCAGAAAATCCTCGGCAGAGTTGCCATCGTCGTTTCAAGCAAACTTCAATATGGAATCGCGCGCATGTCCTCCACGATCTTCGCCGCCATTAATTTAAATATGGAAGTGTTCCTCTCGCCGGAAGAGGCGCTGGCGTGGCTGAAGGGGACGGAGGATTGGATTTCCGCCGGATCTTCGGGCGCAGACCAATCCGTCATCGGAACACCGACCGGCTCCGATAAAGACGGTTGATCGATCGTTTTACGCGATCATCGATCGCCGCTTCTTCCATCGCACTGAAGTGGATGATCGGAAGGTGGAACGATCCGTCGGTGATCTCAATCGGTTGTGATAGTACTGCTTGTCCGTTTGTCCAGTAATATCCGTTGCCGGAGAATATACCTTGGATCGCCGCAGCCGAAACGGACGATACGGTCGCCGTGGCTGAACTGGTCAGTCCGTATCCGGATTCCAAGAACAGCGAGTCGCTCGGATTAACTGACGGGAAATAGGAACATTGTACGACCTTGCCGGCGGCGGGATAGGAGAATGTTCCGGTATAGTTGGAAGTGTTGCTCTTTAACGTGATGATGACGATATCCACATCCGACGCACTTTTTGCGTTGTATGCGAGCAGCACGATCGATTCAAAATCCTGCAATGCCAAAGCACCGACGCCGCTATCCGGCGGTTCGATGCCATACCGCCCGATTCCCGTCGCTGTAAAATTCCCCCGCGTGGAATTGAAGGAGAGGGTTCCGCTTCCCGCCGCTGTCAGTTCTTTCGCCACCGTGATCGACACCGTCACGGTTTTCGGTGTCGACGATGCATCTTTCACCGTTACCGCGGTCGTACCGACCGATTGGGCACTGATGACCAGTTGACGATTATACATGTTGGCCGACACAATTCCGGGAACGGAGATGGAAGAAATCGAATACGGCTCCACACCCCCGCTGATCACCGCGGTACTGACCCCTTCCAGAAGCACGGTCATGGACGATTTGTTCGTCGACAATCCTCCGCCGGTGCCGGTCGGACCGAGATCATCATCCGAAGATTTGTTGCATTGTATTGCGGTGGCCGAGAGCAATATCAACAGCAGAGAGAGGGTCTTCTTCATTGCGGGGTCCTTTTATCAAACTCCGTAAAAGTAGAGGTTTGATAAATACGAAGCAAGACGGATTTCGCTTTCCGACTTCGGCATCTTTTATTCACCGATTTTTTTCTGCATATTCCAATACCCCACTCCCCCTTTTACTTTTGGAAAAGGAGCAGAGGGGTTTTTTATTCACGCGAAATTATACGGAGCAGTTTATGTTCTTGACCATAATTGCAGGAGTTTTGCTGATGACCGCCACCGACACGACACCGACCGACAAACCGTTTTTGACCGGGATCTCCTCTGCGGAGGATCTTTCCCGCCGACTCGAGGCCTATCTTGCGGAGGCCGACGCTGCGAAAAAAACCATGCTGACCGTTCAAGGAAAACGGACGGTAGAAAACACCCTTCGGCCGTACGACAAGATATTAATCGCCCTGGATGCGGCCGGCGCGCAAGCCAATTTGATGGAGAATGTACATCCGGACGGAGCGATCCGTTCCGCTGCGGAACAACTCAGCCAAAAAGTTTCCGCCTTCGGCTCGGAGCTGTCGCTGAATCGGCAGGTCTACGATGCGCTGGCAGCGGTCGACCTTTCATCAGCGGATGAAAAAACAAAATATTTTGCGGCAAAAACACTGCGCGATTTCCGCCTGGCCGGCGTGGACAAGGATGAACAGACGCGCGACAAGATCGCCGCGTTGCGAAAAGAATTGGTCGAGATCGGTCAAGAATTCGCACGCAACATCCGGGAGGATGTCCGCACGGTAACCGTCACCGATAAGAAAGAATTGGAAGGACTGCCGCAGGATTATATCGACCGGCACACCCCCGATTCTGCCGGAACGATCACCCTCACGATCAACTATCCGGACGCGGTCCCGGTGTTCACGTACGCCCGGAACGAATCTCTCCGCCAACGGATGTATATGGAGTACAATAACCGCGCCTATCCGAACAACATGGCGGTGCTCGACCGGTTGATCGCCCGCCGGCACGAGCTGGCACAACTTCTCGGTTTCCCGAATTGGGCGGCGTACATCACCGCGGACAAGATGGTCGGCAGCGAAAAAAATGCTTCCGACTTCATCGAAAAAATCGCCGCGGCTTCCGACGCCAAAGCGAAGACCGATTACCAACAACTGCTGAAACGCAAACAACAGGATCAACCCGGTGCGACGCAGATCGTTTTGTGGGAATCGGCCTATTATTCCGAACTGGTCCGGAAAAGCGAATATTCCTTCGATGCACAATCGGTCCGACCCTATTTTCCGTACGACAAGGTGAAAAAAGGTGTGCTCGACGTGACCGGAAGATTGTTTGGCGTGGAATTCCGCCGCAATGCCGGCGCACCGGTCTGGCACCCCTCGGTGGAATGTTATGAAATGTTCGAGCGGGGAACGATGATCGGCCGTTTTTATCTGGACATGCATCCGCGCGAGAACAAGTTCAATCATGCCGCACAATTTAACGTCCGCAACGGCGTCGCCGGAACGCAGATTCCCGAAGCGACGCTCGTGTGCAATTTTCCCGGCGGCATCGAAGGGGATCCGGGTTTGATGGAACACAACGACGTCGAAACATTCTTCCATGAGTTCGGCCATCTCCTCCACACGTTGTTCGCCGGCCGTCAGCCGTGGATGGGCCTCGCCGGCATCTCGACGGAATGGGACTTCGTGGAAGCGCCGTCGCAATTGCTGGAAGAATGGGCCTGGGATGTCTCCACGCTGCAAACGTTCGCCAAACATTATCAGACCGACACACCGATCCCTTCCGATCTCGTTTTGCAAATGCGCCGCGCGGACGAATTCGGCAAAGGCTTGCAGGTTCGCACACAGATGTATTATGCAAAACTCTCCCTCTCCTGTTATGATCGCGAACCCCAATCTGTCAATACCGATGCTCTGGTGAAATCGTTGCGTGAACGGTATACGCCGTATCAATACGTGGAGAATACGCACTTCCAGACATCCTTCGGTCACCTGGACGGATATTCCGCAATCTATTATACGTACATGTGGTCGCTCGTCATCGCCAAAGACCTCTTCACGAAGTTCGACCCCAATAATTTGATGAAGACCGAAATCGCAACAAAGTACCGTAACACCATATTGGCGGCAGGAGGATCAAAACCGGCAGCGGTATTGGTGAAAGAATTTCTCGGAAGGGATTTTCGATTTGACGGCTGGAAACAATGGCTGGAGCGTTGAACGTATCATGGCCGGTGCGTCATGGGGGCGGAATTCCGCCCCCGTTTTTTTGCACTCGGGTGAACATTTCCCGGTGTGATCGCTGCCAACCGATTGCGATGTTTTGAAACTGTTCTCTCCTTATAGTTTTCTTTTACTGCACTTCTCTGTATTTTATGGAAGTCTATCCTCTGATTATCTGACCGCTCATCGTCTGAATATATGAATGAACTGATCCTCGCCAGCATTTCCGGAACCGATAAACCGGGCCTGACCAGCAAAATCACCAACCTGTTGTCGCGGTACGACATCCGCATCCTGGACATCGGCCAGGCGGTGATCCACAATCAATTGTCGCTGGGACTGCTGCTCGATGTTCCCTCCAAATCGGCGTCGTACGAAATGATCAAAGAGGTCTTTCTGAAGGCGCAGCACCTTGGTTTGACGATCCGCTTCACCCCGATCACGGAAGAGGAATACAACCGGTGGGTGGGAGAACAGGCGAAAAGCCGGTATATCGTTACGCTGCTCGGCAGAACGATCACGGCACAGCATATCGCAAAAGTTTCCGGGGTGATCGAACATCACCGTCTCAACATCGACATTATCGAACGGCTTTCCGGCCGCGCCTCCCTCAATCAACAAAAGGAGGAACAGCGGGCCTGCGTGGAGTTTTCGGTCAGCGGCGAATTGGAAGATTCGCTCGGATTGCGCGCCGCTTTTATGTCCATCACGCACGAATGTGACATCGACATCGCCTTCCAGGCGGAATCGATGTACCGGAGAAACCGGCGGCTCGTGGTGTTTGATATGGATTCCACGCTCATCAAGATCGAAGTGATCGACGAATTGGCCAAAGCGCGCGGCGTCGGAGATCAGGTGGTAAAGATCACCGAAGCAGCCATGCGCGGCGAGCTCGATTTTTCCCGAAGTTTTACACAACGGCTTGCACTGCTGAAAGGATTGGAAGAATCCAAAGTACAAAAGATCGCCGATGCTCTGCCGCTTACCGACGGTGCCGAACGGCTGATCTCGACGCTGAAGAAACTCGGGTATAAAACCGCGATCGTCTCCGGCGGATTTACCTACTTCGGAAACATTCTTCGGCAGAGACTGGGGATCGATCATATGGTGGCGAACGAGTTGGAGATCGTCAACGGCGCCGTTACCGGTTCCGTTCGCGGCCCCATCGTGGATGCCTCCCGGAAAGCGGAAGCGGTGAAGGAGATCGCCGCCCAAGAACAGATTTCTCTCGAACAGGTGATCGCTGTCGGCGACGGTGCGAATGACCTGCCGATGCTCAATCTCGCGGGGCTCGGCATCGCCTTCAACGCCAAACCGATCGTAAAACAATCGGCGAAACAAGCGATCTCCACGCTCGGGCTGGACGGCATTCTCTATCTTATCGGTGTTCGCGACCGCGACATCTCTTGATCGTATGTTCCCGCAGGCGGAAGAGTTGATCATCCGCTGCCCCATCGGAGATTCTGCCGAATGAATATAGTTGTTCTTGATGGTCACACGTTAAATCCCGGCGATCTCCGCTGGTCCGAACTGGAATCGCTCGGTTCGTGCGCTGTTTATGACCGGACCGATGCCGGCGAAATTCTCGCGCGCTGCCGGAATGCGGAGATCGTGCTCACCAACAAAGTTCCTCTGACCGCCGACATCATCGCACAATTACCGGATTTAAAATATATCGGCGTCACCGCCACCGGATATAATATCGTTGACATCGCTGCGGCGCGACAACGAGGGATCGTTGTTACCAATATTCCTTCCTACAGCACCCCCTCCGTCGCGCAATTGGTGTTTGCGTTGATCCTGGAACTGACGCACCGTACCGGCCACCATGCCGATGCGGTCCGTTCTGGCCGTTGGAGTGCGCAGTCCGATTTTTCGTTCCGCGATTTCCCGTTAATGGAGCTTGCCGGGAAAAATTTCGGTATCATCGGATTCGGGAATATCGGACGGGCCACAGCAGCAATCGCCGCCGCGTTTGAAATGAAGGTGCTGGTCGCCACGCGGTCTCCGGAAAACGGTCGAAACGAATTTCCGTCGTACCGGTTTCTGGAAATCGAACCGCTGCTTCGACAATCGGATATTGTTTCGCTCCATTGCGCCTTAACGCCGGAAACCGATCACCTGATGAACGCCGAACGTCTCGGCTGGATGAAACCTTCGGCACTATTGATCAATACCGGCCGAGGGGGATTGATCGACGAACCGGCGCTGCTCCAAGCGCTGCGGAACAGAACAATTGCCGGCGCCGGACTCGACGTACTATCATCCGAACCGCCGCCGCCGGAACATCCGTTGCTGACAGCGGAACATTGTGTGATCACCCCGCACATCGGTTGGGCAACGATCGAAGCACGAACACGGTTGATGGAAGCGGTGGTGCGTAATGTCCGTTCTTTTCTCAACGGATCGCCGATAAATGTCGTTTCGTAAAATTTCTGTCGAAAGGATCGGTATGAAGCATCTCCTTGTTCTGTTGTTCATCCTCCCGGGATTCGCCGCTGCTCAAAATCCGGACGGGAAAAATGTTTCTCTCCATCTCACTCCGGTCTGGTCCTGGGGATCGTCCGATTTTACGCGTTCGACCGCTTTGTGGTATCCGCCGACACAAGCGAGTCCCGAACAGACTGTTTCGGTCTCGGAGGCCGGTACACTATCACAGCCGTTGGCATTCGCCGTATCCACCTCCCTGAAGATTCCGGCCGCATCATTTTTAACGCTGAATGTTTCGTACGCTTTTGCCCAGCGATTCGAAGAGTTCAACGAGAGCGAGACCGAATCCAAATATTTTTCGCAATATTGGAAGATCAACGGTGCCGTCCATACCGTCAGTGTAACCGCCAGCATCTACAATCTCTTTTCCGTTTATCAGGGTGAGTAGCCGATGCATCGACAGCCGTTGTTGAGACAACTCCGGTCGTACGTCCCTGCGGATCCGTACGAACGCTCCCTTCGCGACCGGATCATTTCATTCGTCGAGCAGCATCCCGATTGTTTCGAACGATCGTTGGCGATCGGCCATATCACCGCATCGGCATTGATCCTTAACCACGACCGAACCAGGACTCTGTTGACCCATCATCACAAGCTGGAAAAATGGCTTCAACTGGGAGGGCATGCGGACGGCGATCCCGATCCGCTTGCCGTGGCCTTGCGGGAAGCAGAGGAAGAATCGGGCCTCGCGGATATTCGGCCCGTTTCTCCGGAGATTTTCGACGTTGATGTTCATCCGATACCCGCACGGAAATCCGAACCGGAGCATGTACATTACGACATTCGATATTTATTCACGGCGGATGATACCCTGCCATTGTCGATCACGACGGAGTCAAAAGATCTTGCGTGGATCCCTCTGTCGGAAATTCGAACGTACACCGTCGAAGAATCGATCCTTCGCATGGTGAGGAAGGTCCGATGAAATACTCCCGGAACTTGATTGCCGCGGTTCTTCTCATCATCATTCTGATGCCGGCGCTTTTCTTTTCGGTGTATCAGATCTCCGCTCTGTCCGAATCCGAAGAACTGATCGGAACGGTCTATACACGGCAGCTGGATGCAATATTGTTCTCCGTGAATCAATATCTCTTCGACGTCACCGACAGCTGGGCGACTCGGATCGAAACGGCACTTCCCGGCGGGGATTTTTCGTCCTTCACCAAATCATCTCCCTCCATTATAGCGATCACGGCCGCGGACAGCGCCTTCCGTCCGCTGCGGGTTCATTCTGCCGAAGACCATCGCCGCACGAAACAATTGCGCGACCGGTACGGCGAAATGGTTTCGACGCTCGTCCGCTATCGCGGCGCGGGATACCGGAAACTGGAGACCGTCGTGCCGGATGATTCGACCATCACGGTGATGTTCGCCACCGGCACACGCCCGCTCCGTATCATCGCCGTTTCGATCGATCGGCAGCGATTTGTTTCCGACATCATCGCCAAAAAATTGAACGGCTTGGCCGAAAACGACATCCTGCTCGGCGTGGTGAATAACCGGACCGATTCCGTTGTCGTGTCGACCGCCCCGGTCTCCGCCGGCCGCCTGTCGCAGCGCCGTCCGTTATGGGTTTTTCCCGACTACTCGCTCGGAATCGGCGTGCGGGGAGAATCGCTCGAAGAGATCGCCCGCGGACGTTTCACGCGCAATATGATTTTGATTGTGATCGTCGATCTTCTTTTCATCGCGGGGGCCATTGTGGTCTACCGGACCGTCCGGCGGGAAATGGAATTGATCGCGCTCCGTTCCGATTTCGTTTCGAACGTGTCGCACGAATTACGCACCCCGCTGGCGCTGATCCGCATGTTCGCCGAAACGCTCGCGATGAACCGCGTGCCGGGCGAAAAAAAGAAAAAAGAATATTACGAGATCATCCTCCGGGAAACGGAACGCCTCACACGGCTGATCAACAACATCCTCAACTTCTCCCGGATGGAAAATGCCACGCGGAAATTCCAGTTCCGCCCTGCGGACCTCAACGCCGCCGTGTCGGCCGTACTGTCCGTCTATCGCCATCAGCTGGACCGGGAGAAATTCGCCGTCACGACGGATCTGGCCGAAAATTTACCGGCTGTGTCGTTCGATGAAGAAGCCATCGCCGAGGCGTTACACAACCTGATCGACAATGCGATCAAATACAGCGGGGAAAAAAAATACCTCCGGATCCGTACCGAAACGTCCGGCACCGGTGTGTCGATTTCGGTGCAGGACGATGGGATCGGCATCGCGCCGGAGCACCAATCGCACATTTTCGAAAAATTCTTCCGCGTAACGCACGGACTGGTCCACACCGCCAAAGGAAGCGGACTCGGATTGTCGATCGTCCGCCATATCGCGGAATCGCACGGCGGATCGGTTTCCGTCGTGAGCACAGTCGGCAAAGGGAGCACCTTCACTATTCATTTACCACTGACACCGGCGATGCGATGACATCGTTTGCCGGAACGGGAACAACACTATGGCACGCATACTCGTTATAGAAGACGAACCGGAGATGCAGCGCGGATTGCGCGATAATCTGGAGTTTGAAGGTTACGACGTAACGGTGATCGGCGAGGGGAAAAAAGGACTCGAAACGATCCTCGAGAGAAAATTCGACGTGATCGTGCTCGATGTAATGCTGCCGGGGATGTCGGGCTTCAACATCTGCAAAAAAGTCCGCGCGGAAGGGATCGGAACCCCCATCATCATGCTGACGGCAAAAGGAGAAGAGGTGGACAAAGTGCTCGGGTTGGAGTTCGGCGCCGACGATTATATCACCAAACCGTTTTCCCTTCGAGAATTTCTCGCCCGGATCAAAGCAGTGCTCCGCCGCTCGCCGGACGACCGCCGGTCCCCGGCGGAACCGGTCGTGCTCGGGCAGTTACGCATCGACTTCTCCGGATATACGGCGGACAAAAAAGGGAAGCCGGTCTCGATGTCCTCCAAGGAATTCGATATCCTCCGGTACCTGTGGAAACACCAACAAGAAGTGATCAGCCGCGATGATCTGTTGAAGGATGTGTGGGGATATGATGAGACGATCACCTCGCGGACCGTCGACAACTTTATTGTGAAACTGCGAAAACTGATCGAAAAAGACCCCGGCAAACCGAAACATATCATCACGATCCACGGAACCGGATACAAGTTGATCCCGTGAATGCCGCACCGTTCCGCTCTGCTTTACACCAACCCGCTCCGCTGCGCACCGGAATGATGCGTCCGGACGGCATTTCCCGCGATGACAACATTTTACATGTTCTGACCCGGCAACGACACGAACAATCCGGCGATCACGTATATTACAATAAAAAATCGCCATGAAAACGTTCCTTATTTTAATGATCCTCACCGTCGGCGCCGCGGCACAACAATTGTCGGATCGTCCGCTGTTGGACCTGCGCGGCACGTGGAAGTTTGAGATCGGCGACAACCGATCGTTCGCCGATCCGGCGTTCGATGACCGTGCGTGGACCGAGGTGTTCGTCCCGGCGGATTGGGAGAACGAAGGTTTTCCCGGATACGACGGTTACGCCTGGTACCGCAAAACCATCACGATCCCCTCCTCCGCCAAAGAAAAACAGTTGTATCTCTCCGCGGGATATGTAGATGATGCGTGCGCCGTGTATGTGAACGGTACGCTAATCGGAGAAGGAGGATCATTACCGCCGCAGTATGAGACGGCATACGACGTTCCGCAGGTGTTCCGGCTCCCCGCCTCCGTTCTCCGATACGATCGGGAAAATGTCATTGCCATCCGTGTGTTCGACGAGCACCTGAACGGGGGAATCGTCAAAGGGAAGATCGGCATTTACGAAGTACGGTATCCGCTCCGGTTCGCCGTAACGCTTCCCGACGTGTGGAAATTTAAAACCGGCGACGATCCCGAATGGTCATCCCCGTCCGCCGACGACCGGAAATGGCAGACACTGACCGTTCCGGCGAAGTGGGACATTCAAGGATTCAAAAATTATGACGGACCGGCGTGGTATCGCGTTTCCTTCGACGTCCCCTCCTCACTGCCGGACGATGACTATGTGGTGGTGCTCGGAAGAATCGATGATGTCGATGAAACATTCCTGAACGGGAAAAAGATCGGCTCCACCGGAAGGATCCGCAGCGACGGAACGGTGCGCCGCTTGGGAGAGGAATACCGCGAACTCCGCGGTTATGAGATATCGTCCGCCGCATTGATCCGGGGAGGAAAAAATATCCTCGCGGTCCGCGTGTACGACGGATTCAAAGATGGCGGCATCTATGAAGGGCCGGTCGGCATCGTTCGGAAAAAGGAGTTCACTAGCTGGCTCCGGAACGTCGAACGTTCGTCCGGGTCCGACAATCCCGTGGAAAAGATCCTCGATAAAATTTTTAACAAATAGCGGGGCGGGCATTCGGCGTTTCCGCCCCCGCCCGGGAAACCGGCATCCGTCCGACATCACGATTTCGTAACACCGTTCCCCGTTTTCCTTCTTCTTTTTTTCGTATCTTTTCCCGCCATGATGACCACACGCGCGCATGCCCGCCATCAAAAAGCTTGGATCGTCTCCGCCGACATGGGATACGGTCATCAGCGCGCCGTTTTTCCGCTGAAACATGTCGCCGAAGAGGGATTGATCACGGTTGGACGGAACGACGACTCGACGGAAAAAGAAAAAAAACAATGGGTCCGCCTGCTTAACCTCTACGAATCGTTCTCCCGCGCGAGAGGGATCCCGATTATCGGAAAACCGATCTTCGCGCTGCTGGATGCCGTCATGCATATCCCCGATTTTTATCCGATCCGGAATCTGTCGCGCAGCACGTATCAAGTGGACCTCCTGGAAAAGAATATCGCCGCCGGACTGTGCACCGGAATGTTGAAGAAGATCTCGTCCCGGCAGCTGCCGCTCGTCACTTCATTTTACGCTCCCGCCATTGCGGCGGATCTGAACGGCGTCGAACCGATCTACTGCATCGTCTGCGATGCCGACATCAACCGGGTGTGGGTGGCCAAACAGCCGTGGGAGAGCAGAATCAACTATTTTTCCCCGTGCAGCAAAGCAGCGCAGCGTCTCCGCTCGTACGGTGTTCCGGAAGAGCGGATCTTCAACACCGGATTCCCGCTGCCGCTTGATTTGATCGGAAAAAACCTTTCCGTCCTGAAACAGGATCTCGGGCAGCGGCTGTTTCATCTCGATCCGAACGGACGGTTCCGGGCGTTACACGGAAAAACCGTGGAACATTTTCTGGGGAAAAAAAACTGCCGTTTCGCGAAAGACCGCACGTTGACCATCACATATGCTGTCGGCGGCGCGGGGGCTCAAAAAGAAATCGGCGCACGGATCGCATATAGTCTGCGCCATAAACTGCACGGAAACGAAGTGCGGATCAATCTCGTCGCCGGTATCCGGCCGGAAGTCCGCGCATATTTCGACGACGTCAAATCGGACCTGCAGACGGAAAATATTACCGTTATTTACGGTGAAACGCTGCATGAATATTTCCAGCGATTCAACAACGCGATGCATGAAACAGACATTCTCTGGACGAAACCGAGCGAACTTTCTTTTTATGCGGGACTGGGGATTCCGATCATCATGACGCCGACGATCGGTGCTCAGGAGCGGTTCAACCGTCAATGGCTGTTCGAGATCCATGCCGGCATGAAGCAGGAAAATCCGGATTATACCGAGCAATGGCTGTTCGATCTTCTTGAGAACGGCCGCATTGCGGATATGGCCTGGAGCGGATTTTTGAAAGCTCGGAAACTCGGCACGGAAAAAATATTGGAAGTGCTCTCCACCGGAGTGATGATCAAAAGTAACTCCCCGCTGGAGCGCTGAACCGAAAATAACCTAATGGCAACTCCGCCAAAATATCTGTTCCTCTATTTGCGCACCGGCGGTGGTCATCTCGCACCGGCCCGCTCCATCGCCCGCTATCTTTCCGAACATCATCGCGGCGCCTGCGAGCCCGTGCTGGTGGACGGGTTGACGGAGGCGGCGGCATTCGCCCGGTACATCATTGAGGACGGTTACCGGCTGTTGCAGGCGAAGGCAAAATGGTATTACGAATTTCTGTACGCCACAAACAAATTTCCTCCTATCGGATATTTTAACGTCTTTGCCGCGAACTTTTTCATCAAACCGTACATCCGAAAACGGCTGGCGGAAGAGCGGCCGGAAAAGATCGTCATATTTCATTTTTTTCTCATCGCACCGGTCTATCAGGTGTTACGCGAACTGGGATGGTCGATTCCGGTCATCACGGCGGTGACCGATCCGTACACGGCACACCCGCTCTGGTTCCAACGGAAGGAACAACGGTACATCCTTTTCAGCGAACGGCTGAAACAGGAACGGATGCGCAAAGGGATCCCGGAAGATCGTCTGCAGGTTTTCCCGTTTATCGTCGACGACCGGTTCACATCGGCATTGACGCCCGACCGGTCGGCGACATTCCGCGCCGCCCATTCGTTTGATCCGAACAGAAAGACCGTTCTCATCATCGGCGGCGGAGACGGAATACCGCACGGTGCCGCGATCCTGAAAAAATTGCTGACCGGATCCGTCCCGGCGAATATCGTTATCGTCTGCGGAAAGAACAAAGAGCTCTTTAATGCTGCGTCGGCGCTCCAAAAAGAATATCCGCAGCTGACGGTTTTCGGATTTGTTGATTTTGTCTTTGAATTGCTGAATATTGCCGACGTGGTGATCACGAAATGCGGCGCATCGACGATCATGGAGATTCTGATGATGAAGAAAGTCCCGGTGATCATCGACTATCTGTGGGAACAAGAACTCGGGAATATGGAGTTCGTTCGCGATGCGGGAATGGGGATCTTTGAACGCGACATCGCAAAACTTCCCGCGATCGTCCGGCGGCTTTGCGTCGACCCCGAATGGTACGGCACGTTCGTCCGGAATATCGAATCACAACGGCTCCGCAACGGCACCCGCCCGGTCGCCGAATATCTGCTGAAGGTCTCCGTATGAACATGCTCGAAAAAAATCTCTACCAACAGATCCATCCTGCCCGCCTCACGACCGATTGGGTGACCGGTTTGTATGCGTGTTACTTGTTATGGCACCAGGAGATGGTGCCGGCTATCGTGGTCGCCTTTCTCCCGTCGCTCGTTGTTTCGTTGTTCATCGTTCGTTTCGTCGATCTCAACACGATCAAACAATCCTCTTTCGGCCGGTATTACAAACGCACCTATTCGAAAACCGTCGACCTCATCCGATTCGCCGGTTTCGTGTTGATGGCGGCCGGTGCGTGGATCAACCTTCTCCCGGTGATCGGCGCCGGATTGGCGGTGATCATCGGAACGTGGACCTACGGACTGTTTTTCAAGCGGGAAAAATAGTATTTTTCTCCATGTCGCTCTTCAGCGAAACCACTGAAAACATCACCGTCACGGTCCGCCCACTCTATCTGGAAACGGAATCCAACTTTCTTTCCCGAAAATTCGTCTTCGCCTATTTTATCCGGATCGAAAACAACGGCGTCGAGCCGGTCCAGCTGCTGCGTCGGCACTGGATTATCACGCATGACACCGGGAAAGTGGAAGAAGTAGAGGGCGAAGGGGTGATCGGGAAACAACCGGTGATCGCACCCGGCGGATTCCACGAGTACAACAGCTTTTGCATCCTGGAGTCGCTGGAGGGATTTATGGAAGGGACCTATTTGATGAAACGCCCTTCCCGCGAAACATTCACCATTAACATTCCGCGGTTCATTCTCCGCGCCATGGCCAATTAACCAATCCCGAGCGGATCATGATGAAACCCTCTCTTCTGCCGTTTGCACTTTTTGTTGCCGCCATCGCGATCTCCTCGTGCGGAACCACCCGTCCCCTTACCGACGAGCAGGCGATCGATGAAATTTTTTTCGCCTATTCAACGCCGAACGCGCCGGGTGCGGCGTTACTCGTGTTGCGCAACGATTCGGTCCTGATAAAAAAGTCGTACGGCTTGGCTGATGTGGAGAAGAATGTTCCCGTCACCGCGGCGACAAACTTCCGGCTGGCATCCATCACGAAACAATTTACCGCTATGGCGGTACTTTTGCTGGAAGAACGGGAACGGTTGTCGTTGGAAGATAAAATACTGAAGTTTTTCCCCGATTTTCCTCTCTATGGAAAAGAAATCACCGTCCGCCATTTGTTGAACCACACGTCCGGCCTGGTCGATTATGAAGCGCTCGTGCCCGACTCGCAGACCGTACAGCTACTCGATGCCGATTGCCTGCAATTGATGTTCTCCGTCGACTCGTTGTACTTCGCGCCGGGCACGCAATACCGGTACAGCAATACCGGATATGCGCTGCTGGCTCTGATCGTGGAAAAAATTTCCGGCGAACGGTTTGCGGATTTTGTGCAGAAGAATATTTTTTCGGCCGTCGGTATGAATACCTCCGTCGCTTTCGAGAACGGACGATCGACCGTGGCGCAACGGGCATTCGGCCATTCGTGGATCGACGGGAAATGGGTCCGGACGGACCAGAGTAACACCAGCGCGGTGCTGGGAGACGGCGGGATCTATTCGAACGTGGAGGAGATCGCGTTGTGGATCTCCGCGTTATGGAACTACCGGATGCTTCCCGAAGCATCGCAGCATCGCTCGTGGGCGGACGGCGTACTAAACGATGGATCGTCGATTGATTACGGCATGGGTTGGCACAAAGAAACGTACCGCGGAATCCGGCATCCCCATCATGGCGGCAGCACACGCGGATTCCGAAATCATATTCTTGTCTTTCCGGAACAACAACTGATGGTGATCGTCCTGACCAACCGGAATCAGGGAGAACCGATCACGCTCGCCAAAGCGGTGGCGGACCGGTTTTTGGTTCCTTGACGGCGAACCGTCGATTATTTTCCGTACCGCTGTTTCACCGCCGGAATGAGATACTCCTCAAACGACCGGCGGAAATCATATTCCGCCTTCCATCCCCATTCTTTCCGCGCCAGTGAATCGTCCACATCCGCCGGCCAGCTATCCACGATCTTTTGTCGCAGCGAATCGGGAGCAAAATTCACTTTCGCCGACGGAAACGCCGCTTTGATCACATCGTAAAATTCCTTCGCGGAGACGGAAAATGCGCCGATATTGTACACTACTTGCGTCAATTGTTGGGCCGGAGTGGCTTCCAGTTTCAGCAGCGCGTTGATCGCATCCGGCATGACCATAAACGGCAGCGTGGCGGTTTCCGGAACGAAACAGTCGTAGACTTTTCCTTGTGCGGCATAATGCATCATTTCGGGACCGTAATCGCTGGTGCCGCCCGTGGGAAGAGTAACGGCGCTGATCAAACCCGGAAACCGGATCGAGCGGAAATCGACATGCGCCGTTGTCGGATGCGGATCGATCTGACGATAATACCAATTGTAATACCGGCCGAGATCTTCGCAATATTTTTTGTTGATGCCGTACATCGTGCGGGCATCGAGCCATTCGGTCTCTTTCACTTTTCCCGCCTTCATTTTCGTCGGAACGTCGGGCAGTCCGTACGCCGCAATCGAACTCGGAAACAAAAATTTTACATTCTCCCCGGTGGCGCGCGCCTGCCGCGCCGCCAATTCGAGCAATCCCAGCGTGCCGTCCACATTCACGCGATGGCCGAGCACCGGTTCCCGCTCCGCTTTGGTGGAAAGAATTGCGGCGAGATGATAGATCGTGCCGAAGTCATAAAACGCCGCCAGCCGGTCGAGCAGCGACGAATCCATGATGTCGCCGACGATCACTTCGTGGCATTTTTCCTGCAATGTTTTGCTTAACGGATGGACGTCGATCGCGACGATCCGCACATCGGGATTCCGCTCCGTCAAACTGGCGACCAATCCGTGGCCGATCTCCCCGTTCGCACCGGTGATCAGCACCGCTGTTGTGGACATACTGTTCCTTTCGAATTTTGTGCGGGAAATATAACGAAAATTTGGCGCGGGTGGAAAATGAAAAAGGCGGAATTTCTTCCGCCTTTCGTGGAATGAATCAAACGGCGATCATTTTTGGAGCACCATCTTTTTCGTCTGCACAAAATTTCCCGAAATAATGCGGTAGAGATACACACCGCTGGAGAGGTTCGATCCGGTAAATTGGTACGTGTGTGTTCCGGCCGTCAGTGTCCCATCCACCACCGTCGTGATCTCGCGGCCGAGCAGGTCGTAGATCTTTACGGTCGTCCGCTCCGCCCGTGCGAGCGTGAACCGGATGGTGGTGGAAGGATTGAACGGATTGGGATAATTCTGTTCCAGCGCGAAAGTGAACGGCGACCGTTGTTCGTCTTCAACGCCGGTGACGGTGACCGATATTTTTGCCGTGGGATTGCTCTCGTTGTGTAGTTTATCGAACGACGTGACAACGTACGAATACGACGAACCGGTCAATGCACTGTTGTCGGTGAACCGCGTGGTGTCGTTAAGCGTCACATGGATGAGTTGACGAATGTCGTTCACATTCACGGTATCCGGCGCCTTGGCACGGTAGACCGCAAAATAATGCGACGTGTCGGCGTCTGCTGCCGTCCCTCCCCGCTGCCATTGCAGTTGTACGCTGTTGGACGACGTGGTGGCCGCCAGGTTTACCGGTGCGAGCGGCAGCGCATTGTCCAGCCAGGACATGGTGGGATGCAGCGCCCGGTATTTGAACTGATTGTTCCGAAGCGAATCTTGGATCCCCTTCAGATTATTGGTGACGGATTTGGAACTGAAAGCGACAAAACCGAGCGCACGGCTGTTCACTCTGTTCAATTCGATCTGATTTTGAATCTCCGAAGCGGGCCAGTTGCTTTCGGAGGCCGAAAGACGGTAAACGGCGTTGCCGGAATATAAATGGCGGCCGTTGAGCTGCGTGTTCCACCACGGCATCAGTTTGGAATAATCCTGCCCGCCGCCGATGATCCAATACATTTGCGGAGTGATGTAGTCCACTTTCTGGTTTTGCAGCCAGTTCAACGCGTCGCAATAGATGGCAGAATATGCATCCAGTCCGGTCACTCCCGCCGGCGTGCCGCTTTTCCAGATGCCGAACGGACTGACGCCGAACTTCACCCACTTTTTCACCGATTTGATGCTGTCGTGCACCATGGCGATGAATTTGTTTACATTGTTCCGGCGCCAATCACCGATATTGGTGAATCCTCCGGAAAAATTGGCGAAGGTCGCGCTGTCTTGCTTCGCCATTCCGCCGTACGGATAAAAATAGTCGTCAAAATGGACGCCGTCGATGTTATACCGCCGGACCACATCCATGATCACACTCGTGGAATATTTCTGCACATCGGGAATGCCCGGATCGAGCAGTTTGTAGGGACTGCTGCCGTAAGTGATGACCCACTCCGGTTTGGTTTTGGAGATATGCGAAGAATGGACGCTGCTGCCGGCGGAGACCACCGCACGGTACGGATTAAACCACGCGTGTAATTCCATTCCTCTCTTATGCGCTTCTTCAATCCAATACTGCAGCGGATCATAATACGAACTGAGGTTCCCCCCCTGCGTGCCGACCAGATATTCGGAGAGCGGTTCCAGCCCCCCCTGATATATCGCATCGCACGACGGGCGAACCTGCAGCAGGATCGCGTTGATATTGTTTAACTTATGTTTATCGAGAATCGACACCACTTCCGCTTTTTGCGCAGTGGTAGTGAGACTCTTGCTGGAAGGCCAATCAATATTGGAAACGGTGGCGACCCATGCAGCACGGAATTCGCGTTTCGGCGGATTCGTCTGCGCGGTGAGTAAAATTGAAGCACAAACAAAAAAAATGGTAAAGATTTTTTTCATTGAACACTATACGTGATGAGTAAAAATGATGATGAATCTGTCAATAATGTAGCGGATAAACGATAGGAAATCAATACGGGCCGTCACACAACCGGATTCATACATGATGGAGGCAGCGATTTTTTCGTTTTTTGGCGGCTCTCAAAATCGAAATGTATAATTATTCAAAAATATTTTCCGAATGGTGCGTGATGAGCGTGTGGGGAGAACAATGGAGGGGTTTACGAAATCATGAATTGAATTCCGGATTTCGTGATGCGAATGATGGAGACGGTGTACTCGTTTTATCGCTGCAAACGTTTCAGTAACTGAATCTGTCCGGCGTGGTAGATGTCGTGCATGGCGATGCCGGTAATGGTTTGCCGATGAGTGAACTTGCTTCCGCGGGGAAACTTCGAAAGATCCGCGTCCGAGAGCTCCAACACCGCAGACACCAACTGATCGTGCATATCGTCCAGCAACAGAAGATCGCGTTTCCATGCCGCAGCCGAACGATCCTGCGGCCGCGGGAAAAAATTACTTCCTTTTATTGGAAAAGAACCGTGCTGCTCGTTCGTTATTCGCCGGCGGACGATATATTTCCAGTAGGCGCAATGAACGGTCAATTCCCAGATGTTATGCCGTTGCGGGGCTGGCCGCCAGCAGAGCTGGTCCATGGTCAGGCCGCGAACGGAACCCCGCAGGTTTGTTCCGTGCCAGGATTGTTTTCGATAAGATTCCTCGAGCTGTTCGAGGAGCAGTGCTACCGCATTGGATTTCGGCATTGTACGTTCCTTCTGTTCAGTGAGACTGTGCAATCAATCTGCCGATCGCCGGCAACAAAAATATCCGGAAAATCGGTCTGCAGCTCCGCTGCAATCTATTTTTCCGCGCTCTCCTCGCTGTCCGCGTCATGCTGTTGTTTTCGTTTCCAATACCAAAAAGCGGGTAGTCCGGAAAAAATCAACAGCAGCCCGACCGCGGCATCACCCGGGCTTTCCACAATGGTGTTTATTACAAGTCCGGCCGCGAAGAGTATAAACACCGCCGGCGTGAAAGGATATCCGACGGTGCGGTACGGACGTTCCATTGCGGGATGTTTTTTTCTCAAGATGATGACTGCCCCACAGGACAGTGCGTAAAATATCCAAATCGCAAAGACGATGTACGTGATCAGCTGCTCGAACGTGCCGAGCCAGACGAGGACGCATGCCCATACGCATTGTGCAACGAGTGCAATCACGGGTGTGCGTGCCACGGCGTGAATCTGCGCCATCGGCGGAAAGAAGAGACGTTCTTTCGCCATCGCATAATATATCCGGGGAGCGGTAAAAACAAAAGCATTGTTCGCACCGAACATGGACACCATGATGGCAATGACCACTCCCCCGGCGCCGGCAGTCCCCAGCATCACCACCGCCGCATCCGAAGCGACGAGGTCCGACGACCGCATCTGTTCCGGCGTCAGCACCATCAGGAAAGCAAAGTTCACCGCCAGATATAATACGATCACGATAATCGTGGAAAGAAAGAGTGCCCGCGGGATCGTCTTCTCCGGTTCGGCAATTTCGCCGGCCACAAAACTGAGGTCGACCCAGCCGTCGTACGCCCATAATATCGCGATCATCGCTAATCCGAACGACGGAACCGTGGCCGACCATTCCCACGTTGAGGAGACCATTCCGCCGGAGAACCATATTCCTCCCGCGGCGATCGCCAACAGAGCCCCCATTTTGAGAAACGTGAGCACATTTTGAACGCCGATGCCGAATTCTGTCCCGACGGCATTGATGAACGTCAACACAATGATCGATCCCGTGGCGATCAATTTAATTTCGACATCGGAAAGAGGGAAAAAAAATCCCAGATACTGCGCCGCGCCGACCGCCACAGCGGCAATGGAGGCGGTCATAATCACCGTGAAGGATGCCCACCCGGAAAGAAATCCCCATACGTCGCCGTACGTTTTTTTCAAATAGACATATTGTCCCCCCGCAAAGGGCATCATCGCGCCGAGTTCGGCAAAGGAGAGGGCGCCGCACAGACTGACAATCCCGCCGACAACCCAGGCGATAAGGATTTCCGCCGGAGAGTGCAGCGAAACCGCCACGGCGGCCGGTACAATAAAAATACCGGAGCCGATCATGCTACCGACGTTCAGCATCGTCGCATCGAGAAGGGTTAAACGTCGGGGAAGGTCCGGCTGACTGTTGGTCACAGCGATGGAGAGATTTGGTGATTGTTTACTGCGGCGGCGTATGTACGTTTTAATAACGATTGAAAATGATAGACACCCTGTTCCGTTTCGGGTGAAAATCGTCCGGTCGTGTATGCATCGGATTCCAGTCCGCGCTGCACATGTTCGCAAATTTCGACGTCTTCCACTTGAACGGTGTGACTGTACTCCACATCCTTCAACGCCCGCTCTTCCGCAGCAGGCGAAGCGACATCGTCATAATAAAAATCGAAAATCACGCGGCAGGTATTGTGCGACGTCGGCACCACAATGTTGGTTTGGAGCCGTCCGGGAAGGATATTTAACATGAAGTTCGGGTAGAGGAAGTAATAAAATGCATTGCCGGTGCCGTAGACCGTATCGTTTTCTTTCAGCGGACTGTATTGCAGGGAGTACGATTCGGCGGTTTCCGTCACGTATTCCTGCAGATCCAACAGGTCGCATAACTCGGGGTGGACGTACGGCACATGGTATCCTTCCAGATAATTGTCCACGTACGCCTTCCAGTTGCATCGAACATCGTAGATCTTTCGCCGGGAGAATTTTTTGGCCGCCAAGGATTCGGGGAATATCCGTTCGGAAATTCCCGCGGCATGGCGTGCAAACGGCGTGTTGTTTTCTTTCAGTGATACGAAGAGGAGTCCCTCCCACTCATCGAGAGCGATCGGGAACAGACCGAAGTCTTTTTTATCAAAAAGATCAACGCGGTTGAACCGGGGCGTTCCGCGGAGACTTCCGTCGAGCAGATAGGTCCAGCCGTGGTACTTGCACTGCAATACCGACGACCGGCAATCTTCCGTGGCAAGCGGACCGCCGCGGTGACGGCAGACGTTGTAAAACGCGCGAATCTGTCCGTCGTTTCCTTTAACCGCAATGACGGGATTACCGGCAACGGTCGCAATGATCTGGTCACCGGGTTCGGTGAGCCGCGATCGGTGTCCGATATAATGCCAGTGGGTGGAAAAAAGGTGATGCTTTTCGAAGTGATGGACTGCTTCGTCGTGATAGAATCGGGAAGGAAGGGTTTCCGCACGTTCGATCGGATGAATAAACAATTCTTCCGGCGATATGCGAAGCGCGGTGCCGCTCATTTTGCCGCCAATCGGCCTTCCACTGCCGCGACGAGTAATTCCACGTCGATCGGCTTGGGAAGCGTCAGATCGAAGCCCATGCGCAGAGCGGCGCGCGCGATTTTATTGTTGTTCACCTCCGCCACAAAAAAGAACGGCACATTCTTCAACGACGGATGCTCCTGCACTTTTTTGTAAAAACCGAAGCCGTCCAAAGAGCCGGTGGGGAACCGCGCTTCGCAGATGATCAACTTCGGAAATTGTTTCAGCATCATCTGCAGCGCATCTTCCGCGCGGGAGGTCGCGATGACCTCGTAATTTCTTTGCTGCAGTGCCCGCATCATATTAACTAATTCCGCTTTGTCCGGTTCAACGATCAAAATGCGTGCTTTCGGCTGCAGCCCCTTTTTTGCTTCTTGGACGATATGTTCGATCGTCAGGTGTTCGTCCGGCGTGATACCGTACCGCCGGCGCATCATATCCAACACCTGCCGTTCCATTTCGGTAATGACCCCGTCCTTCCACGCGAGACGCAGCGCATCCACGTACGATTCGATCTTCACCTTTTTTTCGATGACGGCATGTTCTTCATCCGTGATTCCGAATGTCTCGCGGATCAACCGCAATTCCTGCTCTTCCTCTTCCGTCACTTTCCCGTCGAACCAGGCCTCTTTCATCGTTTCTTCATACATCAACAGGCTTCCGCGATCCAGTTGCAACGGCGAAGTTTCGGCAACGGCGGTTTTTTTCGGCGCCATCGCATTGGAAAAGATCTTTTGTCCTTCTTGCTGCTGCAATAACATCAACTGTTCGATCCGGTCGGAGTAGGCTTTCGCAAAATGATTTCCCGGGTCGATCTTATAAACTTCTGCGATCTTTTTTAACGCTTCATCATATTCGTGCTTGGCGATCAGCTGTTCCGCCGCCGAGAACATCTGTGTGATGAGCTGCATGATTTCTTCTTGACTCAGCGTCGGTGTTTCTTCTTTGGGCGCATTCTGTTTTTGAATGAGCATCACCCTCTGCTGAAAAGATCGGGCAAGGGCGTGTTTCGGATCAATTGTCAGCGCCTTTTTGATCTCCGCCAGTGCGCCGTCGTAATTTTTTGCCCGGGCCATCTCGTCCGCAAAGCGCAGATGTTTTGAGATGATCTCTTTTTGCTGATCGGCAGGCGAAGCGGTTGGTTTATTTCCAAACATATTGTTCTTTTCCCCAATCAAATCGATGTTAATACCAATAAACTATTGAAACTCCATGCGAAACTCAACTGCAAAAATAACAACGCCGCATTTCTGCGGCGTTCAATGCTTTCCCTGCGTAAAACCTTGCTCAAAAGCGGTAACTGACGGTCACATTCACGGCAACGGTGGAAACGGATTCTTCCATACGGGAGGCATTCGGCACCGCAGGATCGGTATAGTGATTGCGGAATGTCCGGAACGATCCGAACGCCGCGGCACCATCCAAGACGACGTTGCGCTGCAGGAATAATCCGAATCCGCCGGTGATCGTCGTGTTATCAAAGGACGCCGGGTCGTTTTTGTACGGAGACGGACTTACGGAGTATCCGCCGCGAAGCTTTAGATCGGTGGAGGGTACGTCGAATTCTGCACCGATCCGGTAGCCGGTTGTTGCGCGGAAATTGGATTGCATCTGAATATTATTCTTTTCCAGTACCGGTTCGTCGGTGAATTCTGCCTGCGTCCAATCGCTGTACTCCACATCGGCCGAAACAAGAAATTCCTGTAAGAGATACAACGAAACACCGGCGCCGAGAGTCCACGGGGATGAAATACCGTATTCATTGGTCGCTGTCGCACTGTGTTTTCGCGCCGGATTGTTTCCGGACCAGGTCCCCGTCGCATCAAAAATGCTTTCTCCTTCATCCGTATAATTTTCGCGAACCTTTAAAGTGATCGGTCCTTTCGCCACTGCCCCGATGCGGAACCGTTCCGATCGGTACATCATTCCGAGATGCATGGCACTGCCGCTGATTTCGCCGGAGAGAAAGTTATCGACATAAAACCGGTGGTAACGAACAAAGGCGGAATCGGGTGAAAGACCGGCCGATGCATTCGCATAAACATTGTTAACATCTTCTTCCAGGAAATTCCTCGTATAATCGTACATGCCGGAGAAGACATACAGCGAAACACCGAAGGAGATATTTTCTTCAATATCAATCGCCATGCTGATGGCCCATTGTCCGAGATTCCCCCCTTCTTGTGTCCTGCCCCGCTGTTGAACGTTCCCCGTGATGCTGGAGGCCGTTCCATTCGTGTCCGTTAAGTATGTTTGATACGCCAAATTAAAATCGGACCGGCCCTGATTCAAATAACTCCGGACAATGGAACTTTGCGTGTTAAATCCGCTGAACGTGGAGGCGGCCGAAAATTCGGAGATGCGATTGTATCCAAACGCAAAGACCAAACTTCCTCGATCGGTCGGAAACGGAAAAACAAATCCGATATTGTCGAGCGCGGTGGCGGAGGCGCTGGCGTTTTGTGTGGCGGAAATAAACGTGGCATCGTTCGAAGCGGAATAGTTCGAAATTCCTCCCATCACTTCCAGTCGCCGCAGTTGCGCCAATCCGGCCGGATTGCTGATCGATCCGCTGTAATCATCGGAGATGCCGAAATAGGCGTTTCCCATTCCCAACGAACGGGCGCCGGCGCCGTTACCGAGGCGCGTATATCGAATAATATCTTCGGAAAATTGCGCCGACAGCATTGCGGTACCGGCGGCGGTGAACAGTACAGCGGCAAAAAATCTTTTCATAATCGATCCGTAGTTTATCGCGGTCTGCTCCGGTCATCGCGTGTTCCTCCGTCCGTTCTGGTGCGCGTGGAAGATTCGTTCGATGAACCGGAACTATTCGAATTGCGGTCTGTGGTTGCTGCCGGCGTGGCGGTTGCCGGCGGTGCTGTGACCGTTGTTGTCGGCGGAGTCGACGCGGGCGGCGCGGAGGTTGAACCGCCGACGGGCGCCTGCGGTTGCGTATATGTGCCTGTGGATCTGCGGTCGTCGCGTGTCACTCCATCCGTGCGCGGACGGTCTGTTTCTCCGGCGGTCGAAGTAGGGGTTGACACAGCAGTCGAAACGGTTGGCGACCACCATGGATTCATCCGGCCCGGCGTGGAAGGCCAGTATGGATTGGGTTCCCGAACATATATTGAGCTCGTTTCCTCGCGCCATTGATGCGCTGCCAGGAGCGATCCGTTGTGCACCGTCCGGATTCCGTACAATCCCAGCTCTTCCGCTCTCTCATCCAATTCCACCACGCTGTGACACGACACGCACGATTGCTGGAAGTTCATCACCGAAGAATGATCGGTCCGGTGTTGCGACACGGTCGTGGCGGCACGTCGTGTTTGAATAAAATCGTGCGGACTCATCACTTTTGTATAACAGCCCGGCATCAATATTCCGGCGAACAGTACCGCGGATAATAATATTTTATTGGTTCCGTTCACGTCACTCTCCCCTTCTGCCGGAGTTGCCGGAGGTCGATCCGGAATTGCCGCTGCTTCGCGGAGCGGATTGAGCCGGCGGCGATTGTTGTTGCGGCGGCGGCGATACGTGTTGCTGTCTCGGTTGACGGGGACGTTCTTCCGATTTCGGCTCCTCTTTGGGAACATTTTTTTTCACCGGCGGAGTGAATCGCGGCTCTTCCCGTTTCGGACGTTCCGGGGCGGTTTCATCTTGTCGTTCTGCTTTTTTGGGGGGAACATATCGCGGCTGATCGCGCACCGGTTGATTATTTACCGGACGTTCTGCCGGAAGAATTCGACGTGTCTCTCCCGGTGTTGCCGGCGGCGGTGCCGGTCGTTCTTCACCCTCCGCGACTCTGGTCGTTTTGGTTTCACTCACTTTTTCCCACCACGGTTTTTCCGTATCGCGTCGCCCCTCCGGCGGTTTCGGCCCCTCCGGTACCCATGTGCCCGTTCTGCCGACAGTGATCGGACCGGTGGACGGAACGGAGGGGGGATTGCCTGCGGTTGGCCGGTCGCGGCCGGGAATCGGGTCTCGGGTCGGCCCATCCGTTCGCGGTCGATCGGTCGTTACCGGCCTGTCATTATAGACCGGTGACGGGTAATAGACCGGGTAATACACAACAGGAGGATAGTAGACCGGATAAGGATAGGGGTACGGATACCACGGATCCCAATATGGCGGCGGAGCGTAACACCAACCGTACGAGGAGTAGAATGGATCATAATACCATGACGGTCGGTGGTACATTCCCCAATAATAGTTGTCAAAATATGAATGATAGTACGCGCTGATCCAGGAAGTATAGGTCGGATAATAATAGTTGAAGGAGACACGCAGCCGCGAACGGCGGTAGTCATCATCAAGATAATAATGATTGTTGATCGTCGTATTTCCCGCTTCGGTGGATGTATCCGATGCGTACGATTGGTCTCGGTCTTCTGTTTCTCTTGTCGCCAATTCCGTATAACATCCGGAAAAAACGAATACACAAACAGCGGCCGTCATCATCATCAGTCCCGGTTTCATGGCTCACCTCTTTGTTGGTCGTACCAATAAAAACACACACAGAAGGAAAATCATTCCGTACAATGTACCATATTCACCGGCACATATCAATGGAGACGAAACGAGCGTAGAAAAGGTTTAATAGCGGATTGGGTTGAATTTTGTCACAATATGGAAGATTCGGGCAACCGTCCGGTCAAAATGTCCGGACATATTCCACCTTTAACGTCCGGTTCGCAAACGTCACATTCTGCTGGTTTTTTGCCATGTTTTTCAGATCGAATCCGAGTGTTAACCCGTTGGCAAGCGACCAGCGGATGCCGGTATTTAAATATCCTTTGCCTTGACCGAGCGCACGGCCGTGACTGTCGTTAAACGCAAAATCATATTCTGCCATCAGAGAGATCTCTTGTCCGAGCGATTTTTCCACACCCCAATAGACATTCATATCCTTGTCGCCGTCCGATTTTTCCATACTCCAGTTCACTCCGCCGTGAAAGCTTAAATAGCCGAGGAAGGAATAATTTTTGCTCGCGGCGATGAAGATCCCCCGCGATTTGATCGTAAACCGCTCCAGCGAGTCGAGGTAGGTCTCTTTTCCCTGCGAATCGAATCCGAAAGCGACGGCCGGCATCGATTCGCTTTCGTCGAAGAGCCGGTATTTCACCATCACGCCCGGAAGTTTTTGCATCGTGGTGTTTCCTTTGCCGATAATGCCGACGCCGCCGTACGAAATTCCGAAGGTGAGCCGGTCCAACGCTCCCGCATACAATCCGAAGGTCAGTCCGCCGTCCTGAAAAAAGTTCGACTCCAGTGAAAAGGCCCCGCGTTTTAACAATCCCGCCGTCGGCGTATCGATAAGGAACCGCGGTTCGATATTGGCGGCATCGCCGGCGGAATTCTGTCCGAACGCCGGGGAGACCGCAAAGAACATGATCGCAATGAGGGCTAACACTTTCATAATATTCCTTCGAATGATGTAACAGTGTACGAAATTCTTACTCTTTTTTCCACGTGGTTCCCTCTTTTGTGTCTTCCAGCACCACACCCATCGCTTTGAGGTCGTCGCGAATCTTGTCCGACAACGCAAACTGTTTTGCCGTCCGTGCGGCCGCGCGGGAGGCGATGAGCAATTCGATCAATTGCGGTTCGAGTCCGCCGGACGACGATGCTGCCGCCGTTAACCGAATGCCGAGGATCGTTTCTGCCGCAGAGGTGAAGAACTGATCGAGTGTGACAAAAAATTCGTGCGAGCCGTTCTTGGCATCGGAGAGCAATTCGTTCGTCTCACGCACCACTTCGAACAGTACGCCGATCGCCGCCGGTGCGTTCACATCGTCGTTCATCGCCTCAAAGAACCGTTTTTTGTACTCTTTCAGGCGGTCCTTAAAATCGATCGTTCCGGCCCGCTGCCGGGCGATCTCTCCGCGCAGACGTGCGACGGTGTTGCGGAGTTTTTCCAGTCCTTTCGCCGCCCCCTCCACCGCCTGCTCGCTGTAGTCCAGCGTGCTGCGGTAATGACTTTGAAGAATAAAAAACCGGATGACCCCCGGTTCGAATTTTTTAAATGCGTCCTTTAAGGTGGTAAAATTGCCGAGCGATTTTCCCATCTTCTGCCCGTTCACTGTCACGAGATTGTTGTGCATCCAATATTTGACGAAGGGACGCTGTGTCAGGCATTCGCTCTGAGCGATTTCGCATTCGTGATGCGGAAATTGATTGTCCATCCCGCCGCCGTGGATGTCGAATGTCTCGCCGAGATATTTCATGGACATTGCGGAACATTCGATGTGCCACCCGGGGAATCCTTCTCCCCAGGGTGAATTCCACCGCATCAGATGATTCGGTTCCGCCTTTTTCCACAACGCAAAATCGGCCGGGTGGCGTTTTTCGGATTTTACTTCCACGCGCGTTCCCGATTCCGCTTCGTCGAGATTCCGGCCGGACAATTTCCCGTATTCTTTATCCTTGCTGACGTCGAAATAGACCGAGCCATTCGCTTCGTAGGCAAACCCTTTGGCGAGCAGCTGCTGGGTCATCGCAATCTGTTCTGGTATGTGCCCCGTGGCGCGTGGAGAAATATCGGGACGAAGAATATTCAACGCATCCATATCCTCGAAATATTCCCGCGTGTACATCTCCACCACCTGCATCGGATGCAGCTTATCCTTTTTCGCCTGTTTGGCGATCTTGTCTTCTCCCTCATCGGCATCGTCGGTCAAATGGCCCACATCGGTGATGTTCTGCACGTATGTGACGGCATATCCGAGATACCGCAGATACCGCACGACCACATCGAACGACACATAACTTTTTGCGTGGCCCAGGTGCGACAGTCCGTACACCGTCGGACCGCAGACGTACATGCGGACGATCCCTTCGTTCAGCGGAATGAATTCTTCTTTAGTTCGCGTGAGTGAGTTGGTGATAAAAAGTGGCATGGTCGTTATATTTCGGGCAATGGTGATTCGCCGCCGGATCGGCGGCGAAGGAGATCGACAAACCGTGCGGACATTCGTTTGCGCACAACAGCGCTTAGCGAATAATCCCCATCAGCTCTTTGGCGCTTTGTAATCCTGCTTCCGTCACTTCCGATCCGCTCAATAATTTCGCCACTTCACGGATCCGCTCATCGTTGGTCAGCTCCCGCAGACGGGTGGAGGTTTTTTTGTTCGTTTCGCTCTTCTCCACCGCAAAATGTGTGTCCGCCAGGCCGGCGATCTGCGGCAGATGCGTGATGGCAATGATCTGATGATGCGCGGAAAGTTTTTTCAGGCTGAGACCGACCGACTGGCCGATCCGTCCGCTCACACCGGTATCAATTTCGTCGAAGATCAGCAAGGGTGTCTTGTCCGACGTTGCCAGCGCCCCTTTGAGCGCGAGCATGATCCGCGAGACCTCGCCGCCGGAGGCGACCTTTGCCAGCGGTTTTGGTTCTTCGCCGACATTGGTGGAGAGAAAAAATTCCACGGTATCCACGCCGTTCGGAGCGGCAAGCCACCGTTTGTCGCCGATGCGGACCGATAAGGAGGATGCTGATGGATCGGCAGGCGTTTGCCGGATGTCGGTAACAAACTTCGCCTTGGCGATGCCAAGGTCCGCGATGGCGGACAGGATCGCCTGTTCCAGTTTTTTGGCGGCGGCGGTCCGTTGCCGGGTGATTTTCTGCGCTTTTTCGCCGCACTCTGCGCGCAGCGTTTCGATCGTACTTTCGAGTTTGGCCAATTCACCCGAAAAATTTTCCGCAAACCGGAATTCCTCGCCGATTTTTTTTCGGAATTCGATCAGCTGTTCGACCGTCCCGCCGTATTTTTTCTTCAACAGCGCCAGCGCGCCGAGCCGTTCGCGGATCCATTCCAGCCGTTCCGGATTAAATTCGATTCGCGACGCATAACTTTGCACCTGCTTAGCAATCTCATCCACAATCACTTCGGCGGAGCGTGCTTCGGTCACCGATTCCGTAAAGGAGGGATCGATCTCCGCCAACCGCTCTACCATTTTTCGTGCTTTAATCAGGTTGTCCCGGACCGACTGTTCGGATTCGTACAATAATTGATGGATGCCGCCGGTCAGCTCATTGAGCGTTTCGGTGTTTTCCAGGATCGTCAGTTCGGATTCGAGTTGTTCTTCTTCGCCGCTTTTCGGATCGACCGCATCAATCTCTTTGATCTGAAACTCGAACAATGACTTTTTCGCCTTCAATTGATCTTCCTGATCCTGCAGTTCTCTTTTTTGCGCGCTCCGTTCCGCCAGGGCGCGATAACTGCGGCGGTACGCTTCGATTTCCGCTCCGTATCCGCCGAAGGCATCGAGCACATCGATGTGTGTTTCCGGCCGGAGGAGCGACTGATGTTCATGCTGGCCGTGGAGATCGACCAATGCATCGCCGATCTCTTTCAGCAGCGAAACGGAGACCGGCGAGTCGTTCACGAAACATCGGCTTTGTCCTTTGTTCGTCACTTCCCGCCGGATGATCAGTTCTTCCGTCACATCGTTTTCGCTCGACCGGAGAATGTCCGCCACACGATCGTTTCCTTGTACGACAAATACCCCTTCCACGATTGCTTTGTCGGCGCCGGTGCGGATCATTTCCGAACTCGCACGTTCGCCCAGCAGCAATCCGAGTGCATCAATCAGAATGGACTTTCCGGCACCTGTTTCGCCGGTGATGATGGTAAGTCCGGAAGAAAACTCGACGGAAATTTCTTCGATGAGGGCGTAATTTTTGATGAGGAGTTGTTTCAGCATTGGGTCAAATTACACGGAAAAACGGTCAGTTTCAAGGAAAGGATACCGGCTATTGCGGACATGGATTCCGGCGGAAACTTCCTCGGTACGCACGGCGGCGACCGGCGGGCCTCCGAATGCGCCTTATTCGGCGATGGTGATTTCGGGAATATCTCCCAGCATTCCGTAATAGAACGCCATCCGGAAAAATTCCTCCAACGCGGTTTTGGTAAGATCGTCGAATCCGTACGAAAATCGGGAAAGATAATTCTGCAGCAGATCCGCCGAATGCCCGGTTTCCGCCGCCAGTTCGTTCACGACCGATTCCAGAGTGCTACGGCCGGCGTTTTGTGATGCAATAAGCAGCGTGCTGAGCGCGGGATCGAATGTTTCCGAGCGGCCGACGCAGAGGGTGTGCACAAACGGCAGTTCCGTCATATCGGTCCACTCATCCACCATGTCGATGAACGGCAGATCGCTGTCGATGGTGAGAAGCGCATCGCCGGTGACGAGGGCGGAATCCGCTTTTACCAGCATTTCGTCGACCGAGCCGAGAGCCGGAACGATCGCCGGTTCGGAATCATATTTTTCGCCGAGGACAATGCGGGAAAGGACCACATCCGTGGTCATCACCGCTCCCACCGCCATCGTGGTAATCTTCTGCAGATTGCGACGGAGATACAAACGGGATGAATTGCTCTGTCCGGCGGACGAGACTCCCAATTCCGGATAGAGAAATAATCCCGAACTGTTTTGCGCGTACTCCACCGGGGGGATGTAGATGACATCCCGTTCTTTGCTCATCAACCCGTCCATCTGCGCGGCAGGCGTATCAAACAAAAGTTCCCCCGGGAATCCGGAGGAACGATGAAGCGTACGATACAACGGCCGGGTGTAGAGATCGCGGAGCGCGCCCACTCGCCGGCCGTTTGCCTGGCCGGTGCGCACGGCGGAACTCACTGATTCGCGCCGGTCTTTTGACGGATCTGTTTCGCCGCCAATCCGCGCAAGTAGTACAGTTTCGCGCGCCGGGCGTGTCCTTCCTTCACCAATTCAATCTTGGCGATACGCGGTGAGTGCAGCGGGAAAATTCTTTCCACTCCGACACCGTCCGACACTTTGCGGACGGTGAACGTGGCACCCATGCCTTCGCCACGGCGTCCGATCACGACACCTTGATATTGCTGGATACGTTCTTTATCCCCTTCCACCACGCGGACGTGCACATTCACCGAATCGCCCACTTTGAATTCCGGAAGGTCGGCCTTCACATAAGCCGCTTCCACTAATTTGATTTTGTCCATACTTACCTCGTTGTTGTGTCCCGTTCTTTCGGGACGATGATTGAATACTGTATTTTATTTTCACACTCTGGAACGGACCGTTGTATTTCGTTTCGCTTTGGGTCCGTATTTTTTGTCCTACGGTAACAAATCTTTTCTTCGCTCCTTCGTCTTTGCCGCTCGCTGCTCTTCTCTCCATTGTGCCACTTCTTTGTGGTTTCCGCCGAGCAGCACTTCCGGCACTTTCATTCCCCGAAATTCCGGGGGGCGCGTGTAACTCGGCGCGTCGAGTTGTCCGTCCTGAAACGAGTCGGACAACGCCGATTCACCGTCACCGATCGCTCCGGGTATCAGCCGGATAACCGCGTCGGCGATCACCATCGCCGCCAACTCCCCGCCGGTCAACACATAATCGCCGATAGAAATCTCTCTGGTCACCAGCACATCCCGCACCCGCTGATCGATTCCTTTGTAATGTCCGCAGAGGATGATCAGATTGTTCTTCAGCGAAAAATCGTTCGCCATTTTCTGATCAAACCGTTCTCCGTCCGCCGTCACATAGATCACATCGTCGTAGTCCCGTTCGGACCGAAGTTTCTCCACACATTCGAAGATCGGTTCCGGCTTCAGGATCATCCCCGATCCGCCGCCGTACGGCGGAAGGTCGATGATGCGGTGTTTATCGTGGGCGTACGACCGGAGGTCGTGCACCGCGATTTCCGCCAATCCTTTTTCCTGCGCCCGCTTGAGAATACTTTCCGACAGAGGGCTTTTCAACAGCTGCGGCACTGCGGAAACGATATCGATCCTCATACGTCCGTCACCATCGTTTTATAACATTTCGCCGTCGAACAATCCTTCCGGAGGGCGGACGACGATCCGCTTGTTCTGCACATCCACATTCATCACAAATTCCCGGACGGCGGGGAGCAGCACCTGACCGCGCCGCGTTTTGACCGTGTAGACCATTTGTGCCGGATACGCATCCACCGAAACGACCGATCCGTACATTTTTCCCGCCTCGTTCACCACCGAACAGCCGACAAGATCGTCGATGAAAAATTTTTCGTCCGGCAGTTGTTTCCGGCGGATCTCTTCCACGAACAGATACTGTCCGCGGAGCAGTTCGGCATCGGTCCGGTCATCCACGCCCGCCAGTTTCAGATAAATCCCGTCCCCGCGTGTTTTCACCGACTCCACCGTGCACGGCACCACGTCGGCATCGGACGCACCGAGCAGGAATGTTCCTGCCGCCTGAAGTTCTTCGGCGCTCCGGGCGAACGATTCTACTTTCACTTCGCCGCGGATGCCGAACACTTTCCGGACCTGCGCCACCGCACGAAGTTCCCCGGTGATCTGTTTAGTCTTCAACTTCGAGTATCGCCCTTTTACCAGTTTTCGCCGCCACCGCGCTCAGCAGAACGCGCATGGATTGCGCCGTGCGCCCTTGTTTCCCGATGATCTTTCCGATATCGGGTTGCGCCACTTTAATCCGGAAGACGATTTTTTCATCCTTCTCCTCTTCCGAAATGACGACCGACGCGGGATCGTCGACGAGATGCTTCGCAACATATTCGAGGAATTCACGCATATCTGCCTCCTGGTGGTGGTGATACGACGGCGTTCTCTACGATGATGCCGAAACGATTACGCTTGCGCGGGAGCTTCCGCCGCGGGAGCCGACGGAACAGCCGCTTTTTTCTTTGCCGCTTTGCGGCGTGCTTTTTTCGCCAATTCTTTTTCGCGTTTTAAACCCTGCGCGGCGGACCATTTTTCGTATTCCGCGGCGATGGTCGCTTCATCTTTCCCTTTTTTCTTCAGGGTCCATTTCAGCATAATCCCTTTACGGCTGAGAAGGTTCTTCACCGTATCGGTCGGTGTCGCGCCGACGCCGAGCCAGTACATCACCCGGGTCTCTTTCAGGTCGATCGAAATCGGATCGGTGCTCGGATTGTATTGTCCCAGTTTTTCCAGGAACCGTCCGTCCCGTTTGTAGCGGGAATCGGCCGCAACGATACGGTAAATCGGCTGCTTCTTTTTGCCGCCGCGTTGTAATCTGATTTTTACTGCCACTGTGGTGCTCCTTTAACTGTACTGCTGATTGATATGTTGTTATTTAATTTTTTTCGAATCATCGTCCGAACCGCTGGCCCATCATTTTCGCGATACTTTTTCCTTTGGAAAAATTCCGCATCATCTTCTGCATCTCGGTAAACTGGTTCAGCAGTTTGTTCACTTCTTGGATCGTCGTGCCGCTCCCGGCGGCGATCCGTTTCCGGCGCGATCCGTTGATAATGCCCGGATTGCTCCGCTCTTCTTTCGTCATGGAGAGAATGATCGCTTCCACGTACTTCAACTCTTTGTCGTCTACTTCGTTCAGGTTCCCCAGTTTCGCGGCGCCCGGAATCATGGACATCACCTGCGACAACGGCCCCATCTTTTTGATCTGCTGCAGCTGTTCGTAAAAATCCTGCAGCGTGAACTGCGCCTTGACGATCTTTTCCTGTAACTTCTCCGCCTGCTTCTGGTCAAAGGTCTGCTGCGCCTTTTCCACGAAGGAGACAATGTCTCCCATACCGAGAATGCGCGATGCCATCCGGTCCGGATGGAACTGCTCCAGCGCATCCATCTTTTCACCGACGCCGACGAATTTGATCGGTTTGCCGACCACGCTGCGGATCGACAACGCTGCGCCGCCGCGGGTATCGCCGTCCAGTTTTGTCAGCACGACGCCGTCGTAATCCAGCCGGTCGTGGAACGCTTTCGCCGTGTTCACGGCATCCTGGCCGATCATCGCGTCGACGACAAAAAGGATCTCGTGCGGCTTCACGGCGGATTTAATGTCCGCCACTTCCTGCATCATCGTTTCGTCGATCGCCAAACGGCCGGCGGTATCGATGATCACGATGTCACGGGCATTCTCCTTCGCATGTGCGATCGAACGCTTGGCGATGGCGAGGGCCGATTCGTTTTTCAGATTGAAAACCGGAACGCCGATCTGCTCGCCGAGCGAAAGCAGCTGATCGACCGCCGCAGGGCGGTAGACGTCCGCCGCCACGAGAAGCGGCTGCTTCCCTTTTGCTTTTAAATAGTTCGCGAGTTTTCCGCTGAAGGTCGTTTTACCGGACCCCTGCAGACCCGCCACCAAAATTACGGACGGGATGTCGGAGGAAATGTTGATCTCCGCTTTCGCCGTTCCCATGAGCTCCACGAGTTCGTCGTGGATGATCTTGATGATAAGCTGACCCGGCGTGACGCTCGCCACCACTTCCTGGCCGAGCGTTTTGATCTTGACGTTCTCGATGAACGTTTTGACCACGTTCACGTTCACGTCGGCATCGAGCAGAACGCGGCGTACTTCGCTCAGCGCCTCATTCGTGTTCTCATCCGAGATCCGATGCTGCCCACGGAGTTTCCGTAACGCTCCGTCTAATTTTTCCGTCAGTGTTTCGAACATACTGTTGTGAACCACGAAGACACCAAAAACACAAAATTAAAAATATTTCGTGTCCTTTGTGTTTTGGCGGTTATTCCTTAACTCGCTTTTTTCAACGCTTCGGCGCCGCCGACGATTTCGAGCAATTCTTTCGTGATGGCGGCCTGGCGCGCCTTGTTATAGTTCAACTGCAATACTTTGATCAAATCGCGCGCATTGGTCGATGCGTTTTCCATCGCCGACATCCGCGCTCCTTGTTCCGCCGCGTTCGAATCGAGCAGCACGCGCCAGAACTGGAAGTTGAGATGTTTCGGCACCAGGGCGGAAACGATCTCGTCGCTGGCCGGTTCATAGATATAATCCGTACCGTGCGCCGGTCCGCCCGACGTCTGCGGCACCACCGGAAGGAACTGTGCGATCGTTAATTTCTGCTGGACGGCGTTTTTAAATTCGTTGGAGATAATCTCCACCGTGTCGTATTCCCCCTTCAAAAAACCGTCGGTCACTTCCGCGACGATCATCTTTGCGGTAGCGAAGTTCATCTGATTGTACACGCCGACATGTTTGCCGATCACTTCATAATTCCGCTTGCTGAAGAAATCGTATCCTTTTTTCCCGACGCAGATCAATTTCACTTTGCCGGCCTTATTCATCTCGGCGTAGTTCGTTTTGATGTGATTCACCGCCGCTTTGATGATGTTGCTGTTGAACGCGCCGCAGAGTCCGCGGTCCGCCGTCACCACCACGATCGCCACCGCTTTCACTTCGCGCCGTTCAAACTGCGGATATTTCGTCACGTCCACCTGTCCGGAAAGATGGGAAAGGAGCTCCTGCATCTTTCGTGCATAGGGGCGCGCCGCCACGATCGCGTCGGTCGCACGGCGAAGTTTCGCCGCCGCCACCATTTTCATCGCTTTGGTGATCTTCTGTGTACTTTTGACGCCGCTGATGCGCTGGCGTATTTCTCGTAAGGTGGCCATGAAAAATTACGCTGCTTTGAATGTGGTCAAAAAGTCCTTCACGATCGCCTGGATCTGCTTCGCAATATCGTCGGTCAAATCTTTTTTCTCGGCGATGGCGGTCAGAAGTGCCTTATGCTTCAATTCGAACATTTGCAGGAATTCCTTTTCGAACTGTTGCACTTTATCCACCGGCAGTTCATCCAGGAATCCGTTCGTGCCGAGATAGATCATCACCACCTGTTTTTCCACCGTGAGCGGAACGTATTGTCCCTGTTTGAGCAATTCCACCAACCGGGCGCCGCGGCGCAGCTGCTGCTGCGTGGCTTTGTCCAGATCGGAACCGAATTTCGCGAATGCTTCCAGTTCGCGGTATTGCGCCAGCTCCAGACGGAGACGGCCGGCCACTTTTTTCATCGCTTTGATCTGTGCGTTTCCGCCGACACGCGATACCGAGATACCGACGTTAATAGCGGGACGAACACCGGCGTTGAACAGGTTCGGTTCAAGATAAATTTGACCGTCGGTAATCGAGATCACGTTGGTGGGAATGTATGCCGACACGTCACCCGCCTGCGTTTCGATAATCGGCAGCGCGGTCAAACTTCCGCCCCCTTCTTCGTCGCTCAATTTGGATGACCGTTCCAGCAAACGCGAGTGCAGATAAAACACGTCGCCCGGATACGCTTCGCGTCCCGGAGGACGGCGGAGCAGCAGCGACACCTGCCGGTACGCGGCCGCTTGTTTGGAAAGATCGTCGTACACCACCAGCGCATCGCGACCGCTGTCGCGGAAAAATTCGCCCAGTGTGGCTCCGGAATACGGAGCGACGAACTGCATCGGCGCCGGATCGCTCGCGTTGGCGGCAATCACGGTGGTGTAGGCCATCGCCCCCTCTTCCTGCAATTTCCCGACCACCTGCGCCACGGTCGATCCTTTTTGGCCGACCGCCACATAGATACAATAGACGGGACGGATCCCCTGCTTCTTCGCTTCTTCGGTGTGCGTATATTTTTGATTGATGATCGCATCAAGCGCCACGGCGGTTTTTCCCGTCTGACGGTCGCCGATGATGAGCTGACGTTGGCCGCGTCCGATCGGGATCATGCCGTCGACCGATTTTAATCCGGTCTGCAGCGCCTGTTTCACCGGTTGACGCTGAATGACGCCGAGCGCTTTCCGTTCGATCGGAGAAAATTTATCCGTTTTGATCGGCCCGCGTCCGTCCACCGGCTGTCCGAGCGGATTGATCACGCGTCCGAGCATCGCTTCGCCGACCGGCATAGAGGCGACACGGTTCGTCCGTTTGACGGTGTCCCCTTCTTTGATCTTCGTATCGTCCCCGAAGAGAATACAGCCGACGTTGTCCTCTTCCAGGTTCAGCACCATGCCGAAAACGTCGTTCGGAAATTCGACGAGTTCGCCGGCCATACATTGCGAAAGGCCGTACACACGGGCGATACCGTCTCCCACCTGGAGAACCGTACCGACATCGTACACATCTACTTCTTTTTCGTATCCGGCAAGCTGTTTGCGGAGGATCGCGGTAATTTCATCGGGTCGAACTTCAGCCATGTCCTTTGTTCCTTCTTAATTATTGTACGAACCTTGTTTTAATTTCTGATGTAAAATCTCCAGTTGGCGTTTGATGCTGCCGTCGAGCACCGTATCCCCCACGCGCGCAACAAATCCCCCTTTGATCGACCGGTCGATGCTGAAGGTGATCTCCACCTTCTTTTTGGTCATCACTTCCAATTGTTTTTGCAGGTCTTTTTCCTGTTTTGCGGAAAAGTCGACGCTCGTCGTGACGCTCACGCGCACGATGCCGAGTTGTTCGTCCCGCCGGACGAAATATTGTTTCAAAATTTCACCGAGAACGTCTTCGCGTCCTTTTTCCACAATCTCATTCACGAATCCCAGCACCGTTTCGCCGACCTTCTTCTTCAGCACATCGCGGAGAATCGCCTGTTTTTTTTCCTTCGGCACAATGGGGCTCGCCAACACGGCGCGCAGTTCCCGCGAACCGTCGATGGCGTTTTTTACGATCTGCAGGTCGCTTGCCACGGTGTCCGGTTTTTTTTGTTCGTTCGTCAGCGCCATCAAGGCGGAGGCGTAACGGTTGGCTACTCTCAGGTTGCTCATCAGTTATTCTGTAATTGTTGAAGCGCTTTGTCGACCATTTTTTTCTGTTTGGCGCCGTCCAGCGACTCATCAAGGATTTTTTCGGCGACGGCGATCGAAAGATCGGCCACTTCGCTGCGGAGCTGCGCCATGGCGGAATCCTTCTCGCGCGCAATCTCTTCTTTCGCCTGATCGAGCATCTTTTTCGCGTTGTCGTTCGCTTTCGCCACGATGTCGCTCTTCAATTGTTCGGCCATCGCGCGCCCTTCGGCGATAAGCCGGGCGGTTTCGTTGCTCGCCTTTTCCATCGCGATCCGGTTCTCATTCATCATCCGTTCGGCATCTTTCTTCGCTTCTTCCGCTTTTTTGAGCGCGTCGGCGATCTCCTGTTCGCGGGAGTGGAGCGCCGCGAGGATCGGTTTCCAGGCGAATTTGCCGAGCACGAGCACGAGCGTCACGAAGGTGATGATCGTCCAGACGATCAATCCGGTGTCGATTTTCAGCAGCGGATTTCCGGAATCTCCGCTCAACAGCATCAGGGAAACAATAAACGTCGGCATTGTCTTCTCAGTTGACTATAAAAAAATATGAAGGCGGGAAGAACGGTCTTCCCGCCGTAATTCCCGAATTACTTCGTTGCCAGAATGATGCAGATAACGAAGCAAAACAGCACGGCCCCTTCGATGAGCGCCGCAGCGATGATCATCGAGCCGCGGACGGATCCCGCCGCTTCCGGTTGACGGCCCATTGCTTCCATTGCCGCTGCCGCGAGTTTACCGATGCCGAGCCCGCCGCCGATGACCGCCATGCCCATGCCGAGTCCTGCTGCCAAAAGTCCGAGTGATTCCATTGTAATGTTCCTTATAGTTGGTATGAGTGAATGATGTTGATTACTGAAATTGGTTGACGATTAATGATGTTCCGCCGCATGTTCATCATGGCCTTCCGTTTGTATCCCCATGCCCATGAAAATGGAGGTCAACATGGTGAAAATGTACGCCTGCACCAGCGCGACGAAGAGTTCCAGCATGTTCACCGCCACCGCCAGCGGAACCGAGACGAGTCCGACCGCGGAGTGTTGGAAGATGAAGATCAATCCGATCAATGCAAGAATGACAATATGGCCCGCCGTCATGTTGGCGAACAGACGGATGCACAACGCGAACGGTTTAATGAAGAGCCCGAGAAATTCGATCGGCACCATGATCGGCCACATCGCCCAGTGTGTGCCGCCGGTAAGATGGGCAAGGTAATGGCCGAGCCCTTGCGCGCGGATCGCGGAGAATTGGATCATCACAAAGGCGATAATCGCCAATCCGGCAGTGACGTTAATATTGCCGGTAGAAGAGGCGCCGTACGGAATTAATCCGATGAGATTCATCACGAGGATGAAGAAAAAATTGGTGAGCAGGTACGGAAGATATTTCAATCCGCCTTTGCCCATGTTCGGCAGAACGATCTCATCGCGGATGAACACGACGAGGATCTCCACGAGATTGCCGAATCCTCTCGGCACTTTGTTCTTCGTGTTTTTGCGCGCCACCGCGATCAATCCGATGGTCAACAGCAGTGCGGAGAAGAGAAGAAAAAACACATGCTTGGAGATGACGATGTCGATGCCGAGCACGTTGAACGCCGGAAGTTCCATTCCGTGGATGGACGGATCGGGATTATGATAGAACGGAATGTCGAGATACCGGCTGTCATAAATATGGTGCAGCAGCACGTTAAAATCGAACGGTTCCCCGGAAGTGGAGAGGGAATCGGCCGCCGTGCGCACCGTATCGGCTGCCGCGGCATTCACCGTTTGTACTTCTGAATTGTTGATCCAAGAAAACACGTCGTACCTGATTATGAATCGATCGATGATTGTTGAACAGTGGATTGCCACGAGGTGTGGAGATACAGCACCTCCAAACCCAAAAAAATCACATACAGAGTAAACAGGGACACAACCAGGGCCAGCGCATGCACTTTCACCAGCCAGATCAGCACTAACAACGCCGCCGCCATCAATAACAATCGGACGGCGATCCCCCCCAGCACAATATTGATGAATCCGGAATACGATTTTCCCGCCGACAGTTCGATCGCCGCATATCCCAGCAGCGCATTCACGAGACTCAACACATAACCGATGATCGATGCATTCACCACTTCCGGTGATCCGTATGTCGTCAACGGATACGCTGCCAGCGCGGGCACAATTACCGCGGCACCGAGGATCTGCCGGAACAACCGGAGGTTAAACTTTGCTGCCACGTTCGCGATCTTCCTTCTCTCCCATTTCCGTTGCCATCCGGAAGAATTTGATCATACTTCCGGTGAATCCAAAAACGATGCCGATGATCATCAGCCACGGTGTTGTTCCCCAGAGCTCATCCGCATATTTCCCGATGAAGAGGAACACCGTTACGGCCAGTGCCATTTGCAGCCCGAGCGTCATATACGGCGCCGCCGACCGCAACACTTCACCCGCTTTTTTCTCGTCGCTCCCTTGCGTGTTCATCAACGGGAGGCTTTCCGGTTAATAGTTTTGTCCGGCGGGCCGATTTTCCGTCATGGAGATCCGTCCGTCGAACACCGCACCTTCGTCGATCACCAAACGGGACGCTTTAACGTCTCCTTTGACGACCGCTTTTCCTTCCAGCACCAATTTTTCCACCGACGTGATATTCCCCCGCACTTTCCCTCCGACAGTCACGTTCCGTCCGTTTACCGCCCCTTCGATCTCGCCCGTAACGCCGACGGCAAGATTTTCCGCCGCATGCACTTCGCCGGTCACTTTACCGTCCACCCGGATGCTGCCTTGTGTCCGGATCTTCCCATCCACGGTAGTGCCGGCGCCGATGAGGTTCAAATTTTTTATCGCATTGTTGTCTGCCATCAGAGTTCGCTCGCGATCAGGTAATCGTTAGGGTTCTGTGCTTTTCCGTTGCTCCAAATTTCAAAATGCAGATGCGGGCCGAAACTTGTCCGCCCCGAATTGCCGAGCAGGGCGATCGGTTCGCCCCGTTTCACAAAATCTCCCGCACTTTTCAAGACCGTCTGATTGTGTTTGTAAATCGTCAAATACCCTCCGCCGTGCGAGAGGATCAGCAGATGTCCGTCGTCCGCGGAATATCCGGAGAAGATCACGTATCCATCCGCCGCGGCAACGATCAGCGATCCGATCTTTCCGGCATAGTCGATGCCGTTATGCCCCTTGTCCGATTCGAACCTTCGCGACACAAATCCGGTCGCGGGTGCGATAATCGGAAATTCCGCCCGGAACGTCGCTTCCTCTTTTTTGGCCGACGCCGGAAGATATGTCACCGAAGGACGACGATCCGTGCTCCCGTTCGAAAGAACTTGTTCGCGCTCCGGCTGCGGTTCATCCTCCATCCCCACCGGGAGATCCTTCGGCACATCCACGATGGCGAAATTGAACGTGCTGTCCGCCGGAATTTCTTTTTGACCTAATGCACTGCGTAATTTGTTGTTGTATTCTCGGAGAACAAGCACTTCGGAAGAGAGTGTGTTCAACCGTTTTTGTACCTCGAACAATTCAGAACCGTACCGCTTCTGCAACTGTTCTTCGGACATCGGAAGGAGCAATCCCGCCGGCGTGTACACGATCGACGCGATGGTCAGCGAAGCGATCAATATCACGACTGCGATTCCGGCAAGGGATATCGTCAATACAGAGGCTGTGTAAGAGCGGGTCGAACCGGTATCTCCCCGCGGGATCACCACAATTTCAAACGTATTATCCTTTGATAAGTGGTGGTCGCGCTCAGATGGCATTCGCACTCCTGCACAGCGTGTGACGTGTTACGAAACTGGATTACAAATGTAGAAAAAAAGTGTGTGAAATGCAAAGAAATTTTCGGCGGGGCGTGACGGCAAGTTATTGTCTGTTAACGTGTTGCCGTACTTTGTCTTCGATGGATCGGCCTATTTTCTGCTTGAAATTCGTGCGGGAAAATTGCAGCGCGTGCCGCCGGATTTCGGCGGGATTAAATTTGATTAATGCGGCCCGTTCCACGCCGTCGCGGAGGGATTCCGGCGTCTGTTCGCGGAAAAATGTCCCGGTCACCCCGTCCACGATCGTTTCCAGCGCTCCTCCTTCGCCGAAGGCGATCACTGGTTTGCCGCTCGCTTGTGCTTCGAGCGGCACAATGCCGAAATCTTCCACGCCGGGAAAGATCAGCGCCCGGCAACGGGCATACAAACGGGCAAGCTGATCGTCGGTCTGCCACCCGAGAAACTCAATCCCTGGTCCGGCCATCGCACGGAGACGGCCGCTTTCGGGTCCCGTGCCGGCAATGATGAGCCGTTGTCCGCTTTTGTTGAAGGCATCAACGGCGATGTCAACGCGTTTATACGGTACCAGCGCGCTGACGATCAGGTAAAAATCCTCTGACGTTTCGGACAATTGAAATTGTTCGGTGTCGACCGGGGGATAGACCATATCCGCTGCGCGGCGATAGTGACGGTTGATCCGACGCCGCACTTCCTCCGAAATGGCAATAAATTCCGTGACGTGAGCGGCCGTACGAACGTCCCACCAGCGCAACAACGGCGCGATAACCGTCATGGCGAGTCGGATCGGGAGTCCCGCTTTTCCCTTCCCGAAATAATGGTCGTACATATCCCACACGTACCGCATCGGCGTAAAACAATAACAGATGTGCACCGCACCGGATCGGACACGGACATTTTTTGCGACGGCATGACTGGTGGAAATGACGAGATCGTAATCGGAAAGATCAAATTGCGCTGCGGCGATGGGAAACAACGGAAGGTATTTCCGATACTGCTGTTCCTTTGCCGGCAATCCGTCGATGAACGAAGTGTAAATTGTTCGGGACTCGATGAGCGGGGACATGGATCCTTTGTTGTGCAGCAGCGTGTAGATGGGGGCATCGGGAAAAAGTTCGCACATCACCTCGAGGCATTTTTCCCCGCCGCGCATTCCGGTCAGCCAATCGTGAACGAGAGCCGTTTTCATGCATAAATATACAAAACTTGCTTCGTTTTTCATCGCTGGTTATATTAAAAACGATGGAAACAACATTCGCCGAATACCGGAAACTATTCCCGCACCTCCGTTCGGGAAAACTGTGGCTTAATCACGCGGCGATCAGTCCGCTCAACAGCCGCACCAAACAAGCGATGACCGATTATTTGACCGGCCGTTCCGAGGGGATCATCGATGATTTTCCGCAGATTGTACAGATCAGCGACGCCGCGAAACAACAGCTCGGCACGATGATCGGCGCACCGGCGAAACGGATCGGTTTCGTGCACAACACCTCCGACGGATTAAATATTCTCGCCAACGGTCTCGATTGGCAAAGCGGCGACCGAATTGTGCTGAACGATATCGAATTCCCCGCCAATGTTGTTCCGTTTCTGAACCTCCGTCGGTTGGGCGTCGAGATCGATTTTGTCCGGAGCAGAAACGGCGAAGTCCACCTGGAAGACCTTGAACGGGCGATCACACCACGGACCCGCCTCCTGTCAATCAGCTTCGTGCAATTTTTTTCGGGTTTTAAAGCGGATCTGGAAGCGATCGGCGATCTGTGCCGTCGGAACAACATCCTCTTTTGCGTCGATGCAATCCAGGGTCTCGGTTCGGCTCCGATCGATGTACATCGTGCAAAGATCGATTTCCTTTCCACCAGCAGCCACAAGTGGCTCCTGGGGATGATGGGACTTGGTTTTGTGTTTGTGACGGAAGAACTGCAACAGCGGATCCAACAGTCGAACGCGGGGTGGACGAGCAACCGGAATTATTTTTCACGGCTATTCGATTACCGGCTCGACTTCGACGAATCGGCGCGCCGGTATGAAAACGGCGCGCAAAATCATGCCGGGATCGTCGCTCTGGGAGAATCGGCTTCCCTGTTGAACGAAGCGGGCATATCGTCAATACATGAACATTTGTTGTTCCTCACCGACGAGATCATTCGCTTTGCGCAGGAGAATGATTTTCCCTTGTTCACTCCGGCAGAGCGGACCAAACGGGCCGGCATCGTGACGTTTGCCGTGCCGAACGCGGAATCGGTCTTTGAAGAGCTCAACCGACGCCAGATCATCGTTTCGCTGCGCGAAGGAAAACTCCGGCTTTCCCCCCACTTCTATAATACGATCGACGATGTCCGGCGCGCGTGCGACACCATCCGGTCGATTGTCCGTCCTCCGGTGAACGCATGAGCGCCCTGTTGATCCTGATCCTGACGGCTCTCGCCTTTTTAATCACCTGCTCGGCACTGGTGTTCGTGATCGGTCCGGTGATGCTCCTGCATCCGCGGAGGCGCGGAGAACATTTTTATCAGCATCGCGGACTTCCCACTTCGCCGGAGCAGCTGGGACTTCCATATGAGGATTTTCGTTTTACGGCGGCGGACGGGGAGTCGCAACTCAGTGCGTGGTTCATTCCGGCGGAACAACCGCGGGGGACCATTATTTACCTGCACGGCGTGGCGGACAATAAAATGAGCGGGTTGCCGCTGGCGAACGTATTCCACCGCGGCGGTTTTAACGTGCTGTTGTACGATGCTCGGGCGCACGGCGAAAGCGGCGGACGACATTGCACGTACGGGTATCACGAAAAATACGATTTGCAAAAAGCGATCGATGAAATCCAACGGATCGGAAGAGACCGGAAGATCGTCATCGGGAACATCGGCGTCTTCGGTACGTCGATGGGCGCCGCGGTGGCGCTGCAAGCGGCCGGCATCGAACCGCGCATTCGGGCAATCGTCGCCGAAGCATCGTTCGCCACGCTCCGGCAGATCACCGTTGACTATCAAAAGCGGCTCATGCGGCTTCCGTGGCATTTTCTCCGGAACATCGCCATGAAACGGAGCGAGATCATCGCCGGTTTTAAACACCGCGAGGTCTCGCCGCTCGCCGCCGTTTCGCGCATCACCGTGCCGATTTTTTTTATTCACGGCATCGAAGATAAGTTCATCAAATATCAATACACGCAGGAACTTTTCATTGCGGCAAACGAACCGAAACGGGTTTGGTTCATCGCCTCCGCCCATCACAGCGACATTCACGACGTGGCAGCGAAGGAATATGAAGACCGTGTGGTCCGCTTTTTTCAAGAATTTCTCCCCTAATCTCCCGTAGTACCGTTGCTCTTCTTCCGGTAAAATTCTATTTTATATCCATCTTCCGGAGAACATATGAAAATTTTTTTGCTGGTGATGCTCGCTGTTCTGTTGATGTCGTGCGGCGTTCAAGAGGTGGTGAACGATCCGCCGAGCACGTATACGTTGTCTCAGAATTATCCGAATCCTTTCACCGATTCCACGCGGATTGACTACGGCGTTCCGGCCGCCGGACAGGGAGTTGCGGGACCGTACCTGCGGCTGATCGTGTACGACCGGTTCCAGCAGCGGCAGGCGGTGCTGATGGAAAAGTCGAATCACCCTGCCGGCACTTTTTCCTTATTGTGGAGCGGTATCGGCTATAACGCCGCCAAGGTGCCGCCCGGACTGTACTATATTGAACTTCAACAGATCAACACCACCGCGGGAAATAATCAGAACGAAGATGGGCTGATCGTCCTACACCGAAAAGTTGCGCTCAAACAATAAGGCCTGCCGATGAAAACCATAGTCGTTCTTTTTGTATTGATTCCCGCCTGTGTCGGCGCTCAAGAAATCAGCACCGATGAACCGTCGAAATTCCGGTTCTCCGTAACGTACGGATTGACGATGATCAATCCCGAAGCGATCAATTCACGCATCGCTGCGTCGAATGCCGTCTTCGGCAGTCAAACCAAATCACTCAAGTCGATCCCGGAACTGGCCGTGACGGTGACACTCCGGCCCGTGGAGGACCTTCGCGTGATCATCCTGCGGGCCGGTTATGTCTCGTCCTTTCGGGATTTTCCGATCACCATTCCGGAATCGCAGAATGGAACCACATCCGGCGCCGTCACTACCGGAACCATTACCGAAACATATTCCGCTTATCCCATTTCACTCGGTATCGGCGCTGCCAATGCAAAGCACGATCTCCTCGCACAGCTGGAATTGATTTACGGTTACGGGTATGTCCGGGAAGAGGGGAACTACACCTCTTCCGCCGGAAAACGGACGAGTTATTCGCGGACGGTCTTCAGTCCCACCTACGGTTTCCGCGTCAGCGGGGCCGTCATTTCGCCGATCAGCAGCATGATCGGTTTGCGGCTTGAAGCGGCGTACCGGTACTTATATTTCGATGAGTTCGAGGATGAAGTGACCGCGCAGCCGTCGACGATCGAATTTTCGATGACCGGAGTACAATTTAACGCGGGATTACACTTCACATTATAAATTCAGCCCACAGGATGACCGTTCGGCGTTACGTCCGAACGGTCGTTGTCTTTTAAAACCCTCCCGTCAGCGAAACAGAAAAGCGCTCCCCGCCGTACGGCGCATACGAAAAATCGAGACGTAAAAGATCGGCGATGCGGCCGAATCCTGCCGTGTATTCCACATACGGCTCATCTGTGCCGCGAAGTCTTCGCCGGTTCATCGCCGATTCGGACCACACATTCCCGGCCGACACACGAAGGATCAGGTCAATCACCGGCCGCCGGAGGTCCAACGACAACAGCGGGAAATTCCGGAAATTATATTCGACGGAGGCCGACAGCATCCGGTCGCCGGAGAATTCATCGACCGACACCGTGCGAAAACTGTGGGATGAGACGATACGCGACACCGGAGATTCCAGCGAAAAACTTTTTTGCACCGGGGGCGCTCCGAACGTTCCGCCGGCAGCCGCCGAAATCTGCAGATAGGGATAAAACGGTGTCGACGTACCCGCCACCGGAATTCGGACATTCCCCGTCGCCAGGAAAAGCGAATATTGTCGAACATTCGACAGCGACGCCGGAGCATGTTCCAACAATACGCTCCACCGGTCATTCGTTTCGGGGAAAAACAATTGCTGCTGCGTGTGGTCGGACTGCCAGCGCAATTCTGTCCGGAGTATGGTGAATCGGCCGTCATCGATCGGAGGATTGTCCCTCATCAACCGGTCCGTGCCGATATAATTCAGGACAAAATCGGTCTGTTTGGTGAGAGTGGCGTGCCGTTCGTCGAAGAGGCCGCCCCGCAAACGTAATCCCATTCCGTCATCATAAAGCAGATACATCGAATTTCCCGTAGTACGAAAATAATTGAAGTGGTCCGCTCCGTTGAAGAGCACTGAGATCGTCCCCCACACTTCATTCACGGAATAATTAACCGGAAACGTGGCAATCGATCGACGATGTTCGGCGCCGATCCAGAGCGGTAAGCCGGAAACGATGCGGAGTTCCGCACCTCCCCAATATTTGACCTCCGTATCGGCGAATCCGAATCCGATGCCGCTGTTGATCCGGAGCAGCTCCGAGACATTGTCGACGGACCGGTAACCCGTGAACAATCCTTCCACTCTGTTATACCGCAGCACGATCCGGTCCACGATCGGTTTTATGGCAGAGGGGGTCAGCATCCATTTCACCAACGCCGGGAGCGACCGCATCTGTTCATCGATGTGCCGGTACGATTTCCGCTCGAGTTCCGACAACGGAAAAAGCGTCACGCCGTTCCACGACGCTGTGTCATCGATCGGTGTCGACGGGACGATCTTCTCCGCAGTGGATGTCGTCTCGCCTTCCGTCACCTCTTCGTTGATCCGATAGTCGTACGCAATCGCCGTTTTGGTATAATTCAGCGGCTGACCGATCTCCTGGTACATGTACAGAATCCGGAATCGCGACGTGATCCGGCATTCCAGCGGAAGCCAAAAGCGGCCGCCGTACGGATGGAATTGCTGGTGGAATTCGAACGAGGAAAACGCCGCGAACGGAATATGGAAGACATTGTTCGGCCGGAGCCGAATCCGGTGGAGAACGAAGTCCGAATCACTGACGGTAATGGTGCCGGAAAAAAGGGGTGCGGTGCGGGACCGCGGCGTGACGGCAATGTCGAAATATTTTTTTCCTTCGCGGTGATACGAGGAGGTCAGCGCAAAATGATACAACGAAAATGCCGAATCCGACAGCGGCGTTAAAAACGAGTAACCCCAATGCCGTACGGTGTCGTTAAGGAAATCGATAAACTCATGCACGCGGGCGATCTGCAGCTGCTCCGGAATATTGGTGCTCTGTTTCCGGAACAGGATCCGTTCGCGTAACGGATCGTTTTTTGTCCAAACCAATTCCGAATACGCCTCCGAAATCATCGCCAGAAGCGTATCGCTGCCGAAGGTGTCTTTGGAGTAGACGCGGACGATATACGAATGGAGCTGCTTCGACTGCCGTTGTTTCCGCTCGATGGCGCTCCGGATCACCGGAATGGCGGGATCTTCTCCGATCACTTCGACTGCTTCCAGCCGTATGTCCGCAGGGAGCAGACGGATCTGCAGCACGGTGTCACGAAACAGGTCGAGAGTCATCCGGACCGTTTCGTATCCGATGTAACTGAATTGTATCGTTCGTCGGGCGGCCGGTATCCGCAAAAGAAATTTTCCGTGTGCGTCGGATATCGTTCCGGTGTTCGTCGGCAAGATCCGGATCGTGGCATAGGGGACAGGACGTTCCTGTTCGTCCACAATCGATCCGGAAATGGAAATATAGCCGGCCAATGGTAGGGCAGCGGCATTTCCTGCCGGCCATCCGCCGATCAGAAGCGAGAGCCATAGAAAACGGCAAAGAATCGTCCAGCCGCAACGTGCCGCAGGGGAAGGCATGCATTCTCCGGTCGAAGTTTTTCCGTTACCACGCTGCCAACGATCGCATCAATACGTTCTGCGCCGTCACAACGGCCAACCAATGTGCGAAACACAGAGCCAGCACAATACCGAATGACGGTGCCGGCCCCCGTTGGAGAACGGCGGCGGAATGAACGATGAAAAGCAGAGCAAACAGATCCCATTGTTCGAAGATCGGCGGCGCCTGAACACCTCCCCACTCCAGCACCTGTTGTACGTTGAGCGTCCGGACAAAACGGAATGCGTGTTCCGCACCCATTGACCAGCGGATCGCTCCGTACGCCGCGCCGATCATTTTTCCCGCCACAAACACCGCGTGACAGAATATACTTGCCGAGAGGAAATATTTCAAATCCGATCGGACGATCCTGCCGGACACGGCCGCCGTGACCGCGGCAAAGAACAGTGCGGTCAGCAAAGATTTCAACAGAACCGTTCCGAACGAAAAGACCGTAATGCTCGCCGCCAAAGGAACGGTAAACGAAACTCCATGAAAAATTCCCGGCAGAAACATCAATCCCGTTTGAACGGAAGAAATCACGAACAACGGGACGACAACACACTCCCTCCGGCGCAGCAACCGATAAAAGAGGAACGGATGAAAAAGAAACAGCCACACGGTCCGCTCATCGCGAATAGATCATCATCACCGACGTTGAGACGATCTGCATCTGTATCGTCGTTCCGCCCGTTTTCCAGAGAAGAAATCGGCCGATGAACGGTATCTTTTGATCGCGGGCCGGAGCGCCGAATCGGTCTGTGTTCACGGCAATCAGCTGCTCGATCTTCTTCTCCGCCTCTTCTTCGTCCCGCAGACCGGTGAACGCCACGTTTAACGTCGTCAACAGACTGTCCCGCTTCGTAAACCCGAACCCGACCGTCACCGGACCGGTATCGAGAGTGTCGCGCAAGGAATAGTGGAACATCGGTTCCCCCTTTTTTTCAAACGGATTGTCCGGTGCAGAAATTTCGGACAACGTGTTCGGCAACAGCGAACGCTGCACCGCCGTCCAATGTTCTTTCCACCGCAACGATTCAAATTTGTAACGCGGTTGTTCCACAATGGCGGATTGGGCGGCGAGAATCTCCATCGCCGCAACGGTCCAAAGGCAAAGATTTTTTTTCATGTGAAGATCGGTCCGAATGGTGAAAAATAAAAAAAGACCAAGACATGTACACATCCTGGTCTTGGTTCGTTCAATTCGCTGCGATGGCATTCGCCGCAAAACATCCCGCGTAAGCGGCAAGGGCGACGATCGAGCAGGCGAACCAGCCGCCTCCCAGCGACACGCACAGCGTGTACGCACCGGCGCCAATTGCGTCGCAATCGATCGCCTCTTTACCTCCGGTAATCAGCGACATTTCCGCCGCCGAAAGCGGTGCGTTCGTTCCTTCCAGAGGCAATGCGGGGAACAGCAGGCAGACCAATATCAGCACCGCCGCCCCTTTCCGGATAAGCGTATTCATACTACCTCCATAATGATTTGTGAATTGAATGAATGAAACCCGCCGTGGGCTGTCGTCGTCCGGCCGTTGCCGACATCATGTCCGGCGCCCAAACCGTCCACCACATCGTCGCGTTCCGTCCGCAATCCGGCGAGCAGATTACTCTCCCGAAAAGATCAATGTCTCCCCCTTCCAAATCTTTCGCAATGTCGACCGGGGAACACGCCACCGTCCCGACGACGGGTCGCGAAGAAATACTTCCTCACGTGTTTGCCCATCCACACTGTCCGCTACCACAAAATGATCGCCATGCACGAATAAGATCATGGGAAATCGTCGATTCGGCAATTCCTCGACATCAATCCTCCATCCTTCACTCTCCAACCCGTATTGCCGGAGGACCGTTTGCAGCGTCAGCATGGTGGCCCCTTCGGCGGTTAGCGGCAATTCACTTTCCACTTCGGTGAAGGAGGCGGGGACTCCGTTCATCTCCAGCACCATCTTCACAGCTGCCACGCCGCAATTATTCTTTTTTGTCTGATAAATCACTCCTTCGCTTCCGAGGTATTCTCCTTTGAGGGATTTCCAATCGGTCGGACGAAACATTGTCCCGTCGACCGGCTCGGACCGTTCCACTCCGAAATAGAGGAATCCGAAAATTGTTACCAGTATCGCTCCCATTTTTTTCGGCATCGATTCATCGATCCATTTTGAGGTCCGGCGGAGCCGACCCCATCAATCGCCGCAATTCCTCCGGGCGGATGTTCCCGGAGCGGATATTCATCACCCGCCGGTGTTCCGACACGACGATCATCGACGGCACCGTACGGACATTCCACAATGGAAGGCTCCGTCGTTCCCCGTCCGAATAGAGCGGAACCGTCAATTGATGTTTCTCCGCGAACCGCCGTGTTGCCGCCGCATCATCCAGCGAGACCGGGAGCACCTCTCCCCATGATTGTATCTCCGGAAACATCGTATCAATCCTTTTCATCAGCTCTTCGCAATGATCACACTCTGTCGAAAATATCACCACCATCCCTCTCCGCGGAAGAAGCGAATCGGTCAAAATATTTTTCCCTTCGTCGTTCGACACCGGTATTCCCGGCAGAAGGGTGCCGATCGGCAGCAGTGTCGGACGATGTTCCCGTCCGACGGTGTAATACACGGCGACCGGCACGACCAACATCAGAAAAAGAAGAAGGACCGAAAGTGATTGACGGCGTCGAATATTCATCGGCTCGAAGGATGCGGTTCCGAAATGCTGGCGACGGCAGAGAATGGTCCGGTAGTGCGGCAGTGACTGTTGTGAATGTACGAAATGCGTGGGAAGAGTCAATAATTACGCATTGGCATTACAGGCAAGGGAGGATGCGAGGAATTACGGGTACCGCAGTTTCACCACACACTCGATGTGATAGGTATGCGGGAACATATCCACCGGCTGAACGGCATCGATCACATATCCGTCCTTCACCAACTGCTGCAGATCGCGGGCGAGCGTGGCGGGATTGCAGCTGATGTAGACCAAACGGGGCACGTTCATCTTTCCGAGTTCTTCCACCGCTTTGGGGTGCATGCCGGAGCGCGGCGGATCGACGACGATCACATCCGGAGCGGCGAACTGATCCTTCCATGCCGTGTCTTTGGTGAGACGGTCCTTCAAGTCTCCCGCAAAAAATTCGCAGTTCGTGATGTTATTCCGCTCCGCGTTTTTCCGCGCGTTCCGGATGGAACTTTCCGCCAGTTCGATCCCGACCACCTGACGGACGGAGTCGGAAAAAAATATTCCGATACTTCCGGTGCCGCAGTAGAGATCGTACATCACGTCCGCCGGACGCAGATCGGCGAATTCTTTGGCGACGGTATACAGCCGCTCCGTCTGTGTTGTGTTTGTTTGAAAGAAGGAATTCGGCGAAATCTCGAAGTGAAATTTTCCCAGCCGGTCGATGATCGTTCCGTTCCCCCAATAGACCTTTTCGTACTCCCCCACCGCCACTTGTGATTTTTTTTTCGTCACATTGTTCACCACGGTAGTGATTGACGGGAAGAGCGAACGCAACTCCGCCGTGAGCCGCTCCATCACTTCCGGTGAGTCTTCGAACGTAACGAGATTCACCATGATGTCGCCGGTCTGTTTCCCTTCACGGATGACGAGATTGCGGAAATATCCCGATTCCGTTTCGGGATCGTAGGCAGGAATGTTGTGCTTCTGCGCGAACGCGCGGACCGCCGTGAGTATTCCACTGCTGATTTCCGACTGCAAAAAACATTCGTCGATGTTCAGCACTTTGTCCCACCGCTGCGGTACATGAAATCCGAGCGCCAATTCCGGTCCTTGTGCAAACTGTTCCCGATCCATCGTCGTCCGCCACGGTTTCGGACTGAACGAAAATTCGAGCTTGTTCCGGTAATAAAACTGGTCGCGCGAACCGATAATCGGCAAAACCGGCAATCCGCGGAATCCGCCGATCCGTTCCAGCGCATCGATCACATGCTGTTGTTTGTACGCCAGCTGCGTCTCATACGCCACATGCTGCCATTTGCAGCCGCCGCATGTTCCGAAATGCGTACAGCGGGGCGCCGTCCGATGCGGCGAAGGGGAAAGAATCTCCACGACGTTCGCTTCAGCATATTTTTTTTTGTTCTTATATACTTTTGCTTTCACCCGGTCCCCCGCGATCGCCCCTTCCACAAAGATGACATAGCCGTCCACACGGGCGATGCTCTTCCCCTCGAATCCGGTCGATTCGATCGTCAGTTCGATGATGTCATCTTTTTTTATTTCCATAGTGTCGCCACAGATTTCACAGATAAAAAAATATTGTTGTCCCCGCAACACCGGCTGTCCAACCGATATTGGTTATGCCACGTTAGATCGAAATTATTTTGTTCCGCGCCGTCACTTCCCACTCCGAAACGGCCCGGTGATTCTCCACGACTGTTGCCCGTTCGTACAAAGCAACGGTCGGACAAATATGTTTCGGAACGCCGTACAGGACCGTCCCCACCGGAAACCGCGAAACATCCGGAACCGAAAGGACGAGATGTTCTTCGCTGTGTGATACGGGAATCGCCTCCGGTGCATTCAGGAACAACACACGCGGCGGCGGTTTTTCGGCAGCGACCGATTTATGCCCGAGATCGGTGCAAATCGTCCGGTCATCCACAACGGAAATAACCCGCGTCATCACCAGCGCCGCATAGTCGAACGGCTCTTCCGGCATCATCTGGCTGTAGCTCCAATCCCAAAAGACGAATGTGCCCGGACTGCACTCAAATCCCTCTTGCTGCGCATGGACAACATAGGTCGGCGAACCTCCGGCAACAACCGTCATGCGAGAACGTACCGCCGGCGGCATTGCCGCGAGCACGGAACGGATCGTTCCGATCACTTTTTCGCATTGTGCGGTGCGGACCGCCGCATCATCATCGGCGATCTGTCCGTCATACGCATGGATTCCTTCTAAGAAAATGCCGGGAAGTCCGCCAGCGGAAGCGACCAGCGACGGCACTTTCTCCGGTGCAACACCCGTCCTGTTCATTCCGACATTCAGGTCGATGAAAAGACCGATCTGTTCGTTTGCGGAATGGAACCGGGAGGAAATGTCGTTGGCGGCAGCGGCGGAATCGAACACGCACGAAAATTTCGTCTGCCGGAACGTTTGAACGAGCTGCAGCAAGCGGCCGGTTTTCGGACCGACCGGCTGATAGGCGAGCAGCACATCTGTTGCACCGGCCGCACCGAGCATTTCCGCTTCGGCAATCGTGGCGCATTTGAACTTTGTGATCCCCTCGCGCAGCATCATGGCGCACACTTCCCGCATCTTATGCGTCTTCACATGCGGACGAAGGGAGGAAACACTCTTCACATTTTTGATCAATGCCCGGATATTGGAAAGGACGCGATCGCGATAGACAATCAACGCCGGGGAATCGATCGATTCAGCGTTGTTGATCCGATACCAGTCTTGTGCGGATGTCAATGTGTAATCCTTCCATACAGCTTCACGGCATCATGCCGTCGAACAAACAGGAAAATGTGGTTCACGATGTTTGTTCGTCAAATTAAATCCACCATCGAGCCGAATTCCGGATCGAACAGCCGTTTGTAGGTGCGAATGGCGAATCCGTCCGTCATGCCGGCGATATAATCGCACAGCAGGCGGGCGCGGTGCGGCCGTTCTTTCGCGTTCCGGAAATTCTGCTCCACATAATTCGGAAGCAGGTTCAACGCAAACATATCGCCGTTCAGATAATTCTCCGCAAAGGTATCGAAGATCCGTTTCAGCAGGAAATCCCCCTTTTTTTCCAGTTGATGCAGCTGCGGAGAAAGGAAGACAAGATCGAGGGCGATTTTTTTGAACATCTTCGACTCTTTTTGCGCTTTCTCGTCAATCTCGAGATGATATCGGTACCGGTTCGTCCGCGCGGACATCACATTGTTCGTTTCGATGACGCTGACGGACTCGATATACTTTCCGATTTTGCTGGAGAGGGTCCGTTCGACGCGTCCCTCGTTCATTGCCGAGAACAATTGCGTAAGACTTGCCTGCAGATCGGCATCCAGTTGTTGCGATCCCGCCCACCGTTCAATCTTCTGCTGCGTGATAAATCCGGAATGGATTCCGTCCGCCACGTCGTTCAGCGAATACGCCACATCGTCCGCCCAATCCATGATCTGACATTCAATGCTGCGGAAACCATCCCGCTTCTTTCCCGCCTCAAAATGCGACGTCACATCGGTTCCATCGAACGCGAAATCGAGAAACCGTTTCTGTTCGTTGTAGAGAAAATGATTTTTCGGATTGGTCAGTTCGGAGTAGAGTGTTTTATATTTCAGAACGCCGTCGAGAAATGCTCGGGAGGGATTCATTCCTTTCCGCGTTACGTTGTCGGAATAAATCGTTTCGGTGAGCAGGCGGAGCGTCTGTGCGTTTCCTTCGAATCCCCCGTACGGTTTCATCACCGCGTGGAGTGTCCGCTCCCCCGCATGGCCGAACGGCGGATGGCCGAGATCGTGCGACAGGCAGATCGCTTCCACGAGATTTCCGTCGATAAAAAACGTATCGGAAAAGGCGCCGCCTTTTCTTTGCAGGAATGTGCAGATCGCCCGTCCGATCTGCGCCACTTCGAGCGAATGCGTCAGCCGTGTCCGGTAAAAATCGTACTCGCCGGAGAGGAAGACTTGCGTTTTCGCCTGCAGCCGCCGGAACGATGCGGTGTGAATAATCCGGTCGCGGTCCTGTTCGAACGGGGTCCGATAATCGGATTTCCGTTCGGAATCATGAAGGTGTTGCAAATCAAAATCTGTGTAAAATTCGTTTTTCATGCACTTGCAACTATTTTAACGGGAGTGTACATTGTCATAATAATAGTATGAAAATATGAGCACGCTGGAATTGCAAAACTATTTGATCAACAAGATCTCTGCGATGAAAGACAGGGATCTCCTTCAACAACTTCAGGAGATCATCGACCAAAGAACTACAGATGAATCTGAATACGTCTTAACCGACGATCAACGTCAACTCCTTGCCGAAGGCGAATCAGACATTGCGAACGGAAGAATTGTCTCTCATTCCGACACCATTTCGCAGGCTCGCCATTGGCTCGAAAAAAAATAATCTGGTCACAACGCGCCTCTCGCGATCTTTTCTCTGCCCTGGAGTTTTACCTTCATCGGAACGGCAATGCGGTCTATTCTACACATTTGCTCCTGGAAATTGAAAAGATCATTTCTCTTCTGCCTCATCATCCGCAATTGGGTAAAAAGATTCACATGGATCACCACAGGGTAATCATTCGCGGACATTATAAAATATTCTACCGCATTGAAGGTGATCTCATCGTCATTGTTGCATTGTGGGATTCCCGCCGAAATTTATTCCCAACGTCAATATAAGAATTTTTTTACACCCCCTGCGCCCTGTTCCGCAATTGAATGCGCGCCACAAAAAATGTTGTCGGCACGGTAATCAACAGAATCCCGATCACCGTTGCCATGCTGAAGGAGCGCTCCCAGAACAGGAGGTCGAAGAGGGCCGCAAACGCTACTTGTGCGAGACCGACCGTGGAATTCTGCGCCGGATTGCCGAGCATGTAGGCCCGCGTCATTGCCAACTGCGCCACGGTGCCGCTTAATCCGATGCCGACCAGTCCGAGAATGACCGGCAGCGAATATTTCGTCCCGTCAAACAGATGCGGCAGCGAGGGGATCATGACGACAAACGTGATCAGACTCGCCACTCCGGTGAAATGAGCGACGATGGTCGTTGGGTGGACGTTTTTCGTCCGGTGAAGATTATAGACCGCAATCGCCGCGCCGAGCGCCTGCAGGATGCCGACCACAATGGCGAAATTTCCCCGGTCAAAATGCGGCTGCTGGATAAAAAAGACGCCGACGATGCCGCAGACGATGGAAATCAGCACCGAACGCGGAACCGACTGGTTCGCCACGAAGGCGATGATGAGCGCCATCCAGATCGGAGTAAGATTGGTGAGCGACGTCGCTTCGGCAATGGGGAGATGAGAAAAGACGTAAAACGTGCCGAGGATCGAAACGGAACCGACGATGCTGCGCCACCACAGGGAGGAAGGGGCGGAAAAAAAGATCAACGGTTTGTGTGTAACGAACGCCAATGCGAAAATAAAAATAAAATTGATGAACGCCCGCGCAAAACCGGTGATGCGCCAGTCGAAGATCTCTTTGAGCGAATGCGTGAACGCTCCCATCAACGCAAAACAAAAAGCGCTGAAGAGCATCCAGCCGACGGCGGATATGTTTTTCAGTTTGAACAAACTTGTTTCACCGCTGAGGCACGGAGAGATGAAAATATTATTGAATCTGTGCCTCTGTGTCTCCGTGGTAAAATATTAACCTTCCATCTCCGCCGATACCTTTTCCCATTCGGACATCAGTCCGTTGAGTTTCTGCGTCACGGCATCGTACTCCGCGCTGATCGTTTTCGCCTTGAGCGGATGTTTGACGAATTCTTCCCCGGCCATTTTTTTCTCCAGAACCGCTTTTTGCTCTTCCAGCGACGCGATCTCCCCTTCCACCTGCTCCAGCCGCTTCTTTAATTGATGGAGATTTTTTTTCGGTTTTTCCTGCTCGCCCGTGCTCCGGTGCTGTTTATTCTGCTCCTGCGGTTGCGGTTTCTGCTCTTTGATTTCTGATTTCTGTCCTCTTGATTCACTCTTCTGCGCTTCGTTTTTTTCGGTTTTCTTTTTGGCGATATACTCGCTCACATTTCCGATGTACGTCTTCACCCGTCCGCCGGGAGAAATTTCGAGCACTTTGTTGACGATCGTATCCAGAAACGCGCGGTCGTGCGAAACAATCAGATATGTGCCGTCGAATTCCTTCAGCGCCTCCTGCAGCACTTTTTTGGAGCGCATGTCGAGATGGTTCGTCGGTTCGTCCATGATCAGAAAGTTCGCCGGCGCCAGTAGCATCTTCGCCAAGGCGAGACGGCTTTTTTCGCCGCCGGAAAGGACTTTCACTTTTTTGAAGACATCGTCCCCTTTAAAGAGGAACGATCCGAGAATGGACCGCAGCCGCGTGCGGATCTCTCCTTCCGCCACCTCATCCACCGTTTGCAGCACTTCTTTGCTCAGGTCAAGTTCGTCCGCCTGATGCTGTGCAAAATAGGAGACGATCACGTTGTACCCTTCCACCCGCTCTCCTCCCTGAATCGGCTCCACACCGGCGGCGATTTTGGAGATGGTCGATTTTCCGGCGCCGTTCACGCCGACGATGGCGATCCGGTCTCCCCGTTCGAAGATATAGGTGAGATCGTCATAGACATGTTTTTCGCCGTACATCTTTTTGATGTTCTTCAACTCCATCACCACGCGGCCGCTCGGCTGTGCTTGCGGGAAATGGAAATGGATCTCATCCTCTTCGTCTTCGATCTCGATCAGTTCCACTTTTTCCAACTGTTTTACCCGGCTCTGCACCTGCCGCGCCTTGCTCGCTTTGTAACGGAAGCGGTCGATGAACTCCTGCGTCTGCTTCAATTGTGATTCTTGATTTTTCTTCGCGTTCATCATCAACTCTTTGCGGACCAGGCGCTCTTTTTCGTAGAAGGAATAGTTGCCGGAATACACTTCCATATTCCCCAGGGACAAAGCAAAAGTTTTTTTCGTCAGCGAATCGAGAAAAGCGCGGTCATGCGAGATGAGAACGATGGCGCCGTTGTAATTGCGGAGATATTCCTCCAGCCATTGCAGCGAGTCGATGTCAAGATGGTTCGTCGGCTCGTCCAGCAGCAGCACGGAGGGTTCCAGCAGCAGCAGTTTTGCCAGGGCGATGCGCATTTGCCAGCCGCCGGAAAATTCCCGGACGCTCCGTTCCAGATCGGGGACGGAAAATCCGAGCCCCATCAGCACCGTTTCGATTTTCGACTTCAGCCGGAACGCGTCGGCCTCTTCCTGTTTGTGCTGCAATTCGCCGATGATCTCCAGCAGTTCAGAATATTCTTCCGTCGTATGGTCCACCACGCCGAGCCGTTCGTACGCTTCGTTCAGTTCCTGTTCGATCTGCAGAACGTCTTCAAACGCCGATTCCACCTCTTTATAGAGCGTCGCGTCCGAATCGACCACCGCATCCTGCGGCAAATAACCGACGGAGACGAAACGGGCCTTGTTCACACTCCCTTCCATCGGCGGATTGATGCCGGCGATAATCTTCATCAGAGTCGATTTGCCGGCGCCGTTGCTGCCGACAAGCCCGATCCGGTCATGGGGATTGATGGTGAACGAAATGTCGTCGAACAGGTAGCGTTCGCCGTAATTGACGGAAAGATTGTTTACTGCAAGCACGGTATTAAGAAGTAAGTAAGATGCTGGATGCTAGATGCTGGATGCTTGTATGGAACCTTGACAAGGTTTGATT
>CAZRWF010000004.1:0-31361 GCA_964603685.1 uncultured Chitinophagaceae bacterium
TCGACCGTTGTGCTGAACTCCACGTTTAACGACGGATTAGCCCTCGATGCAAAAGGTAATATTTATGCATCGCGGTATGCCGGATCCACCGTCACGAAAATCACCCCCTCCGGTCAATCAGAGATTTTTGCTACCGGATTTAACAGTCCGAACGGTATTGCCTTTGGTCCGGACGGGCGATTATATGTGCCCAATGCGCTCGGAAACAGCATTATGGCGGTTTCTATGGATGGCACCGTTTCACACTACGTCACTATTGACAGGCCGGCAACGATTCTGTTTAATGACGACGGGAGCATGTTGGTGGCACAATATCAAACGAGCGATAATACCTCAAAAATTTCGAAAATAGACACCGCAAAAAATGTTTCGGATTTTCTCGTCGGCAGTCCGTTGAACGGTCCAATTGGTTTGGGACGTGATACTCAGAAACGGCTGTACATTGGAAATTTCACCGACGGCAAGATTTTTCGATATGTTCCGGATTCCGGTCTGCAACAAATTGCGCAAATCAGCGGGTGGCTGGGCTTTTTGGCGATGTCCGGTGATCGGATGTTCGTGACGGCATATCAGCAGAACCGGATTTTCCGGATCCCGCTGGACGGCGGAGCTCCGGTTCTCTTCGCGGGCAATGGATTGAACGGATCGGTGAACGGTTCGGCGCTATCCTCGTCGTTCAGCACCCCCAACGGAATCGTTGCAACACCAAGCGGCGATACGATCTATGTATCACAATATTCCAATCGCGCCTTGCGGATGATCACCGGAGTGAATGCGGCGCTGTCCGTCCGGAAATCGCAGACAACACCGGGAGAGTTTGCGCTGGAACAGAATTTTCCGAATCCGTTTAATCCTTCTACCGCCATCCGATTCCGCCTTCCGAACAGCGGACATGTCTCTGTAACCGCATATGATATCCTCGGGAAGGCCGTTGCCTCCATTGCAGAGGGGTTGTTTCAGGCGGGAGAACACACGGTCCCGTTTAATGCCGAACATCTTTCGGGGGGGACATATGTTGTTCGGTTGAAATCAGTCAACGGATCGAAAACCATCAAAGCGGTATTGATCAAGTGAGAGAGATCGTCCTCGTCTTTTTCGGATTTTTGGCCGGAGCGGGTTCATTGGCGGCGCAATCGCCCCACGGATTCGACGACAGCACGACAGCAACCGCAGCGGTTGTGCAACGGTATATCGATGCCTATTTTGCCCATCGCATCGATGATCTTGCCGCGATCATGCATCAGGATATTACGTTCGAAGATCCCACCGCGGCATTCCTCTTTTCCGGCGGTCGTATTGCCGGAAGGGAGAATGTCGTCGCCAATTTCCGATTGATGTATCAAAACGTGCTCCGAATGACTCCGACCTATATTCGAACGATCGTTTCGAGCAATACGGCGGTGTTTGAGTTGTCTTTGGATTGGGATTTTATCAGCGTTCGAGGCAACACCATTCACATAATCACACCGTTGGTGGTGATTCTGTCTGTACAAGGGGGTGCGGTGATCGAACATCGTGATTACGGAGATTATACGGGGTTTTTAAAAGAGTATCGACGCCAAAACGAATAATGGTTCGTTGAGAACCGACTGCTATTAGACGAACAGTTGTTTTAAGACGTTCATATTTTCAACATCCTCGTGCAGATCGTCGCTTTTCGGCGTTTCGAGTATTTTGGGAATCTGCACGAACCGCTTGTCGTTCATCAGCATTCGAAATCCGGTCAACCCGATTGCCCCTTTCCCGATATGTTCGTGCCGGTCCACACGTGATCCGAGTCCTTTTTTGGAATCGTTCACATGGAACGCAACAATCCTCTCCAGTCCGACGATCGTGTCGAATTGCCGGAATGTTTCCTCGTATCCTTTTTCGGTGGATATGTCGTATCCCGCGGCAAAAATGTGGCACGTGTCGATGCAGACCGCCATCCGCTCCGGATGTTCCACCCCATCGATGATCGCGCGAAGGTGTTCAAATTTGTAACCGACATTCGTTCCTTGCCCCGCCGTCGCCTCCAGAACGCTTTTTACACGATAATTTTTCGTCTTCTCGTGAGCGAGATCGAGACTTTCGCAGATCCGTTTGATCCCTTCGTCATCCCCCGCTCCGAGATGTGATCCGGGATGGAAGTTCAACAGCGGAATGCCGAGTTGTTCGCACCGTTCCAACTCGTCGATGAAAGCGGCGCGCGATTTTTTGAGTATATCGGGATTCGTTCCGCAGAGGTTGATCAGATAAGAGTCGTGCGATACCACCGGACCGATACCGGCGGCGGCGATCTTCGTTGTATAGAGATCAATATCGGAATCCGTGAACGGCTTACCGCTCCATTGGTTGTTGTTCTTGGTGAAGACTTGCAATGCGGTGCATCCGATAGAGGTCGCGCGGTCCACTGCCGTGTGCACCCCACCGGCGATGGACATGTGGGCGCCAAGCAGCAGTGAGGGGGTGGTCATGGAGTGTGGCATGAGACGGGGTTTGGGGTTTGGGATTCAGGGTTTAAGGTTAAAGGTAAAAGGTTTGGGGTAATGCTGATAATTGAAATGGAAATTGAGTTGAACACTTTCTGATGAATTAATTTTGCTCGGCAAGAATTTTCTCCGCGAGTTCCTCTGCCAGCAGGCTGCTCAGCGCTACACCCATGCCGTTGCAGCCGAGCGCTGCGCTCACATGCGGAACGGTGGAATCGATCAGAGGGAATTTTGTCGGTCCGAATCCCATAATTCCCTGCCACACCTGGTCGATTGCGAACGGAACGCCGGGGAGGATCATCGTCGTCAATTTTTCTTTCAGGTCCGCCAGGATTTTTTCGTTCACCGCAAACTCCGTTGTCGTTTCGGTGTCGAAATCGACGTTCCGCCCTCCGCCGAAGAGAATGCGGTCACGATAATTCCGGAAATAATAATACCCTTCGTCGAAATGAAACGCGCCTTTCACTTTCAGATTCGGGATCGGCGCCGTCACCAGCACCTGTCCGCGGCCGGGACGCACGTTTATCTGCGGTGCAAGCTGCGGCAAAAAGGCGTTGGTGCAGAGGGCGGCATGCGATGCGGAAAAAACCGTTTCGGCGCCGGAGGAGGAAACGACGACCTCCGCTCCGTTCGACCGGGAGTGCACCGCCGTCACTTCCGCGCCGGTGATGATCTCCGCGCCGAGGGAGAGAGTTTTCCGGACCAGTGCTTTCATCATTTTTCCCGTATCAATCTGCCCTTCGAACGGATTGAAGATGATGTCCTTCACGATGGATGCGTGAAAACCGAATTCTTTAATTTTCGACGGTGCGCTGTGGAACACTTCCATCTGAAAAATCGGAAACAACAACTGGTTGACCGCATCGATATGTTTGTGCACGGTCAACTGTTCTTCCGTCAGCAGCTCAAATCCGCCAAGATGTTCATATTCCATCGCTTCTTCGCCGAGCCGCTGGTCCAGCAGGGCGAGTCCGCGCCACCGTTTTTCCACCAACGCGAGCATCTGTTGTTCACCCAGAGAGGCGGAATCGGCCACCAACTCCGTTAAACTTCCGAAACAAGCGAATCCGGCATTTTTCGTGCTGGCGCCGGTGGGAAGTATCCCGCGTTCGAGCACCGTTACACCCGTGTACGAACTCCGTTCTTTGATCGAACACGCCGTGGAGAGTCCGAGAATCCCTCCGCCGACGATGATCACGTCGGACGAAAGGAACGATTGCCGCTCCCAGAGTGAAAACATATCCCACCTATTGATGATTGTACAGTGCCGAGGGGAATATAATCAGTTTTTATTATATCTTTGCAACAATAATAACCCTATGACGCCGCTCGAACGCCTGATCCGGAAAAAAGAAAAACTTATCGTCGGCTTGATGTCCGGTACATCGGTCGATGCCATCGATGCCGTGCTGGTGTCGGTTCGCGGGAGCGGAACCGACACACGGTTCCGGCAAATCGGCTTTCGATCGTTCGCCTACCCGAGAGGATTCCGCGATTATGTGTTGTCGGTATCGCAGCCGGGGGGCGGGAGCGTCGACGCAATCTCCGCTCTGAACATCCTGTTCGCACGGATGTTCGCCGATGCCGTGCTCGCGCTCACAAAAAAAACGGGCATTCCGCCCGGACGGATTGATCTCATCGGTTCGCACGGACAAACGATCCATCATGTGCCGGCAGAGCACAAACTGTTCGGGAAAAAAATCCGTTCTACGTTACAGATCGGCGATCCGTCCGCAATCGCAAAATTCACCGGAATTCCGACGGTCGGAAACTTCCGCGTCGGCGATATGGCGCTGGGCGGGCAGGGAGCACCGCTGGTGCCGTATTTTGATTATCTGGCGTTCCGTTCGTCCACAAAGAACCGGGCCGTGCTCAATATCGGCGGTATCGCCAACATCACGCTGCTGAAGAACCAATGCAGAGAAAAGGATGTTCTTGCTTTCGATACCGGTCCGGGCAACATGGTGATCGATGCAATCATGGCGCGGTTGTTCGGACTCCCGTACGATCGTCACGGCGCCGTTGCAGCGAGGGGAAAAATTCTTCCCGGCCTGTTGCGGCAGTTGATGGGGCACCGGTATTTTTCGCGTCCGCTTCCGAAATCGACCGGACGGGAGATGTTTGGTGATACTTTTGTGAAAAGTATTCTCCATCTTTCCCGGCGGGAACGGAAAGAAGATATCGTCGCAACGGTGACCGAATTCACGGCGGTAAGCATTGCCGATCAATTTCAGCGGCATCTCCGTCCGCGCTTGCGCGGCGCCCGGCTCCACGAACTGATCGTCAGCGGCGGCGGGACAAAAAATGTTACCCTGATGAAAACGCTGACGCGTTGTTTTTTTCCCTCGGCGGTGCTCTGTTCCGACGAGCGCGGCGTTCCGTCCGACGCTAAAGAAGCGCTCTGTTTTGCATTGTTGGCCAACGAAACGCTCGCCGGACATCCGGCGAATATACCGTCGGTTACCGGAGCAGCTTCCGGCACCGTGCTGGGTTCCATTTCACTGTAATCACTTCACTGCGGGGAATGTATGCTGAAAAATCTGTCGTTGCCGGTTAAAATCTCCATTGTATTTTTTCCCCTCTTTTTCCTCGCGGTGGGGGTGATCGCCTATTTTAACTACAGCACCACGCAGGAGCAGATGATGTCGCAGGTGCAGAACGCCGCCACGGCACAGGCAAACACCATCAAAGAAGCGCTGGTGAACATGATGGTGACGAACGAAAGCATCGACGACAGTTACCTCCGGAAAGTAAGCTCCTCGGGCGACATCAAGGATATCCACATTCTCTTCCGGCTCGACAGCCTTCATTTCGACGAAAGTTATCTGGAAGACGATGAACGACGCACGCGGCTGATCCGCCGCGAAGTGGACGTGTGGGATCTGAATAAAAATTTCGGCAACGACGTGTTCCATACCAAAGAACCGCAATGGTACCTCACGTGCAACAAACAGCTGCATGAAACGAAAAAAATCGCGAACCTTTCCGCGGATAAGCCGACGATCCTGCAGCCGTGCGAGGAAATGCAGGCGTTGATCCCTTTCCTCGCCGAAAAAAAATGCCGCCAATGCCATAACGTGGAGATGGGAAGCGTGCTCGGGGCCGCCGTGATGACCGTTCCGCTGGAGCAAACGGCGCACCATCTGGAGAACAACGCCCTCCGGACGTTCTACGTATTTGCCGGATTTCTCGTCCTTTCCCTGCTGCTGAACGGATTGGTCTTCCGCCGTTTTGTGGATCTGCCGTTGAAAAAATTGATCGGCGTCGCGGAGTCGATCGGCGGCGGAAACAAACTCGATCATAAGATCAAAGAAGGATTCGACAATGATGAAATCGGCAAACTGGCCGACGCATTCGATACGATGCAGGACAATCTTCGCCGTGTGCAGTCCGAACTGTTGAAAAGCGAACGCCTGTCCGCTGTGGGACAAATGGCGAGTTCCATCGTCCACGATTTCCGGACACCGATGACGTCGTTATCCCTGATCGCGGATTTTCTGCAGAACAACGAAACGCTTGAGCCGGAAAAACGAAAGGAAAAATTCGAACAGCTGCATTCCGCGCTGCGCAGAATGAACGATATGATGCAGGAACTTCTGGATTTTTCCAAAGGGGGATTCCAGCTGAATTACGTCCAATGTTCGGCGGAAGAACTCGCGGAATCGCTGCGGCAGGATTATGCGAACCGGTTCGCGCAATCGAACATCCGATTCGCCGTGGCGAACCATTCGGTGTCGAAGTTGATGGTCGATAAAGAAAGAATCCGCCGCGTATTGAACAATCTCGTGAACAATGCGGAAGACGCTATGCCGAACGGCGGCGTCATCAGCGTGCTGATGGAGGACCGGAACGGCAATCTCCATATCGCCGTGGAAGACAACGGAGCGGGAATACCGGAGGAGATCCGCGATACGCTCTTTGAACCGTTCGTGACGCAGGGAAAACAGAACGGAACGGGGCTTGGTTTGGCCATCGTTCAACGCGTTGTGGCGCTGCACAAAGGCACGATCTCTTTTGCGACGGAAACGGGCAAAGGGACGGAATTTATCATCTCCCTGCCGCGAACACCGGCCGCATAACGAATTGCGAATGCAAAAAAGAACTTGCCGTCCGGCGTTCCGAGACGGAAAAAATTCCAATGCCCCGCATTGGAATTTTTGTTTCAACCCTGTTTCTTCCGTATCTTTTCGGAACGATGAAACGACTTTTCCTCTCTTGTGTTCTGGCGGTGCAGCTCGGCGCGGCACAGTCCGCCCCCGCCGACAGCCTCTTTCTTTCGCTTCCGAGGAAAGATGTGGCAACCTACGGAACGATCGCCTGGTCCGCCGGCGCACTCTTTATGGAATTTCAATGGTGGTGGCGGGAAGATTATCTGTATCAACAACACGAGTTCCGGTTTCAGAGCGACGGGTATTTTTACAACGACAGTTACGGCATAGACAAACTGGGACACATGTATGCGTCGTATCTCATTTTTGGATTGACGTATGATGTCTTGCGGTGGGCTCAGTATGACGAGACGACGGCATTGTGGAGCGCCGTTGCCGTCCCCGCGTCGCATGCACTCGCCATTGAAGTAGCCGACGGATTTTCCAAATGGGCGTTCAACATGTCCGACCTCTATTTTAATTCCGCCGGCATCCTCTACGGGGCGCTGCAGGCGAAACATCCGGTGTTGCGGAATTTTCAGTTTAAATGGAGTTATTACCCCTCCGCCGGCGGCGGAACGAAGGATCCCGACTGGGGACCGGCGAGCGATTACAGCGGCCACATTTATTGGATCGCGGTGGATGTTCACCGGCTGCTGCCGGAAAAGGCGAAAAAATTCTGGACTCCGTACCTCAATATCGCCTTCGGATTGGGCGCAAAAAACGTTTCATACGGTGATGTCGGACCGAAAAAACATTCCTTCGCCGTCAGCCTGGATTGGAATACCAATGCGCTGCTGCCGGACGGCGACACGTGGAATATCATGAAAAATCTGATCGGCAAGATCCATTTCCCCGCTCCCGGCGCAAAGGTATATACCGGCGAACGTCCGACGGTGAAAGGACTGTTACTGCATTGAATCGTTATCCTGCAAAATCGCCGCTGCTTCTTTTATTCGTTCTGGTCTGTGTCGTTTCTGCCCGGGCAACCGACACCGTGGCGACGGTAACCTTCCTCCCCGATAAAAAATTTGTCCCGGCCTTTACGGCGAACGGCAACGAGCACCGGATATCCTACCTTAAGTTGACCGATCGTAATTCACTGATCGGAAGCATGGGAGGAAGTTTTCCGGTCGGGAATATCTCGGTCGGCGGAATCGAAGCGCAAGGATCGCTGGCAAGTTCCGTCTACACCCGGCTGAACAGCGCCGGTGTCCGTTTTCAAGTGGTGGATGTCGACTTCTTCGTCGACCTGATGCTGGATATCCGTCTCTCTCCGGCAACGACAATGCGGTTCGGATGGGGACACACTAGTCACCATTTGGCGGATGATGCGTTCGAATCGCTCGGGTTCACCCGCTCCATCAACTATGCGCGGGATTATTATCAATGGATGGTGATCCACCGTCTGCCTATCCTCTCCGGATTTGTGTACGGCGGAACGTATTACACGTATTCGTTTTTAATCGATCGGCGGATGGACGGGCAATTTCTTCTTCAAGCCGGCGGCGAGTTTTTGAACTATCCGCTGTTGGATGATCTCACTTTTTACTGCGCGTTCGACGTAAAATTGCGCAGCGAGCTCGCCTATGGATCGACACAAAGTTATCAGGCGGGGGTGAAGGTCCACAACGGATCGCTCCGCGCCGTACGGCTGGCATATACGCTGAGAACCGGGATCGAAGAACGGGGTCAATTCTATGACCGCCGTGCGACGCTCCATCTGGCCGGAATATATTTCGATCTCTAATCTTCACCGGAAACGGAGTACAGAATGATCACGATACGCCTGGGGACGCGTGCCGATGCGGAGTCGATCGCACGGTACAATGTCTTGTTGGCAAAGGAGACCGAACATTTTAACCTCGATCCCGAACGGACTCTGCGGGGAGTGAACGGCATGTTCGACGATCCGTCCCGCGGATTTTATCTCGTTGCAATCGACGGACATGCCGTCGTTGGTCAACTGATGATCACGTATGAATGGAGCGATTGGCGGAACGGCGTGTTCTGGTGGATCCAAAGTGTGTACGTCCGAAAGGAATACCGGGCCCAAAAGGTGTTCCGGACATTGTATGAACGCGTGTTAACGATGGCGAAAGAACAGGGGGACGTCTGCGGCATCCGATTGTACGCCGAAAAGGAAAATACGGTCGCACATGCGGTCTATACCAAACTCGGCATGACGGTGACCGAGTACGATCTGCTGGAGACTGATTTTGTGTTGAAACGATAAACCACAACCGCACCTTTCACCGATTATTGACAGTGATCATGGAACAACGGCTCACACTCATCACGCTTGGCGTGGACGATCTCGAACGGTCGAAGAAGTTTTATACGGAAATTTTCGGCTGGACGCCCGAAGCGAACAGCAGCGGCGATGTTGTCTTCTTCAAACTGAACGGGATTATGCTCTCCCTTTTTCCGCGCGACGAGCTCGCCAAAGATGCTCACGTTTCCCCGGTGGGAAACGGCTTCCGCCCGTTTTCGCTTGCTCACAATCTCGGGTCTGAACAGGAAGTGGATATCGTCGTTGCTGCGCTGCACGCGAAAGGAGCGGTGGTGTTAAAAAAACCGCAGAAGGTCTTTTGGGGCGGATACAGCGGATATGTGACCGATCCGGACGGGAATTTGTGGGAGTTTGCGTACAATCCTTTTCTCCCGCTGGATGAACACGGGAACGTCGCATGAGCAGCGAAGTCGAGATCCGGCGATTCTCCGACGATCTGGCCGATGCGTTCAAAACATTGAACCTCGAATGGCTGGAAAAATATTTTACGGTAGAACCGCTGGATGAACAGCTCCTCTCCGATCCCCGCAGCAGCATTATCCGGGGCGGCGGCGAGATCTTTTTCGCCTTGCGCCGCAACATCGCCGTCGGCACCTGCGCGTTGATTGCGGTGGACGAGCAGACATTCGAGTTGGGAAAAATGGCCGTCACCGCGTCCGAGCAGGGTTCCGGTCTCGGAAAACAATTGATGGAACATGCGATCGATTTTTCCCGCGCCGCCGGCAAAAAAAGAATCATCCTTTTTTCCAACACGGCGCTCACCCCTGCAATCCGTCTCTACCGGCGGTTCGGATTTGTCGAAATTCCGATTGAAGGGAGTCATTATGCGCGGACGAACATCAAAATGGAAAAGCTCCTGTAACCCGTCTTTCCCCTCCCGTGTTGCGGAAAAGCGGTCAAATCGGTATACTCTCCGCATCATCAACCGTCACTTCCCATTTTTTTTTCCACGAATCGGAGAACCGTATGAATCCTCTTCTTCGCAACATTCTCGCCGTGCTCGGCGGATTCGCCGTCGGCAGCATCGTGAACATGAGCCTCATCAATCTCGGTCATGCCGTCATCCCGCCGCCCCCCGGAGCGGACCTTTCCACGATGGAAGGATTGAAGGAGGCCATGCCGATGTTCGGACCGGAGCAGTTCCTTTTTCCGTTCCTCGCCCATGCCCTCGGCGCATTCTCCGGCGCGCTTGTGGCCGCCTACGTTGCGGTTTCCCGCAAAATGACATTCGCCATCGCCCTCGGTTGTTTGAACCTGATCGGCGGCATTTTGGCCGTCGCCATGCTTCCGTCGCCGTTGTGGTATTCCGTTGTAGACATTCTCGGGGCGTATCTTCCTTTTGCCTATGCGGCGGGAAAAATTGCGACACGAACGCCGGCAACGTGAAAAAATTCATCGCCCATCTCGATCTCGATTGCTTTTTTGTTTCCGTGGAGCGGATTTTTGAACCGTCGCTTATCGGCAAACCGGTAGTGGTCGGCGGCACCGGACGCCGCGGAGTCGTCTCCTCCGCATCGTACGAAGCACGCGCCTTCGGCGTCCGATCCGCCATGCCGACGGGGCAAGCGATGGACCTCTGCCCCGGATTGATCGTTGTGCGGGGCCGGCACGGCGAATACGGAAAATTATCCAAACGCCTCTACCACTTTTTGTGCGATTATGCGCCGATCATCCAGCAGGCATCCATCGACGAGATGTACATGGACTTCACCGGTTGCGAAAAATTGTACAACAACGACTTGCCCGGACTGATGCGGACGATTCAGGCGCTGGTAAAGAGAGAATTTAAACTTCCGTGCACCATCGCATTGTCGTCCAACAAAGTCGTCTCCAAAATCGCCACCGGAGTGGTAAAACCCGAAGGGTTGATCGCCATCGAGCATGGCTTGGAAAAGGAGTTCCTCGCACCGCTGGATATCAATGTCATTCCCGGCATCGGAGCGAAAACAGAAAAAGAATTGCGCAAGTACGACATTAACATCGTGCGGGACCTTCAGCGGGCGGGCCGGGAGACCATCCAATCAATTCTCGGAGACCATGGCGGCTATTTTTACCGTACGGCAATGGGGATCGGCAGCGACACGTTGGACGTGGAATGGAAACGGAAAAGTATCAGCAACGAGCAGACCTTTTCCACCAACATCGTCGAGACGCAGGAGCTGTTGAAATATCTATATGAGTTGACCGAAAGTGTGTGTTACAACACACGACGGTACGGTTGGAAGGGAAAAACGGTGAAACTCAAGTTGCGGTATTCGGACTTCTCCACCATCACACGCAACGTAACGCTGAAGGAGCCGACGAATGACGACAAGGTGGTTTTCGAGGCAGTGCGTGCATTACTGTTGCGAGGATATTCGCGCCGCTCACCGGTCCGCCTGCTCGGCGTCGGACTGTCGCAGTTCACCGGCGCGGAGGAGAAACCGCCGTCGCTGTTTCCGGAGGACGACAGACGGTCACAGGCGTTGTCCGCCGTGGATAAACTCCGAAAAAAATTCGGCGACGATGCGATCCACACGGGAAAAATTTAACAATTTCTCAATTCTGCAATTCCACAATTCCGCAATTTTTTACGCCATGTTATGATACACCGCCTGCACGTCGTCGTCTTCCTCCATCGCTTCGATCAGTTCGTTCACCCCTTTAGCCTGTTCCTCCGTCAGCTCTTTCGTGGTGGTCGGAAGATATTGTAGTTCCGTGCTCGCCGGTTCGATCCCTCGCTCTTCCAGCGCTTTTTGCATCGCGCCGAAATTCTGGAACAGGGTGTACACATACAGGAATTGTTCATCCCCCGTCAGCTCGTCCAATCCATGATCGATCATCTCAAGTTCAAAACCATCCACATCCGGAACTTTGTCGACGGCGATTTTGAAGAGCGCCTTCCGCTCGAACATAAACGCGATGGAACCGGAGTTTCCCATCGCCCCGCCGTATTCCTTAAAATGGTGGCGAATGTTGGAGACGGTCCGCGTTTGATTGTCCGTGGCGCATTCCACAATCACGGCGATGCCGTGCGGCGCATATCCTTCATAAATAATCTCATGATATCCGCTCGTATCCTTATTCGACGCCCGTTTGATCGCCGCTTCCACGCGATCCTTGGGCATGTTGACGCTTTTGGCGTTTTGAATGGCAATCCGGAGACGTGAATTGGCTTTGGGATCGGTACCGCCGCTTTTAACGGCGATTTCAATGTCCTTGCCGACGCGGTTGAACGCCTTCGACATCTTTTTGAACCGCGCGAACATCTTGTGTTTCCGCTTTTCGAATATTCTACCCATGCACTCTTTGATCGTCTGTGTTGAACATTATTGTTGAAGTGCATCAAAATACAAAAATCGCCGGTGAAGTGGAAACGAAATTGCATCCGGCGGGACGAAGTGGTATTTTGCGGTATCACACCGAACACATCATGACGACGGCACCCTTCCCTTTTCAAACGATTGATTGGAAAAATGTTCCGGAAACGGTCCACCGCGGCGACGTTGGTACCGCCCGCTGGAAAAGCGTGGAATGGGACGGATTGCGGCTGCGGATCGTCACCTATTCTCCCGGGTACATCGCCGATCATTGGTGTACGAAAGGACATGTCGTCTTTTGCCTTTCCGGATCATTCGTCAGCGAATTGAACGACGGGCGGACGGTGGAATTGCACGAAGGAATGTCGTACGTCGTTTCCGACGACATGAGCGCTCACCGTTCGCGGACCGACGGAGGCGTCACACTTTTTATAATGGATGGTCACTTTTTACGAAAGGAATGATATGATCGATCGCCGCTGTTTGTTGTCTCTTCTCTCCGTTGTGCTGATGTTGTTCTCCGTTCCGTCGGCCGTTTCCGCTCAGAAAGATTCGTTGACAAATATTGGACACGCCAGCATGAAAATCAAAACGTCGGACGGAAAAGTTATCTACATTGATCCGTACGCCGGAACCGCAGCCGACTATGCCGACTCCGCCGATCTCGTGCTGGTGACACACGGACACAGCGATCACAATCAGGTGAATCTGGTAAAACTAAAAACCGGCGGGACCACGATCACCTACGTCAATGCCGTCATCTCCGGCCAGCACAAATCGTTCACCGTCGGGAATATCTCCGTGGAAGGATTTTTTGCATACAACGGATATCATCAGGCAACGAACAGTGTCGGCTACATCCTTACTTTCAACGGCATTACGTTATATCATGCCGGCGATACCGGAGAGATGAATGAAATGGCAAACCTCGCCGCCAAAAAGATCACCTATGCCCTGCTGCCGATGGACGGCATCTATACCATGACGCCGGAAGATGCAAACTACGCGGCAACGCTGATCAAGGCGGATTATTACGTGCCGATGCACACCATGCCTCCGCCGGATACGTACAGCGATGCGATTGTCGCCCGATTTACTGTTCCGAATAAGATCATTCTCAAAAACAGACAGACGGTTGCCCTTTCTGCTCCGACCACATCGGTGCGGCCGAACGATGTCCGGCTCGACAAATTTTCTCTCGATCAAAATTATCCCAACCCGTTTAATCCTTCCACACGCATCTCCTTCACTCTTCCGGCGTCGGGCGCGGTACTCCTTTCCGTTTTTGATCCTCTGGGAAAACATGTCGCCACGGTAGTCGACGGCCATCGCTCCGCCGGCACCCATTCCGTCCGCTGGAATGCCGACGGGATTCCCGGCGGCGTCTATTTTTACCGGTTGAGTTCCGGAACCTTCAGCGAGACGAAAAAAATGCTTCTCTTGAAATAACTTCCGGTGATCCTGGAACAAGAAATACGGAACCGCTATTCAAAAGAACAGGTGTTGAAGACCGCTGCGTGGATCGGCCGTGATCCCCGGCGATTGCGGGAATTGATACGGCTGCTCGATGCCGCAGAGGAACGGGTCGCGCTCCGGGCGGCATGGCTGGTGTCGATCTGTGCGGAACAACGGCCGGCAACGATTCTCCCGTGGCTTTCCCGGCTCATCACGCTCGCATCGAAGAGCGATGCGCCGGAAGCGGTCAAGCGAAACGTCGTCCGCACATTACAATTTGTCCGCATCCCGCGCCGTCTTCAGGGAAAATGCACAGCTCTCTGTTTTTCCTTCCTGCAGAATCCGAAAGAGGCGATTGCGGTCCGCGCATTTTCCATGACGGTGCTCGCCGCCATCGCCGAAGAGGAACCCGACTTGCGCAACGAGATCGTGCTGACCATTCAACAAATACTCCCGTACGCTTCCTCCGGCATCAAAGCGCGGGCACGGCGAGAGCTGGCGCGATTGTCGAAATAGGGTTGTTTCTCTCCTTTTCACTTTCTACATTGTTTCCGTTGTTTTCTTCATTCGAATAGCGAAATTGAGGCTTTTATGAAAAAAATATTCTTCCTTCTCTCTCTTTTTTTCCTGGTGTCGGACGCACAAACGATCACCTCGCCGGGAAAAAAACTCACACTCACTTTTTCTCTCGATGCGAACGGCGTTCCGACCTATCAATTAATGATGGGGAAACGTCCCGTCATCCTGCCGAGCAAACTCGGCATGACGGTAAAAAATATCCCGTCGTTCGAAAAGGGATTTTCCCTTGCGGCGGCGGAGACGTCGACGGTGGATGAATCGTGGGATCCCGTCTGGGGTGAAGTGAAGACGATCCGCAACCATTACCGGGAGCTGCGGGTGACCGTAACACAGAAGGAAGCGAAAGACCGATCTCTGGTCCTCACTTTTCGTTTATTCGACGAAGGGCTCGGATTCCGATACGAATTCCCGCAGCAGGAACATCTGAACTATTTCACCGTCATCGATGAACGGACGGAATTTGCGCTTGCCGGCGACCACACTGCTTTCTGGATGCCGGGGGATTTCGACACGAATGAATACACGTACTTTGAAACTCCTCTCAGCATGGTGGATGCCGGCAAAGACAGAAAGGTGGGCGAGATATTCACCAGTTCACTCATCAGCAATACGATGATCCAAACACCGGTGCAGATGAAATCAAAGGATGGCTTGTATATCAATATCTTCGAAGCGGCACTGGTGAACTATCCCGCCATGTGCGTGGAGATTGACCGGTCCTCCTTCGTTCTCACCTCCAAACTCGCTCCGGATGCGGTCGGAAACAAAGCGTATCTGCAAGCCCCGGCCAAAACGCCGTGGCGCACCGTGTTGGTGAGCGACAAAGCGGCAGATATCCTCGCATCGAAAATGATCCTGAACCTGAACGAGCCGTCGAAGGTCGCGGATGTCAGCTGGATCAAACCGTTGAAATATGTGGGCATCTGGTGGGAAATGCATGTGAACGTCGCTTCGTGGAATTATTCGGACGTGAACAACGTGAAGATCGGCCAAACGGACTGGAAAACGCTGAAGCCGAACGGAAAACACGGTGCCACCACCGAGCGGACAAAATATTACATCGACTTCGCCGCGAAACACGGCTTTGATGCGGTGCTGGTGGAGGGTTGGAATGTCGGCTGGGAGGATTGGTTCGGGCAGTGGAAAGAACATGTCTTCGATTTTGTGACCCCGTACCCCGACTTCAACGTGGCCGAACTGCATCAATACGCCAAAGAACGGAATGTAAAACTGATCATGCATCACGAAACCTCCGCGTCCGTGACGAATTACGAACGGTATCTCGATACCGCCTACCGGTTTATGAAGGCGAACGGATACGACGCCGTCAAATCCGGTTACGTCGGTAAAATCATCCCCCGCGGCGAGGTGCACGACGGGCAGTGGATGGTGGACCATTACATCCGCGCCGTGTCGAAAGCGGCGGAATATAAAATTATGGTGAATGCCCATGAGCCGGTCCGTCCCACCGGATTGCACCGGACCTATCCCAACTGGATCGCCAATGAAGCGGCGCGCGGCAATGAATTTAATGCGTGGAGTTCGGGCAATCCCCCCGCGCACGAAACGATTCTTCCGTTCACACGATTGCTCGGCGGACCGATGGACTATACGCCGGGAATCTTCCAGATTAAAATGAGCTATTACGATCCGAACAAAAAAACGCAGGTGCACACGACGCTCGCAAAGCAGCTGGCGTTATATGTAACGATGTACTCGCCGCTGCAAATGGCGGCCGATCTTCCCGAAAATTACGATGCAAAACCCGACGCCTTCCAATTTATCAAGGATGTTGCATTGGACTGGGACGATACGAAGATCCTGGAAGCGGAACCGGGTGATTATGTAACCATCGCGCGAAAAACGAAAAACAAAGAGGAGTGGTTCCTCGGGGCAATTACGGACGAACATCCGCGCACCGCGACAGCCTCCTTGTCATTCCTCGATCCGAAACAAAAATATGTCGCTACTATCTATGGCGATGCAAAGGATGCTCATTATCAGAACAATCCCATGGCCTATGCCATTGCTTCCTTCATCGTGAACCATAAAACGGTGTTGAAACAACCTCTCGCCGCCGGCGGCGGTGCTGCCGTCAGTATCCGTCCGGCAACAAAGGAAGACGAAAAGAAATTCAAATCATACAAATAACACGACTCCGGTTTCCAATAACTCTCTCACACAACAGGAAGAACATGAAAATCTCCAAAGATAAAGTCGTTTCGATCGAATACACCCTCCGCGACGATGCCGGCACGGTGCTGGACACCTCCGACGGACGCGAGCCGCTTGCCTATCTGCACGGCAACGGAAATCTCATCCCCGGTTTGGAAGCGCAGCTGGAAGGAAAGTCGTCCAATGAATCGTTGAAGGTTGCCGTGGCGCCGGCGGACGGATACGGCGAGTTCGATGCGGGTCAGATCGTCGACGTTCCCCGAAGCCAATTTACCGGCGTTGCCGATCTTGCCGTCGGAATGCAGTTCACCGCGTCGGGACCGGACGGGCATCGCATCGTTACAGTGACAAAGGTCGGATTGGAAACGGTCACCGTCGACGGAAACCACCCTTTGGCAGGAAAAACGCTGAATTTCGACGTGAGAATTGTCGGCGTGCGGGAAGCAACGGCGGAAGAGCTGAGCCACGGACATGTTCACGGTCCGGGCGGACATCATCATTGAACGTTCGAGAAATAATTGAACATCGAAGAACAATTTGTGAACGATTTATGGCGAACAAAAAAACAATTACACCAAAACAGATCGACGAACTGCTGAAGACCGTACGGTCGCGGTTTCACGACAATATGCATCGCCACAACGGCGTGGAATGGAAAAAAATACAGTCCAAACTGGAAGCACATCCGGAAAAACTCTGGTCCCTCTCCGAAATGGAACGGACCGGCGGTGAGCCCGATGTCGTGTCGATCGATAAAAAAAGCGGGGCGTTCCTCTTTATTGACTGTTCGCCCGAATCGCCTGCCGGACGCCGGAGCCTTTGTTATGACCGCGAAGCGCTCGACGCGCGGAAGGAACACAAGCCGAAAAACAGCGCTCTCGATCTTGCGGAAGCGATGGGAATATCGCTGTTGACGGCGGAAGAGTACCGTATGCTTCAGAAGTTCGGCCCGTTCGATCAAAAAACCTCCAGCTGGCTCACCACGCCGGACGATATTCGCGAACTCGGAGGAGCGATCTTCGGTGATTACCGGTACGGCACCGTCTTTATCTATCACAACGGCGCCGACTCGTATTATGCGGCACGGGGATTCCGTGGCCGTCTGTCGGTCTGAGCCAAACGGCATCGATGTGCGGACGTTCTCCTTCATTCACCGATACGGTTCGTCCGTTGACCGAATCGAACGGCGAATTTGACTCTTCCGGTGGTATGTTGGACAATAACTTTTTTGGAATTTGAAATGCCGAACACCAGGTCATCACTCCGCACAGCGGGAATTCTTTTCATTGCTGCATTTATTCTCTACGGGGGCGGCAACGCGCTCTTTGAATCGGTGATCACCTCGCCGGAAGGAGCTGTGGCGATACGCGAAACACCGGCTGTTCCCGCCATCGCCGGAACATTGATGCTTCTCAATTCTGTTGCCGTGGCAGCCATCGGTGTTTTATTTTTTCCGATTCTTCGTTCGTTCGATCCGACCGCCGCCGCCGCATATCTCTCCGGACGGATCGCCGAAAGCGTACTCATGACGGTCGGCGTTATTTTTCTGTTGTTGCACATCCCTCTGGCCTCCCTCCACTCCGAGCCGGCACCATTCGCAGCCGTTAGTGCGCTGCTGATCAAAGGGAATTATTACGCGTATCAAGCGGCGATGGTGATGTTGAGCATCGCCGGCGTCATTTTCTGTCAAACGTTGAATCGTCACCGTCTCCTTCCGCGCTGGCTGGGTTTATGGGGTGTTGCCGGTTATGTCGTTTTTCTCGTCGGATCGTTGGCGGAAATTCTCGGATACCCGTGGGGATTGATCGCCGCGGTACCCGGAGGACTATTCGAAATCGTCTTCGGCGTGCGATTGGCGTGGAAAGGATTGGACGGGACGATAACACAGGAGAAGGCAATATGAAAGCGGCGGTAAATACCGAATACGGTCCTCCGGAGGTGATTCGCATTGCCGATATTCCTGTGCCGGCGCCGAAACAGAATGAAATTCTTGTCAAAGTGCGGGCCGCAACGGTGAACAGAACCGACTGCGGAATCCTGTGGGGCAAACCTGCCGTGATAAAGTTGTTCACCGGATTGCGGCGGCCGTCAACACCCGTCCGCGGGACCGATTTTGCCGGAGTTGTTGAGGCGGTTGGACCATCCGTTACCAAATTTGCCGTGGGGGATCGCGTGTGGGGATTCGATGACGCCGGCGTTCAATCCCATGCGGAATATTTGACCATCGCCGAAAAAAAACCGATTGAAAAAATTCCGGAAAATATCTCTTTCGTTCAAGCCGCCGCCGCCCCCGAAGGGGCACATTATGCTTATAATTTTGTCACCAAAGTCTCCCTGAAACCCGGCGACCGGGTGCTGGTCAACGGTGCCTCGGGGGCAATCGGCTCTGCCGGACTGCAGATCCTGAAATATTTGGGCGCCACGGTTACGGCAGTCGTCGGCACAAAAAACGTCGCATTGGCCGCATCCCTTGGGGCGGACCGTGTGATCAACTTTGAGACGGAGGATTTTACCTCCATCGGCGAACAATTCCGTTTTGTATTCGATGCCGTCGGAAAAAGTACGTTTGAAGCATGCTCTCCGCTGCTGCTTCCGGGGGGAATTTATATTTCCTCCGAACTGGGACCCGGAGGTGAAAATTTGTACCTGCCGTTTCTCACGAAACTCCGCGGCGGAAAACGGACTATTTTTCCCATTCCGGTCAATATTCCCCGCAGTTTAACATTCATCGGCACACTTTTGCGGAACGGAGCGTTCGTGCCGGTGATCGACAGAACGTATCGGCTCGAACAGATCGCCGAGGCATATCGGTATGTCGTATCGGGACAAAAGACGGGCAATGTCGTAATTACTTTCGATTGATAATTTCTTCGAAGGGCTTTACAATCATCTCTTGATTCTCCCCGCTTCCCTTTCTACTTTTGCTCGTCGACTATTCTTTCACTCATTGGGGAAACTGTTCTATGGACCAACATTCCAACTCTCTCAACTGGTTCGAAATCTGCGTCACCGATCTTCCGCGCGCAAAAAAATTCTACGAAACGATTTTCGGCATCACGATGGAGCCGTGGGATCTGCCGGGATTCGAGATGGCGGTTTTTCCGTCCGTCCCGGGAAACGGAAAAGCCACCGGCGCAATCGTCAAAAGCGAATCGCACGTGCCGAGTATGGACGGGTGCATTATCTATCTGAATGCCGATCCCGATCTTTCCGCAGTGCTGGGCAAAGTCGATGCGGCGGGAGGAAAGGTGTTGATGCCGAAGACGCATATTTCCGATGAGATCGGTTATATGGCCTTCTTTTCGGACAGCGAGGGAAATCGCATGGCTTTACATTCACAAGGTTGATCGGGAGTTTGAATGAAAACCAATCTGATGGTTTTTGTCCTTTTTTCTGTGCTGCTGGCTTCCTGCGGCACCGATGATGGATTAAAAACGGCGCAGGAAAAAAATATTGCGATCGTAAAAAAGATGTACGAACACTTTAACGCTCACGAATGGGAAAAAATGGCGGCGATGTACAGCGATACGGCCGAATTTAAAGATCCCTCGCTCGGCCCGGGCATCGTCCCGCAAACGCGCTCGGAAACCGCGCGCAAATACGCCGAATATCACACGATGTCTCCGGATATCCGCGATGAGATCGTACAGATCTATCCCTCCGGCGACAAACATGTGATCGTGGAGTTCGTTTCGTCCGGAACAGCCCCCAATGGAGAGCGCTGGTCGCTTCCGATCTGCACTATTTTCACCATTGAAAACGGCCTCATCGTAAAGGACTTTACCTACTATGACAATCGTTAGAACAATCGCTTCGGTCTTATTGCTGCCGTTCGTACTTCTCGCGCAAACCCCGACGGCGGACGAATGTGCGGCCGACAACGAAAATCTCGCGTGCTGTTTTCTGAATGCCCCCAAAGAGTTGTCACATGTGATCACGATTGCCGACAATCGGGAACCGGGGGAACGGATGGTGGTTAAAGGAAAGGTGACGCTGGCGGACCGGAAAACTCCGGCACCACAGGTGATCATCTACGCCTATCACACCGACGAAAAGGGAATCTATCCGAAAAAAGGGAATGAAACGGGTATCCACAAATGGCACGGGTATCTTCATTCGTGGGGAAAAACGAATCAGCGGGGTGAGTTTGAAATCCGTTCGATCCGGCCGGCGCAATATCCGTCGCGCGATTTTCCCGCTCATGTGCATCTGGTGATCAAGGAACCGTCCGGTAGGATTTATTACGTTGCCGATATCACGTTCGATGATGATCCGCTGGTGCGGAACAAAAAAGAGGAGGGTGTGATCACGGTGAAAAAAAATCACGCCGGGATGTGGGAAGGTTTTCGCACCATTGTGTTGCGGCGGTAACATCCAGTTGCTGCGATGCTTAAAAGACGCTCACGTTCACATACCGACCGGGATTGGTCCGCAGATCGACCACCAGTGCATTGATGTTCAGGATCAGAGAATCAAGATGCTGATATAACCGGTCATCCCGCATCAATCGGCCGATCGTCCCGTCCCCCCTGTCCAACCGTTTAAACACATTGTCGATCGAGGAGCTCGCGTCTTTGAAGCGGGCGGAGGCCTCTTCCATCGTTTTTGCGGTGGTGCGAATGCTCTGGACCCCCTCGTTGATGTTCCCTTTCTGGTCGATGGCGATCGTGTCGAGCCGTTTGGCGAAACGGCTCATGTCCTCCGAGAAGGAAGAAAAATTCCCGACCGCGTAATTCAAGTGGCCCCCCTGTTGTTCGATTACATTCTGCAAATCCTGCGCCGCACGGTTCAACTCCAGCAGAATGCCCTGAATGTTCCTTCTCGTCGGATCATCGAATGTGGTATTAACGCGCTCCAGGATTCCCAGCACGTTTGACGAAATGGGGGAGAGTGTCGATGTCAACTCCGTCAAATCGGCTTCATAGGCCCCGGTCAACGTATCGCCGTCTCTCAGGATCTCCGGCGAAATTCCCGGCGTAATAGCGATCTGTTTTCCTCCCATAATGCTTGCGGATTTGATGAACGCCTTCGAGTCCGCGGCGATATTCACCGTATTATCGATCGAGATGCCGACGGCGATCACGTTGCCGGCGAGCCGCATATCTTGCACCTTCCCGATATTCAAACCGGCGATGGTAATCGGACTCCCCTCGGTCAATCCGTTCACATTATTGTAGAACAATGTCAGACGGTAGTCTTTGGACCGGAAATCCATCCCTTTTAAAAAAACGATGCCGCCGACAAGTATGATCGCCGCAAGAAATACTGCGATGCCGATCTTTGCTTCATTCGATAGTGTCATGATTCACCTGTTGTTCGTCTGCCGTTCGGAATCTGTTAGGTTTGAATGTCGCTTTCGATATATTTTCGCACTTCGGGATTCGGGCTGTTCCGGATATCCTCTTTTGTTCCGGTCATGATAAACTGTCCGTTTTCAAAAATGGCGAACCGGTCGCCGATGACGAACGCGCTGTGAATGTCGTGTGTGACTACGACGGAAGTGACGCCGAGCGTCGACCGGAGTTCGTTGATCAGCAGATTAATTCCGTCCGCTGTTTCCACATCCAATCCGGTGGTCGGTTCGTCGTACAACATATACTTCGGCGTTAGGGCGATGGCCCGCGCCAGACCGACCCGTTTTTTCATTCCGCCGGAAATGTTCGACGGCATTAAATGCTGAACATTATTCAGCTTCACCAGTTCCAACGCGTATTGAACGCGCTCCGCAATGTCCCCGTCCTTAAAGTCGCTGTGCCGACGCAGCGCTAATTCGATATTCTGGCCGACGGACATCGAATCGAACAGCGCCGCCCCCTGGAAAAGGAATCCGAATTTGAACCGGAGCCGCTGCAGCTGTTTGTACGTCATCGTCGTCACTTCTTTTCCGTCCACATTAATCGAACCGCTGTCCGGTTTGATCAACCCGATGATCATCTTCAGCAGCACGCTTTTGCCTCCGCCGCTCCGGCCCAGGATTACCAGCGTTTCGTTGGCGCGCACGTCGAGCGAGACCCCTTTGTGCACTTGTTTGTCGCCGAACGATTTCCATATGTTGGTGAGATGAATCATCGGCCGCCCGTCATAACAGCACCGAGGCAAGGATAAAATCCATCACAACTACGGACAAGCAGGTGAGCACGACGGTGTTCATCGTTGCCTTCCCCACTCCTTCGGACCCTCCCTGCACCTGAAATCCCTGATAACACGAAACGGAGGTAATGATAAATCCAAACACCGTCCCTTTGATGATACCGAAGATTGCGTCCCACACCTCAAATGAGTTTTTCATCCCGTCGACGAATGCTTCCGCGGGTATCCCGGCGATCGCCGAGGCACCGAACATCCCTCCGAGAATTGCGACAAAATCCCCGAAGATCACGAGCAGCGGAAACATCAAAACGCCGGCCAACACGCGGGGGGTGATCAAAAAAGAGATTGGGTCGAACGCCAGCGCCTCCAGAGCGTCGATCTGTTCCGTCACACGCATCGTGCCGAGTTCGGCCGTAATCGTCGCACCAACCTTTCCCGATAAGACCAGAGCGGTCAACAGCGGCGTCAATTCCAGCAGTACCGATTTTGTCACCAATGCTCCGACAACAGATCGGGGGATCCAATCATACAGCTGATAGGAAGACTGGACCGCCGTCACCATCCCCACGAACATGGAGACAAACAAGACGATCGGAATGGAATTGTTTCCGATCGTCACCATTTGCTGAACAATGTTGCCGGAGTACTCTTTGGCGTTGCGGAAGTTATAGGCCATCCATGCGATGGTGCTGATATACCGGCCAAGATGTTCAAAAAATCGGAGGATAACGGAACCGGGACGGTAAAATGTCTCGGACAGGCGGGTAAAAAATGATGGTTCGAGCGCGGTGTCAGTCATTCATTTGACAATTGTTGAGTGTGTCAATATGAAAAAACTGAGGGCGAAAATCAAGAAACGGACCGGGCTACGGTTTGGAAGGTTCGCCGGCGTATTGTTCGATGAAATAACATGACGCACAACGGAACGTCGCGATGGAATAACTTTCTTTGTCGTCGAATTTGAGGGAGGTCCAGAATCCTTTCTGCGGTTTCCCTTTCACCCACACACTGCGAATAACGTCGCCGTGCGTATGTTCGGGGGTGAATCCTTCTTCCATCGTTTTACCGCACTTCGGACATTGTTTTCTGCCATATTCCATGGTGCCTCCATTCGTTCAACAATCAATGCCGGTGTGAGTGCGCGTTGTTGCTTGTTTGTGTGCCGACGGCAAAAACTGCCGTTACGGTCCGGCGCAGTGCTGGATCATGTCGCCGCCTGTTGATCGGAGTCATCGTGAGCAGACTCCGCTGTCCGAATTGTCCGGCCCGCTTTTCGCACCGTTTCCTTCAACAGGAATTCCATCTGCGCATTGACGCTGCGGAGATCGTCCGCGGCCCATTTTTCAATGGAAGAGTACAGTTCTTCGTCCAGCCGCAGCAGGAATTTTTTCTTTTCGCTCATAGGTCAGGCGTTATGCCGCTCCGTGCGTCGCTTGACGGCGCAACAACATTTCATAATAGACGACCATAATCACCCACGGGTGGCGGTCGATCGTGTCGGATTCTTGTTCGATCGTCACGCGGAGTGCGGATTTCCAGATCGACTCGCGTTTGAAGCTGATGACGGTTCCTTTACCGGGAGCAACGATCTGGTTTGTGGATTTCCACAGACTGTAGACATGTTCCAGGCGCTGGCCGCCCGGCAGTGCAAACGTTCCGCCGTTGCCCCATCTTCCGGGTTGGAATTTTGCGAACGGCAGCTGATCGTGCTGCCGGGTAATCTCCAATGTGGAGGAAAAAAATTTCGGCCGGTCGATTTTCCACGCACCGTCGAATCCCTCCACAAGGGCGGAAAAAGAAAACCATTTGGGATAGGTCATTCGGCAGATGGTTGTTTCGCCGCTGCGCAGCTCATACTCCCGCCGCCAGATCGACGGTTGTACGATCTGCAGCGGCTGTCCGATGTATGAAGAGAGATGGTTCATGGCTGAAGGCATCCCGGCTTTTATTGATACAGTGTACCGGTGTTGATTACCGGCTGCGCGTCGCTGTCCGACACCAGCGCTACCATCAGATTGTTCACCATGGTCGCTTTTTTGTCTTCATCGAGTTTCACGATCTTTTGTTCCGCCAGAAGACGCAGCGCATCCTGCACCATTCCCACCGCTCCTTCCACAATCTTCTTTCGCGCGGCAATAATTGCTTGTGCTTGTTGGCGCCGCAACATCGCCTGGGCGATCTCCTGCGCATACGCCAGATGGCTGATCCGTGCTTCGATGATCTCCACTCCCGCCACGGCGAGACGCGATTGCACCTGTTTCATCAGCGCTTCGGCGATCTCTTGGGGATTTCCGCGGAGGGATGCTTTGTCGTCCTCATGCGAATCGTACGGGTATTCGGTGGCAAGGGCGCGAATTGCCGTTTCGCTTTGGATGGCGACAAACTGTTCGTAGTTTTCCACATCGAACAACGCGCGCGCCGAGTCGACCACCCGGTAGACGACCACAGCGCCGATCTCGATCGGATTACCGTCAAGGTCGTTCACTTTGATCCGTTCGCTGTTAAAATTGTGGATTCGCAGCGACACATGTTTTTTTGATGTGAAAGGGTTGGTCCACCAAAAACCGGAATCGCGCACCGAACCGTTATATTTTCCCAATAAGACCAATACCCGAGATTCATTCGGTTGAACGATGAAAAATCCGTGGAGAAGCAAATAGTTGATAATCACCAACGGAACGATAAAGAACAACATTCCGGGTGCCCCCTCGCTCGCCATTTCGATGAACAATAACGTGTTCACCGCCCCGAGAGCAAAAAACACAAAAAGCATCAATAACCCGCTTATTTTTGAACCGTTTTTTTCCGTAATGGTTTGCATTGTTTCCTCCGATTGTTTGATATTGCAATGATATCACTTTAATATTGCAATGTCAAGTACTTTTTTCGGAAAAAAAAGAGCCCGAATATCGGATGATATTCGGGCTCCAGGGTGCAAACGGCGACGTCGGTCAGGGTTCGATGAAATCGTAGAATTGTACTTTAATATCGAATTCCTGTCCTGATGTGTAATATTTCTCGAATTTTCCGGGGACCGGTTGAACAACTTTCACCGTTGCCCAGCACCCCTGCACGCGTTCTACGGTAGCAGTGTACACGGGAACGTCGTTCAGCACACACGTGTACGTTTTTCCCGGTTCGGGGGGATTCTTGATGGAATGGTTGTGCATACGTGTTTTCCGCGGAACGCCGCATTGTGATGCGGCGCTCCGCTAAAAATAAATTAAACGGCGGACGCTTTCGGTTTCATCCTGCCGTAAAGAATATACGCAAGAGCGAGAACAATAATGCCGATGAGCGAATACAACATCCAGTCGGACGGTTTCACCTTGGAATACCAGAGCTGCACTTTGGTATCGATGTCCGCCACCTGCGTATCGTTAATCATGTTGTTTTCTTTCATCACGGGCACCCAGACCGGTTTCAGCTGTTCGGTCCATAATTTTTCGAATCCCTGGTAGACATCGTACGGATCGGTTTCGCTTTTTGTCTCGAGACCGTTGATCTGGTCGTCGATGAAGCGGGCCATCGCCTGATGTACGTCGCTGTCGGCGGTCAGCGTGCCGATGGAAACCTTTGCTTCCGCGAAGAGGTTGTTCAGAGCTTTCCAGTACGCCTCATCCACTTTCGTTTTCCATTCGGCGATCATCGTATCGATCATCGGTATCTCGCGGGCTTTTTCCTTGTTGGACAGATAGGCGTCGCCGATCAATCCCTTTACCCCGTTCCAGTTCGATGCGAACCGGCGCTGTTCGCCGAACAACGTCGCAACATCGGATCCGGTGAGAAGCGTCGTGTTGAGAAACTCGATGTTGTCCGACACCGCCCGTTTGACGTTCGTAAGTACGTTGCTGCGTTCCAGCTTGGACTGTTTATCCTTTTGAATGTCCCCGCCGGTCGGCTGAACGTTTTTGTCGTATTGCATGAACAGGCTGTCCACCAGCGCAAAGATCGCCCGATCCCGTTTGGCGATATTGGTGCGCAGCGTTGCGACCACTTTCACCAGCGAATCGCGCGCCGCGGTCGCGTCCTTTAGTTTGGCTAGCAGGGAGGCATTTTCACCGCTCAACGTGTTCACCTGTTCCGTGAGTGATGCCACCTGTGTTTCGAGTTCGGCGATGCGGGCGGCGCTTTCACCGATCGCTTTCACTTTTTGTTCGGAATAGACGAACTGCGCCTTCAACTTGGCAATGCTTTCGTCAAAATTGTCCGGATAGAGTGCTTTGTTGAGGAAATCGCGGTGTGATTGATATTCCGCCTCCAACGCGTTCACTTTTTCTCCCACGGCGGCGATCTCTTCCGTTGTTGCCGCGTCGGTGATGGCTTTCAACACCAGCTTGTATTCTTTTTCAAAATCCCGTTTTACTTCGGAGTTGGAACGTTCTTGCGCCGTTGTGACGGTAAAAAGCAGAACGCTCAACAGAAGCATCAAATGCTGTTTCATCGAATCCTCCCGATGATTGGTGATGGAAAATTATGCAGAACGTTTTCTCGTGCCGAGATATACTCCGGCGAGCACCGCCGCAAGAATCGCGCCGATCAGAACATACATGAGCGTATCGCTTTGCATCGGCTGCAGACTCGCCGACCACGCTTTCGTGCGCGCATCGATCTCCTCCTGCTGTGCTTCCGTGAACAATCCGTGACGTATCATCACGGGGATCCAGGAGGGTTTCAGTTTGCTTCCCCACGTCTTATAGGCGAACGATTCAAAGAGGATGGTCCTCTCCGCTTCGCTGCGGCCCGACGTATTGTTCGTTTCATCGTCGATAAATTTCACGACGTTATTGTACATCTCTTCGCCGTTCGTAAACGGTGTGATCGGCAGTTTTTCCGCGGCGAAAATTTCGTTCAATCCTTTCCAGAATACCCCGTCGGTCAGCGTGCGCCAATTGGCGATCAACCCACCGATCTCGGAGACCTCTTTTGCCTGCAGCGACGATGGAACGTATGCCCGGGACAATTTCTGTCCGACACCGCTCCAGGAGGATTCGAACCGGCGTTGTTCGTTGAGCAACTGGGGTATTTGCTGCGGCGAGAATGACGCGGACGAAAGAAACAGAATGTTGTCGTTCACCGACCGTTTGATGCTGGCGACCACGTTTTTTTTCTCCAACACCGAGAGTTTTTTCATGTCGGCACCCGACAGCTGTTCGGTGTCGTATTTTACGAACAAGCTGTCCACCAACGCGAACACCGCTTCATCCCGCTTGCGAATCTCATCCTGCAGCACCGCGATGGTATTTTTCAGCGCGGTGAGCTCCGCCTGCGCCTTGCTCAACTGTGAGCGGAGCGCGGCATTCTCCTCCTTCAACGATTCCACCTGGTCCGTTAATGCGGCGATCTCTTTTTCCAGTTGTGCGGCGCGGACCTTTTTTTCGGCAAGCTCCTTTGATTTTTTCAGACGGTCGATCAATCCGTCGTAGCCGTCCGGAAACACCGCGGTGTTGAGGAAATCCCGGTGCGGTTTGAATTCCGCTTCAAATGTTGATACGTCGGACAGCAGTTTCGTCAACATCTGTTCGTTTTCTGCGCTGTTCAGATTTTTGGTCAGCAGAACGAAACGCGTTTCAAAATCCCGTTTAATATCCGATTGCGTCCGCTCTTGAGCATTCAACCCGCCGGCGAACAGCAGAACACAGGCAAGAAGAAGGATCGTCGGCCTCATTTTTTACCTCCCTGCATCTGCGCGCCTCCTTTGGAGAGTTGATACCGATCTTTCCCGTTCCAGAGTTCGATATACGAATCTTTTTGGTCAAACTTCGGATCATCCATCGCCTTTTCCGCCGAAATCAGAAGCGTGTTGCTGACGGCGAGCGCGCCGTCCGATTGCGCCAGCACGTAAACATTTTTGAACTTTTTGCCGGTCAAATAATAGAATCCCGCTTTGTCGCGGATCAGCCGGACTTCGCCGGTGTTTTTTGCCGCCATGGAGTCCGCCGCAAATTCTTTGGCGAGAAGGGGTTTCACGTTGAACGCTACGCTGTACCGTTTGGCGTCGACCATCCCTTTGGCGTTCACCTCGACGATCTCTTCGGCCGCCCAGGAAAAATCCGCCGGTTGCAGCTGCAGTGACGAGCATCCCATGACCGCCGTTGCGGCGATAACGCTGATAAGGACCACGATGTTCTTCATGATGTTTTCTCCTTGAATGATGAAAAAATTATTTCTTCCCCTTCTTCTTCTTTCCGGTCGGTGCGGTCTTTTTTGCCGGAGGCGGCGTTGTTCGCGCTTTTACCGCCGCTTTTTTTACGGATTGTTCCTTCTTTGGTACGGATTTTTTCTGATTTGCGCCACTTAAATTTTCTTTACCGTTGTTCTTCCCCGTCGTCAGGGCTTTTTTTTTATCGTCGGCGGCATCGTCGCGGTCCGATGGTTCGGCCTGTGCTGCGTTCGACCGCATTTTATCCGCCGCTTCGAGTTGTTTTTCCTCTTCGTCTTCCGACGTGACGATTGCGATGGCCGTGACGGCATCCTTATCGCCGAGGCGGATCAGCCGCACGCCGGAGGTGTTGCGTCCGGAAACGCGGATATCTTCCGCCCGCTGACGGATCACCATGCCGCTGGAAGTGACGACCACGACATCGTCGGTATCCTGCACTTCTTTGATGGCGATCATTTTTCCCGTTTTGTCGTTCGCTTTCAATGTCGCAATCCCTTTGCCGCCGCGATGACTCACGCGGTACTCGCCGAGGTCGGATCGTTTGCCGAAGCCGTTTTCCGTGGCAACGAGGATCGTGGTCTTCGTCCGTTTCAAACAGACGGCGCCGATCACTTTATCCCCTTTTTCGAGTTTGATGGCGCGAACGCCGGAGGCACCGCGTCCCATCGCGCGCACTTCGCTTTCAGGGAACCGGATGGCGATCCCCTCGTGCGTGCCGATGACAATCTCGTGCGAACCGTCAGTCAGTTTGGCGTCGCGCAGCAGATCTTTCTTGTCGAGGGAGATTGCCGCGATTCCGCTCTTCCGCGGATTGCTGAATTCCATCAGCGACGTTTTTTTCATCTGTCCTTCTTCGGTCACCATGAAGACAAACTGGTTCTCCGTGAACTCTTTGACGCTCAGGAAGGCCGTAATGTTCTCGTCCGCTTCCTTTGCGATGAGGTTGGTAATCGCTTTTCCTTTGGAGGTGCGTCCGCCTTCGGGGACTTCGAACACCTTCAGCCAGTAACATTTCCCTTTGTCCGTAAAGAATAGAATATAATTGTGCGTGCTGGCGATGAACATATGTTCAATGAAATCATCCTCGCGCGAACCGGCCCCGGTGACCCCTTTGCCGCCGCGCGACTGCCGGCGGTACCCGCTGACGGGGAACCGTTTGATATAACCGCCGTGCGAGATGGTGATCACCACCTCCTCTTCCGCGATCATGTCTTCGATCTTAAATTCGGTCTGCTTCATCACGATCTCCGTGCGGCGGGCATCGCCGAACTTTTCTTTGATCGCCAGAAGCTCTTCTTTGATGATCTGCAGCTGCAGTTGTTTGCTGCCGAGAATCGCCTTCAGCTTGTTGATGAGCTTGATCACTTCGCGGTATTCGTCCTCGATCTTCTTCCGTTCCAGTCCGGTCAGACGCTGCAGGCGCATATCAAGAATCGCCTGTGCCTGGATCTCGGAGAGTTTGAATTTTTTCATCAGCCCCTGTTTCGCGGTCTCGGTGTCTTTCGAGGCTTTGATCAATTTGATGATCGCGTCGATGTTGTCGAGCGCGATGATGTACCCTTCCAGAATGTGCGCCCGTTTTTCGGCGGCGTCGAGATCGAACTTCGTCCGGCGGACGATTACTTCGTTCCGGTGTTCGATGAAATAGTTGAGCGTGTCCTTCAGTTGCAGCACCTGCGGCCGGCCGTCCACCAGCGCGAGCATGATAATGCCGAAGGTGGTCTGCATCTGCGTCTGTTTATAAAGGTTATTCAGCACCACGCTGGCGTTCGCATCCCGTTTTAAGTCGACCACGATGCGCATGCCGTCGCGGTCCGACTCGTCGTTGACGCCGGAGATATCCTCAATTTTTTTATCCCGCACGAGCTCCGCGATCTTTTCGATAAGCGACGCTTTGTTCACCTGATAGGGAATTTCGGAGATGATGATGCTTTGACGGTCGTTTTTGGCGGTCTCGATGGTCGCTTTCGCGCGGAGCGTGATCTTGCCGCGACCCGTTTTGTACGCTTCTTTGACGCCGTCATACCCGTAGATGATGCCGCCGGTGGGAAAATCGGGCGCTTTGATGAACTTCATCAGCTTGTCGTTGTCGATGCTGCGGTCCGCGATCATCGCCACGATGCCGTCGATCACTTCGGAGAGATTGTGCGGCGGAATGTTCGTGGTCATGCCGACCGCAATACCGCTGGCGCCGTTCACCAGCAGGTTCGGAATGCTCGCCGGCAGCACCGACGGTTCCTGCAGCGTATCGTCGAAGTTCGGCGTGAAGTTCACCGTGTTCTTTTCGATGTCGCGCAGCATCTCTTCCGCGACGCGCGTCATCCGGACTTCCGTATACCGCATCGCGGCCGGCGAATCGCCGTCGACGGAGCCGAAGTTTCCCTGGCCATCCACAAGCGTATACCGGAGCGAAAAATCCTGCGCCATACGGACGATGGTATCATAGACCGACGCATCGCCGTGCGGATGATACTTACCCAGCACTTCGCCGACGACGCGGGCGCTCTTTTTGTACGCTTTATTCGGCATCAAACTCAGCTCGTTCATGCCGAACAACACGCGGCGGTGCACCGGTTTTAATCCGTCACGCACATCGGGAAGCGCACGCGCGACGATGACGGACATCGAATAATCGATGTACGAACCTTTCATTTCTTCTTCGATATCGACGGGAACTATTTTTTCGTT
>CAZRWF010000004.1:31461-53934 GCA_964603685.1 uncultured Chitinophagaceae bacterium
TCAATGAACTGCCGGCGCGGCTCGACTTCGTCTCCCATCAAAATGGAAAAGGTTCTGTCCGCATCGGCGGCATTTTCGATCCCCACCTGAAGGATCGTCCGTGTTTCCGGATTCATCGTGGTGGCCCAGAGTTGTTCGGGATTCATTTCGCCGAGACCTTTGAAGCGGGAAATAACGATCCCGCCTTTCATCGTCGCTCCCTCCTCGGGCACCGTTTCTTCTTCCTCCGCAGCGGATTTTTTCTCCGCTTTTTCCCCTTTCAGCCGTTTGAGAATCTCATCCCGCTCTTCATCGTCGAAAGCATACAATTCGGTTTTCCCCTTTTTCAATTTATACAGAGGGGGTTGGGCGATGTATACGTGGCCGAGCTCGATCAGCGGTTTCATATACCGGAAAAAGAGGGTCAGCAGCAGCGTCCGGATGTGCGAACCGTCGACATCCGCGTCGCACATGAGAATAATCTTGTTATACCGGAGTTTTTCGGGATTAAAATCCTCGCCGACGCCGGCACCGATGGCGGTGAAGATGTTCCGGATCTCCTCGTTCTCCAGCATTTTATGGAGCCGGGCTTTTTCCACGTTCAGAATCTTACCCTTCATCGGCAGGATCGCCTGGAACCGCCGGTCGCGTCCCTGTTTCGCGCTGCCGCCGGCGGAGTCCCCTTCCACCAAATACATTTCGCAGTGTTCCGGATCGTTGATGGAGCAGTCGGCGAGTTTTCCGGGAAGGCCGGCGCCGTCCATCGCATTTTTGCGCCGGGCGATATCGCGGGCTTTGCGGGATGCCTCGCGGGCTTCGGCGGCGCGCAAACTTTTGTCGATAATCCGTTTGGCATCGGGTGAATTGTTTTCGAGCCAATCGGACAACGCCGGACCGATCACCGATTCCACGATCGCCTTAATCTCGCTGTTGCCGAGTTTCGTTTTGGTTTGCCCTTCGAACTGCGGCTCGGGGACTTTCACGCTGATCACCGCCGTCAACCCTTCTTTAAAATCTTCTCCCGTCAGCTGGATCTTGTCATCCTTCACAAGATTGTTTTTCGATGCGAAGGTGTTCAGCGAACGGGTGAGCGCCGTGCGGAATCCGACGAGATGCGTTCCTCCTTCGTGCGTGTTGATATTGTTGACGTACGAAAAGACGTTCTCGGAATATTGATCGTTGTATTGGAATGCCGCTTCCACTTCGACTGTTCGATCGTTTTCGTCTTTCCCTTCCCCTTTCGCATAAAAAATCTTCCGCATGATGGACGGGCGCGTGGAATCCGTATACTTCACGAATTCCATCAATCCCCCTTTGTAGTGGAATTTTTCCGTCTGCTCCTGTTTGTTGCGGAGATCGGTGATTTCCAGCGTGACGTCGGGATTCAGGAAGGCAAGTTCGCGCAGGCGTTCCGCGAGTGTATCGAATTTGTACGTACGATTTTTAAAAATCGTGCCGTCCGGCATGAAGGTGACGGTCGTGCCGGTTTTGTCCGACTTGCTCATCGTGCCGATGATTTTCACCGGGGCGACGGGATCTCCTTTTTTATATTTTTGATACCAGATTTTCCCGCCGCGTTTTACCGTTACTTCCAACGTTTCGCTGAGGGCGTTCACGACGGAAACCCCGACGCCGTGCAAGCCGCCGGACACCTTATATGTATTTTTGTCGAATTTTCCGCCGGCATGGAGAACGGTCAACACCACTTCGAGCGCGGACCGTTTTTCATCCTTATGCATATCGGTCGGAATGCCGCGCCCGTCGTCGGTCACGGAGACGCTGCCGTCTTTGTTGATCTTCACGTCGATGTTCTTACAGAATCCGGCGAGCGCTTCGTCGATGGAGTTGTCCACGATTTCGTAGACAAGGTGATGGAGTCCGCGCGTGCTTACGTCGCCGATGTACATGGCGGGCCGGCGCCGGACCGCTTCGAGCCCTTTTAATACGGTAATGTCTTCCGCGGTGTATTCGCCGTTCTGTTTTTTCGGTTTGTTCTCTGCCACTGTGATTCCTTTGTTTGTTCAACCGTTCCGGTTGCGGGGTTATCGAAATTTGATGTCGAGAATGCTGTTCGAGTTCGTTTTCGCGTGAATTTTTTCCAGAATTTCTTTTTTCCGGAATGTGAGTTCCGTGCGCCACGGCGCATTGTTGACCGCCACAATGAGCACGCCGTTCACGATCCGTTCCGGCTGCGCCACTTTCGCCACCTGTTCTCCCACCACCTCGTTCCAGAGATCGAAGATCCTGTACCGTTCGACCTGCTGTTCGATGCCGAGCGATTGCACCAATGCCTGCAGTGTTTCGCCGAGCGACGGTATGGTATCTTTCCGGATCATTGTTCGATTATGCCGTCACCGCTGCCGGTGCGATCCTTCCGTTGGTGATGACAAATTTTCTTCGTTCGTTGTTCCACTCCGCTCCGCCGAAGATCTTTTCGCTCGTGGCGGTGATGAAAATCTGCCCCAGCGTTTCGGCGAGCGTCAAAAGCTTTTTGCTCCGATGTTCATCCAGTTCGCTGAAGACATCATCCAACAGGAACACGGGCGTTTCGCTGCACCGGTCCTTCAAAAAGAAAAACTCTGCCACTTTCAGCGCCACCAAAAACGTTTTATGCTGCCCCTGGGACGCAAAATGTTTCAGCGACAATCCGTTGATCGAAAATCCGATCTCGTCGCGGTGCGGCCCGACCAGGGTCGTTTGAAACCGGAGTTCATCCTTCTTTTTCCGCGACAGTTTTGCCGCCATAGCCGCGGCGATCTCATCCGCGGTGGAAGCGGCCGTCACCGGCACGGATGACAGGTATTCAATTTTCGGCGTTTCGCGTTCGTCCACAATATCCAAATACGTGCGGGCGATGTACGGGCCGAACTCCTCTAAGAACCGGTTTCGCCGATGGATGATGCGTGATCCGACGGCGACAAGCATTTCGTTCCATGGCGCCAGTTCTCCGCTCCGGTCCCCTTTTTCGGCATCGGCGAGGATCGTGTTCCGCTGACGGACGATGCGACGGTATTCGAGAGAATCTTCCACATACGACCGGCTGCTTTGGGAGATCACCAGATCAATGAATTTTCGGCGGTCTGCCGGAGCGCCGAAGGTGATGCCGTTGTTCTCCGGGGAAAGAATCACCACGGGGAACATTCCGATGACGGCGGAGAATTTTTCCGCCTCAGCGCCGTTGATGGTGAACTTTTTTTCCTTTTTGGCGTCGTCGTACGCCACACGAACGGCGAATTCCTTCCCTTCATCCGACCGGAGAACGCTTTTAATCTCAAAGAACGAACCGTGCTGCTGCATCACCGTCGCATCGGCGCTGGCGTAAAAACTTTTTGTTAAACAGAGAAAGGAAAGGGCTTCGAGAGCGTTGGTCTTCCCCTGGCCGTTCTCACCGAGCAACACGTTGACCCGATCCCCGAATTCGAACACCGTTTCGCTGTGATTGCGGAAACCGCGCAGGTGGGCGTTGGAAATTTTCATTTCTCGCGCGAATCAGTTATTCAAACGCACCGGCATAATCAACATCAGCACATCTTCCCCCTCTTTTTTGCCGACCGGGGAGACAATGGCGGCGCGGTTCGGTGAACTGAGTTTGAATTCCACTTCTTCGGAATCCAAATGCGAGAGCACATCGATGACGTAGGCGGAATTGAAGCCGATCTCCATTTCTTCGTCGTTATAATCGCAGGAGATCTTCTCCTTGGCTTCGCTGCCGAAATCCTGATCTTCCGCCGTCACCTTCAATTCGTCCTTCCCCACGGACAAGCGGATCTGATGTGTGGTGGAATTGGAGTAGAGCGATACGCGGCGAACGGACTGCAGCATTTCGTTTTTACTGACGATCAGTTTCCGCTCGTTGTCGAGCGGGATAACAGTTTCGTAGTTGGGATATTTTTCTTCGATTAAACGGGAGATCAACGACGTTCCGTCGAACTTGAACATCACATGCGTCGCACTGATGGAGACTTTCGTTTCTGCACCGGCCGCCACTTTATCCAGTTGTGACAACGCCTTGGCGGGAATAATGATATCTTTCGTCAGTTTGGTGTTGCCGAGGTTTTTATTGTTCACACGCACCAGCCGGTGACCGTCCGTGGCCACGGCACGGACTTCGTTTTTGGAGAACTGAAACAGCACTCCCATCATTGCCGGGCGCAATTCGTCCGCGCTGACGGCAAACATCGTTGTTCCGATGAGCCGTTGCAGCACCTGCACGTCGAATGCCACTTCCGATTCCCCTTTGAACTCGGGAATAGCGGGGAATTCTTCGCTTGATTCCCCTGTCAGCGTATATTCGCCGTTGTCCGTTTTCATTTTGATCTTGTTGGATTCGGTATCGATCGCGAAGGTGATGTTCGTGTCGGACAAAGCACGGACGGTGTCAAAAATTCTTTTGGCCGGAATGGCGATCGTGCCGTTTTGACCTCCTTGCACCTCCAATGAAACGGAAACGGAAATTTCCAAATCCGTAGCGGTGATTTTTAATGTGTTCGCGTGAATGTCAAAATGAAGGTTTTCAAGGATCGGAAGGGTGGATCGGGTGGGGACGACGCTCACTGTTTTTGCTAATGCTTTTTGCAGTTCTGCGCTCCGTACGGAAAATTTCATTATCGATCTCCTTAATTTAATAGGGCAACAGGGTAAATTTTCGTGGTGAAATATACGAAAATTGCGGCGGATTCCCAAAGGAAGAAACCGCGTAAGTCTATATCCTATCAGTGGGTTAGCGTCCCTTTAAATAGGATATATTTTTTTAAAACAATAACACTAATAATAGCGTGGATATGTTGATAACCGTCCGTTTCCGACAGTAACGGCGTTGAAAGTGCAAAAAGCGGCGTCGATACCTTGTGGAAAGAACACGATCTTATCCACGACTATTCACAGAGACATTCGTTACGGGCGCATTTCCGGAAGTTGCCAACAGTACATTCACCGTGATCCACACACCGCCCACAAAAAAAAGTGGATAACAATTTAAACGACGAAGGGGATCAACGCGCACGTGACCCCCTTCGTTCTCCGAATCCGTTATTTCGATTTACCGGGAATAAATTTCGATCTTCTTTTTTATCTGCTCGATGGATGATCGGAATTTCGGATCGATCTTGATCTGTTCTTCCACCGTTTGATACGCGTGGATCACCGTGCTGTGGTCCCGTCCTCCGAAATTCAAACCGATCGTCTTCAACGAACAATTGGTCATTTCTTTGGCGAGATACATCGCCGCTTGCCGGGCGATCACCACCTCTTGTTTTCTTGTTTTCGCACGGAGCAAGTCGTTCGGAATGTCGTAATATTCCGAGACGATCCTTTGAATCTCTTCCACCGTCAACGGCGAGCGGACCTCGGTGACAACCGAGCTGAGTACTTCACGCGCCATATCAAGATCGATGTCCTTGCCGAGCAGCGACGCGTTGAACAACAGCTTGGTGTAACACCCTTCCAGCTCGCGGACATTCGACGTTACGTTGGCGGCGATGAAGTCCAACACGATCTCCGGAATTGTCACATCGTCGGTTTCGCACTTGTTGCGGAGAATAGCCGACCGTGTTTCCAGATCCGGCGGTTGAATGTCGGCCGTCAATCCCCATTGGAACCGCGAAATCAGACGTTCGTCGAGGCCTTGCAGTTCTTTCGGCGGCCGGTCAGAGGAGAGAATAATCTGCTTGCCGAGCTGATGCAAAGAGTTGAACGTATGGAAAAAACTATCCTGCGTTTTTTCTTTTCCGGTGAAGAACTGGATATCGTCGACGATCAAAATATCCATACTGCGGTAAAAATTGGAAAATTCGGTTGTGGCGTCGTTCCGGATGGCATCGATGAATTCGTTGGTAAACTTTTCGCTCGACACATAAATCACCCGCTTTGCCTTGCCGGTTTCCAGGGCATAATTGCCGATGGCCTGCATTAAATGGGTTTTTCCCAGCCCGGTGCCGCCGTACAAAACCAGAGGGTTAAAGGATGTTCCGCCGGGGTTATTCGCCACGGCCATCGCCGCCGCACGGGCCAGCTGGTTGCTTTCACCTTTGATAAAATTGTTGAAGGTGTTCCGCCGATTCAGCAGCGTCTTTTCATACGGAAGGGGCTGCGTATATTGCGATTGTTCGATCTTGACGTGCGAAGACTCCTGGAGCTTCGGGCCATTTTCAGACGGGGAGACCACGATCGACGGCGAAGGATCGTCCGCAGGAACTACGGTATAGGTCAATTTTGCGCCCGATCCGAGAACTTTTTGCAGCGCCCCGGCGATCAAAGAATAATAATGTTCCTCCAGCCACTCGTAAAAAAATTGGCTGGGCACGGTAACGGAGACTTCGTTCCGTTCAATACGCACCGGCTTAATCGGTTCGAACCACGTCTTAAAACTTTGCGAATTAATCTCGGGCTGAATATGGGACAGGATTTTGTTCCATGTTGCTTCCAGTTCTTCCGTGGGGCGAAGGTCGGTCCGCACTTCGGCGGGGACATCTGAAGAAGTAACAATCGAAATCATAACACCTCAAACGTTATCAACATATAACATTGTTTTATCCACAATGTTATAAACAATCTCAAAATTCATAATTTAGAAACTTACGGAATTACAAGAATTATACACATCAACACACACACCGTAAGCCCTTAAAAATCAACATCATCGAAGGTCGGAGCACCAACTTATCAACACCGCCTGTGAATATCTTTTTCCGCTCAAAACAAACTTTTCCGGGCATAATTTCCGGCGAAGAAGTTATCCACATTCCATCAACACATCTGCGACACTCCTTTTCACACACATTATATCGCATTTGACGGAGAGAAGTCAAGGAAAATATTTACAATTTTTTTGATATCATCGTCCGACATAAATTTTTTTGACGTACAGCGAACGATCGTTGTCGTCATCGGCGGCGTGCAAGATTTTTTTTCCTTTCCGCCACCGTTTGTCACGTTGCGGAAATTTATCTTGTTTGTCGGGCGATGTTTTCGTATTTTTCCATCGCTTTTTATACACTGGGAGAAACAATGAAACGCACATTTCAACCGCACAAACGTAAACGACGCAATACGCATGGCTTCCGCGAGCGCATGGCCACCAAAAACGGCCGCAAAGTGCTCTCCAGCCGCCGCGCCAAAGGCCGTCACAAACTGACCGTGAGCGACGAACCGCGTTCATAACGCGGTGTTGCTGCCGTCTGTGCTCCTCTCCTCTCTTACTTTCTCAAGCGGCGGTGTGAGTGCAACAGACACTTCCCAAATCAATCATTCTTCGCGGATACCAATCGTTCACCACTGTCATTACCGGCGGAACACCCGTTCACGGAAAGCTGCTGATGGGATTTTTCTTGTCTGACGCGATCGATGCCGGAGTAAAAATCGGTTTTTCCGTGCCGAAAAAAAAAGTACCGCGGGCATCGGACCGGAACCGGATACGACGTTTGATGCGGGAATCGGTTCGACGGCATTTTTGGGAGGTCCGCGAGCACCGTTCCGTGAAATCCACCGGACTCAGAATCGTCGTGATGTATAAAGGAGGCGCTTCGGTCGATCTGCGGCGGCTCACGCTCTCCGACCTCGAACCGGAGTGGATCCTATTGCAGCAGCAACTTTTGCGATCGTTATGAAACACATCGTCATCATCGTGATCCGCTTCTACCAAATGGTCATTTCACCGTTCCTGCCGGCGAACACCTGCAGATTCTTTCCGACCTGTTCCAGCTATGCGATAGAGGCGATCCAAAAACACGGAGCGCTGAAAGGTATGCTGCTCGGCGGAGCACGGATCTGCAAATGTCACCCGTATCACGACGGAGGGTACGATCCCGTTCCCGAACAATTTTTTTTGATCAAAAAACGATAAGACTATGGGAAAACAAGAAACTCTCGGATTCATTTTGATCGCGGGCGTGCTGATGGCGTGGATGTACATGACGTCGCCGCAACGCCAGCCGCAGCCGGTGAACACCGGAGAAAGCCGCGACACCGCCGGTTTCGTCGCCTCAACGACACCCGGTTCTACGCCCCCGTCGCGAACACCGACGGTCACCGAACCGGCCGCTGCTCCGCGGAGCGATATGTACGGAAAATATTTTTCGGGTACGGAGAAGGGACGCGAGATGACCTTTACGGTGGAGACCGACGATTACATCGCGGAACTTTCCACCAAAGGCGGAGCGATCAAACAGTGGACGCTGAAAAATCATAAAACGTGGGACAACCATCCCGTTCAGCTTGTCAACGACACGTCCGGGGATTTTCATCTGCTGTTCACAACAACGGATGGGCGGATCATCAATACCAAGAACCATTATTTCACCGCGGTCATTCCGGTCGGCGGCAAGGTGGTGCTTTCCGGAAACGATCACTATGCGGTGCAATTCATCCTGAAAGCGAACGAAGGATTCCTCGTAAAAACGCTTCGGTTCACGAACGGAACGTTCGATTTTGATGCCACCGTCACGTTCGACGGAATGCAGAATGTCGTCGCCAATTACGAATACCAGATCCTGTGGGAAAACGGTATCAAATATACGGAATTCAACAGCGTCGATGAGTCCAATCTCGCCGCGGCGTACACGTACGGCGGCGGAGAGTTGAAGGAAGTGAATGCGGCGGGATACGGCGACAATCCGAAAGAAGATCCCACCGGACAAACGGAGTGGGTGGCGCTGCGCAATAAATATTTCGCCGTAGCGATGATGCCGATGGACAACCGTGCGGATGGCGCATACCTGGAGGGCAAACATATTCCCGCGGCGGACGCCGGTGTGGTGGAACAATATACCGTCGCATTAAAATATCCGTATAAAAACACCATTCAGGAAACGGCATCGATCAAGACGTATATCGGTCCGCTGGAATTTTCGACGATCAAAGCGTACCAACGCGATCTCGATCAGATCATGTCGCTCGGATGGTCGTGGATCCGTCCCATCACGGAATATGTCTTCATCCCCCTATTTGAATTCCTCCACTCGTTCATTTCCAACTACGGCATCGTGATCATCGTCTTTTCGATCATCATCAAGATGGCGCTGCACCCGCTGACGAAATCGAGCATGAACTCGATGCGCCGGATGCAAAAACTGCAGCCGATGATGCAGGAGATCCGGGAAAAATATAAGAACGACGCCCAGCAGATGAACATGCAAGTGATGAAATTATACAAAGATTACGGCGTCAATCCGGCGGGGGGCTGCCTGCCGCTGCTGCTGCAGCTGCCGATCCTCTATGCGCTCTATTCGTTATTCACGGCGACGATCGAACTGCGTCAGGAGCCGTTCATGCTCTGGATTACCGATCTTTCCGTTCCCGACGTGCTGATTGCGCTTCCCTTCTCCGTCCCCCTGCTTGGTAATTTTATCAGCGGTCTCACGCTGGCGATGGGGATTACGATGTATATACAACAGAAACAGACGGTGACCGACCCGGCGCAAAAGATGCTTGTGTGGATGATGCCGATCATGATGACGGTGATGTTCAACCACTTCCCGTCCGGTCTCAATCTGTACTATTTCGTCTTCAATCTTCTTTCCATCGGCCAGCAATGGTACTTCAATCAGCGGCACAAGGATGAACCGCTGCAGAAGATTCCCGAGAACAAGCGGAAACCCGGATTCCTCGAGCGGATGCAGAAGAACATGCCGAAGCAGCCGAAAAAATAAATCGGAACAGCGTACAATAAAAAACCCCGGACCGACGTCCGGGGTTTTTTTGTTGCCGTATATCCAATAAAATTATTCGTGCTGGTGTTCGCTGTCGTTTTCCATCCACGACTGCAATTTTTCGCCAAGCCAGCCGCCGACCAGAGAGAGCACGAATCCAACCGCGAGCCCTTCCAATACGTACACCGACTCATCCATCATCAACAAGCTGAACGAATACAGGAACACGGCGTTCAACACCACGCTGAGCACACCCGCGATACCCGCTTCCATGATGGTCACCCCGGGAGAGAAATATCCGACAAGAAGTCCCGCAAACAAGAAACTGGCGCCGAGCGCCATGATGATGCCCCCCATGCCGAATTTCAGCAGCGCGAATCCGCCGATCACAAAAAAGGCGTTAAAAATAAATGCAATCACCGTTCCGGCAAGTATCCATCCCCATTGCAGCTTTCCTTTTTTGTCGTCCTCCAGTTCTTTGACCAGCTCCTCCGGGGTAATCTGAATCTGTTCCCCCACCCAACCGCCGATGAGACCCAGGATCAATCCGAGCACCGGAGCGACGATTTTTTCGGTCATTGTAAAATTATAATCGAAACCGAACGCCAGAATGTTTCCGACGAGCAGCAGGGTGATGAATCCGCCGATGCCCGGCTCTTTTAATGTGTACCCTTCGGATTTATATCCGATGATGATGCCCATGACCACAAAACCCAACAGCGACATAAACGTGGGAATCAGCGGAATGTGAAACGTTTGTGCAATCATCAAGTGCAAAGAAAGGCAGAGAGCTGTTCCGGCGACGATGCCGGTCACGATCCACTTCCATTCCAATCCTCCTTTGGATGTTGTGGCTTCTGTCGTCATGGAGTACTCCTTCGAGATTATAGTAAATGTGGGAAATAAACTGCGAGAATTTCCGCAATTCCACCCTGAAAGTCAAGAAACGAAAGCGTCATTCGCCGGAATCGACTTGCATTACGGAAGAAAATGTTTACCTTATCGACGATGATTCGACTATACACACGACCGATCGCTCTCGTTGCCGCTGCAGCATTCATCGTTTTTCATACGGTGATGATCGCCGCGTTGTTCGATGCGTTGTCCTCTCCGCGCGCGGCGGAGAACGCCTATACATCGGCCGCAACGCCCTCCGCAGCCGCCCCCTCTTTTCTGTGGAGCGAAGCAAAGCATACGCCGACGCACGATCGGAAACCGGTTCTGTCGCCGGTCATCTGTGTCGAACCGGTCGAACCCCCGAAAATCCACTTCCTCTTCTGCTATTTTCCCGACACGCCGGTGCTGCGGACAAGTCCCGAAAGCACGCCGTCGTCGCAGCGAGACCCGCCCGCCCTTTCCCGTCGATCCTGAGGCAACCCGGTGCTGCGGAAATTCCGCGGCACCCGTCACAACAACGGGAAAGGTATACGCATGTCAACAGAAGCATTGGTGACGATGATCTCCGTATGGACGGTGGTCATCGGAATGTTGGTCTATTTTTTCAGCAAAATATTGCGGAAGCAAAAGGAAGCCGCGGCAAAAAAGGAGTGATCACGGGAGATCGGCGGAATCGACGAGCTGCATCAGGTCGGCGATTTCGCCGAAGCTCCAATTCACTTTGTTGCAGAGAATGATGATGGTGGTGTGATCGTCCAATCGGCGCACGAAGAGCGAATTGTATCCGCGCCACCATCCGCCGTGGTAGACGATCTTGCTTCCGTTCTCCAGGGTGTCGATCCGGAAGCCGTAACCGTAATTGTTGTCCCGCTTGTAATCATAACTCGCCGGCGTGAATGCCTCATCCAGCGTGGATTGTTTGACGATTTTTTCGGAATACAACGCCTGGTCCCACAAGAACATATCTTCCACCGTGGAGTAGATCCCTTTATCGCCGGTGACGCCGTCCAGATAATCCACGTACGATTTTCGCCGGTTTTTGTTGTATCCCTTCGTTTCGTATTCGATGGTTTTGCGGTTGGCGGGATTGTACACGAACGTATTGGACATGCCGATCGGCCCGAAGATCTGTTGTTCCATAAATTGATCGAACGGCAGCCCCGAAAGGCGCTCGACCAACAGCGCCAGGATAGCATAACCGGTATTGCTGTACATATACCGTTTGTCCGGCTGGTACTCTGGCCGCGGCCGGTGAGCCACCATCATCTGTAAGACATCCGCATTGGTCATGTGCACCCGTTTATTTTTCCAATATTTTCCGGAGAAATACATATAGTTCGGCAATCCGGAACGGTGTGCAAGCAGCTGTTTGACGGTGATGTTTTTATACGGGAATTCGGGAATGAATTTTTGAATCGTATCGGTGTACTCCAGTTTTCCTTGCTCATGCAGCATCATAATCGCCACCGCAGTGAACTGTTTGGTGACGGAAGCGATCTGGAAAACGGACCGGATATTCAGCGGCTCCTTCGTCCGAAGATCGGAATACCCGAAGGAATTTTTGTAAACGATATTTCCGTGAATGCCGACGAGAACGTTGCCGTTAAATCCTTTGCGATGGGCAACGCTGTGGAACAACGAATCGAACTTGGTGGCAATAACGACGGATCGCGGTTCAATGGAACGGGACGGGTCGAGAGGGGATGGCGATCCCGATTTTTCGGAGAAAAAGGGAAAAGCGGTCAACTGCAATAACGCAATCATGAACAACTGTGCCATCAACCTCTCGATGTGGTGATCGGAAATAAAAAAGCATCCAAGAACCAACCGGATGCTCTTACAAAAATACAATTCCCGCCGGCAGAAAACAACACCCGGGGCGAAAAACTCATTCCGGCCCCCTTATCAATCCGTGACCGCGCCTAAAGAGCTGCTGGAGACCAACTTGGCATATTTTGCCATCACCCCCCGGTGATAGCGGATGGGACGAGGCGTCCATGCGGCGCGCCGCCGGTCGATCTCTGTCTGATCGACATTCAGCCGGATCACATTGTGTTGGGCGTCGATCGTGATGGAATCTCCTTCGTGTACCAACGCAATTGTTCCCCCCACCGCCGCTTCCGGTGCGACATGTCCCACCACAAGGCCATAGGTTCCCCCCGAAAACCGACCGTCCGTAATCAAACCCACCGAATCTCCCAGCCCCGCTCCGATGATGGCGGATGTCGGCGCAAGCATTTCGCGCATACCGGGACCCCCTTTCGGTCCTTCATACCGGATCACCACCACGTCGCCCGCAACAATCTTGTTCCCGGTGATTGCCGCCATCGCCGTCTCTTCGGAATCGAACACACGCGCCGGTCCGGTGATGGCAGGATGTTTCACGCCGGTCACTTTTGCCACTGCCCCTTCGGCGGCGAGATTTCCTTTCAGAATGACGAGATGCCCCTCTTTATAAAGAGGACGTTCGAACGGCCGGATCACCTGCTGGTCCGGCCGCGGTTGTTCCGGAACTCCGGCAAGAAGTTGAGCGATGGTCTCTCCGGTTACAGTCAGGCAGTCGCCGTGCAACAATCCGTTTGCGAGCAGCATCTTCATCACCTGAGGGACGCCCCCGGCGCGGTGGAAATCGACCGTCAGATATTTTCCGCTCGGTTTCAAATCGCACAACACGGGAACCCGCTTGCGGATCGTCTCAAAGTCGTCGATCGTAAGCGGAATGTTCGCCGCGTGGGCGATGGCAAGAAAATGCAGCACGGCGTTCGTCGAACCGCCGATGGCGTTGATGACGGTGATGGCGTTTTCAATGGAGCGCCGGGTGATGACATCCAGCGGGCGGATTTTCTTTTTTACGGCCTGCATCACGGCCGCACCCGATGCGTATGCGCTCTCCGCTTTTTCCCGGTCTTCCGCCGCCATCGTGGAAGAGTACATCAGGCTCATCCCCATCGCTTCGAATGCGGAGGACATCGTGTTGGCAGTGTACATCCCTCCGCACGAACCGGCGCCCGGACAGGAAAAACACTCCACCTCTTTTAATTCCGCTTCCGAAATTTTTCCCGCGCTGAATTGCCCCACTGCTTCGAACGCGCTGACGATGTTCAGGTCGCGGCCGTCCTTCGGGTGGCGCCCCGGTTTGATCGTTCCTCCGTACACATACACCGCCGGAATGTTCATCCGCGCCATGGCGATCATCCCTCCCGGCATATTTTTATCGCATCCTCCCACCGCAACAAGACCGTCCATACACTGCGCGTTGCACGCCGTTTCGATGGAGTCGGCGATCACTTCGCGGGAAACAAGCGAGAACTTCATTCCTTCGGTTCCCATCGCGATGCCGTCGCTGGCGGTGATGGTGCCGAAGGTCTGCGGCATTCCGCCGGCTGTTTTGATGCCGCGCTCGGCTTCGGCGGTGAGCCCGTTCAAGCCGAGGTTGCACGGCGTGATGGTGGAAAATCCGTTTGCGATGCCAATAATCGGTTTCGCGAAGTCGTCATCGCCGAATCCGACGGCGCGAAGCATGGCGCGGTTCGGAGCACGGTTGGTCCCCTGGGTGATGGCTTTACTGCGTTCATTATCCATACAAAAGAGAAAAAAGATGGTCGGAATCGGTGAAATTCTTCTTAGAATGTATCTTTTTTTCGAATAAATTCAACCATTTCACCGCCGCGAAAAAATATTCGATAATTTTTGTAGGAAAAGTGGAAGAGAAGATGTATTTTACCACCGTCAATTAACAGTACACCGTAATAACTCCTTCGGGAGTCTTCTGCTCTGTAGCGTTGTAAGAGCCGCTTGTTTTACAGTTTGATGGATCGTTGCAACCGTTTTATCGGAACACACCATCATATCGAGATGCCGCTTTTGCAATTTAAAGCGCGTTCGTAACTAAGTCGGTATTCTCGGGGTACAGCAGTCCGGAGGTCTTGCCGGACAACATAAATGAAAGGATGTGTTCCATGGAAAAAGGAACAGTCAAATGGTTCAACGGAACCAAAGGTTTTGGATTCATCTCACGCCCGAACGGTGACGACGTGTTCGTTCACTACAAAGCGATCGTTGGTGATGGATACAAAAACCTCAACGAAGGCGACAAAGTCGAATTCGACGTTGAACAAGGTCCGAAAGGACTTCAGGCTGCAAACGTTCGCACGATCTAATTCGAACGATTCTGCTATTTGAACAGAGCACCCCGCGCGAAACGCGGGGTGTTCTGTTTTAAACACCTCCCCCTCCGCGCATTTCCCGTTCGTTGACTTTTCATCCCAATTTTCTTACTCTGTGTGGGGTTTTTACTGTCGTTCCGCCGTACACCATGTCATCACACGTCGAACATATTCAGGGGATCCGTCACGCGCTGACGGAAGAGATCAACGCAATTTCTCAAACACCTCGGTCGTCCATTCTCAGCAACGGACGTCGCGTCGTTTTGCACGGCGACGCCGCGGTCTATCGTTTTGAGATTCCGGAGAACTATTGGTTCCTTCCCGGAATGGCCGTCCGCTGTTCCATCGGAACGGCGGTCCGTTTTTCCTTCCACGCCGTTGTGGCCGACGTGCAGTCCCAATTTTTATATCTTTTGTTTCCCTGCAATGTCGGAGAGCTGCTGCCGGAGATCCGCTGCGATTGGAATCCGTCCGAACATGCCGCAAGACTCTCCGTTTTGTGGGAGCGGTTTGCCGTTTCACCGGCGGCGGATAAATTATTTTCCCGCTCATTCACCGGTAACACTCTTCCTCCCGCCAAAGAGCCGATTTTTGCGTCGACGTTCACACAGTCGCAGCGTTTGGCGGTGCAGCAAGCGTTCACACGGAATGTGTCGTTCGTTATCGGCGAACGCAAACGGGGAAAAACGGGGGTCGCCGCGTCCCTGGTGCTGAACGGTCTGCGCGAAGGGAAAAGAGTCCTGTATCTGGCCGGATCACCGGGAAGCCTGCATGGATGTTTGAAGGAGATCGCCGAAGTGAATCCGGTCGCGGTGGAAGAATCGACCGCGGTGCTCAACGAAGGATTGTATCTGCGGTCCGACCGGTCCGACGAGTTTTTCCCGAAAATTCCGGCGATCGACGAAGAGACGCGGGCCGGACAGGCGAAACTGTTCGCCATCATCAACGCGGAATACGAATATGAACGGATTGGCCAACTGCAAGAAAAGTTGAATGAAAAACAGGCGCAGCTGAACGACGCCAACGCCGAATTGTCGTCCGTAAAGGACGAGCTGCAGCGGATTCAGAACGCCTCCATGATCGAACGGATGCGGATCGGAAAAAAAGCAGGCGAAGAACTGCAGCTGTTATTGCGCGATAAAAATGCCCTGGTGGAACGGCTGAAACATCAACAATCGGCCATCACCAAAGAATTGTACAAACGCGAAACTTCGCTGCCGGTCTCGCTCCGCGAGAAAAAACTGTACGACCGTTTTGCCGCCGTAACGCCCTCCCTCCCGGATCTGCGGCAATATGAATCGGAGATTCGCACTCGGCAATGCCTCGCCACTACCGTTTTTAATGCCGTGGCCCTTTCCGCGGACACGTTGTCTACCTACGATATTGTGTGTATCGACGATGCTCACGCCTTGGACCTGGCGCACTTTTTTCTCTTTGCCTCGTTCGCCCGGGAGCGCTGTTTTATCCTTGCCGATGTGACCGAACAGCCGCCGCAATCCGTGTCGCAATTCGATGGAGCCCGTCAATGGCTGCAGAAGAACTACTTCGCTTATTATCAGAACGAAGACAGCGAATATTACCGCTTTATGATCAACCTTCTTCCCCACGATGTAGTGAACGAGTTGACGCTGGACGAAGCATCGACGAATGTCTTCGAGTCGGTCCTTCTCTCGTCGCTGGAAGAAACGCCGATCGTTCAAGGGGGGAAAGGCCGCATCTTTTTCATCAACACGGAAGATCAGCGCGCCGTGTCGCCGCAATATATCGGTAAGAAAAAGATCATGCCGTTCAACGATGTGAATGCAAAAAAAGTGGCGGATTGCGTCAAACATGCATTGATGAACGGAACCACGACGCTTTCCGACATTCTCATTGTTGCTCCGCCGAGCGGACAAACGATGTATGTGCGCGAACATCTGAAATCGTGGCAGCTGGGAGATGTGGAAATCGCACCGCTGGGTTCGATCCGGCTCTGCTCGAAGCGGGCGGTGATCTTCGATTTGACGGTCTCGGGAATCGATTTTACGATCCGTGCGCTGGACGACCGAAAAATCGGCCTCGTACACGTTGCCGATATTTTTAACACGCTCTTCTCAACGGTCACCGACGACCTGTACGTGATCGGCGATCTCGGACACTTCCGGACGAAATACAAGGGGCGGCTGATCACCGCACTGCTGGAAAAAATCCTCACCATCCGCGAGAATGAAGCGGCGATTATCAGCGCGGCACGACGGTTCGACGAACTTTCTTCGGAGCTCCGGAAAAAAGTGATTTATTCGGACGCGCACGAAAAAAGTCTTCCCGAATACCGCTCCAAACTTGAGTTGTCAAAACCATCCGCTCTGGATGCGACGAAATCCGCTCCGACCAACACCGTGGCGGCGGCGGATAAAAAATTGAAGTCCGAAGTCCGGCTCGCCTGTTTGCGCGTACTCGCCCGGCGGGAGATGATCAATCTCATCGCACAGTATCTCGGCGCTTTTCCGCTCTACAAAACGACGGTGGAAACGCAGAAATATTCGGACGTGATTCCGGATTACGATTGCGAAAACGAGAACGACTTCAAGACGGTGATGGATATGTGGAATTTGCTCATCTACGAAACGAGCGACGCCCAAAAATCCGAACACCCGCTCTTTCAAAAGGCGAAGGTCGATTCAAAAGTGCCGATCGATCTGCACCAGATCCATTCCTTCTATCATTCCGAATTGGAAATGGTGGTGGAAGAGGGAAAACACCGCCTGGCACAGAGCGTACAAAAGATCTTCAACGACTGCATCGGCAAAAAACCGGTCACCCCCATCGACTGGATGAACGCCTACATCGTTTTTCTCAACCGGATGTCGAAGTATCTCGACACCATTATCAATCAGATCCGCGCCTAGTCCCGCGTTGCATTTCACCCCTATTTGTGCTACTTTGCACGGTCACAATTCAACAATCGTATCGACTTATGGCAGAAGAAACTCCGGCACCAGGTCCGGAACCGCAGCAGAATAACGCTCCCCGGCGCGATAACCCGTTCCGCCGAAAGAACTTCAGGGGAAAATACCCCCGGCCGCAGCGTCCTCCGGAATCGGATTTCCCGTCTCTGGAAAAAACGGACGAACTCCCCCCATCGATCTTCGGGGAGGAGGCATCGCAGCAAAAAGAACATCAGGAATCTCCCCCGTCCCCCGCTCCGGCTCAACCGCGACCGTCCGCACCGCGCCAACAACATTCTCAGCAACGGCAACCGCAGCATCAGCAGCATCGGCAATCGAATGCCAAAGTGTCCGTGTCGGTGGTGATTCCCTTGTTGAACGAAGAAGAATCGCTCCGCGATCTTCATGATCAACTGAAAAATTCCCTCTCCCGTGTCGGCGGGAACTATGAATTGATTTTTGTGGATGACGGATCGACCGACAAGTCGTTCCAGATTATTCAGCAGCTGCGGCAGAAAAATCCTCGCGTGAAAGCGATCCGCTTCCGGCGTAATTACGGTAAAAGCGCCGCACTGCAGGTCGGTTTTCAAAAAGCGCAAGGCGAATATGTGATCACGATGGATGCGGATCTGCAGGATGATCCGGCGGAAATCCAGAACCTGATCAAAGAACTGCGGGGAGGCTATGACGTGGTCTCGGGTTGGAAAAAACGGAGAAAAGATCCGCTGGGAAAAACGATCCCCTCCAAGTTTTTCAATTTTGTCACGGCGAAGGTCACCGGCATCAACATTCACGACTTCAACTGCGGACTTAAGGGATATAAACAGGATGTCGTCAAAAGTGTGCACGTGTACGGCGAGTTGCACCGGTATATTCCCGCGCTGGCACATTGGCTCGGATATAAAGTCGGCGAAACGGTGGTGAATCACCGTCCGCGACGGTACGGCAAGACAAAATTCGGCATGGCGCGGTACTCCCGCGGATTTTTGGATCTGCTGACCGTAGTGTTTACCACGCGGTACGTTACCCGGCCGCTCCATCTGTTCGGCGGATGGGGAATCGTATCCGCGCTGACCGGAATTTTTATCAGTGCCTGGTTGGCGTATGAAAAATTTTTTAACGGACAACCGCTGGGCAACCGTCCGCTGTTCATTGTCGCGCTGATTATGATTATCGTCGGCGTGCAGTTTGTGTCGATGGGATTGCTCGGCGAGCTCATTACCAAAAATCAACAGTTGGAGCGGGAATATTCCATCCGTGAAGAGTTGAATTGACCGACGATCCGGTTTTCCGTATTCACACGAGAGACGCTCACGATGCGTCTCTCCTGTTTTAAATCATTATGAAGATTCTGTTGTTCGGTCCGGCGTACCCGTTGCGCGGAGGAATGGCGCATTTTATCGCGCTGTTGTATACTCAATTGACCGCCCGCGGACATTCGGTGGAGATTATCAATTTTCGACGGCAGTATCCGGCACTGCTTTTTCCCGGCAAAACCCAAGAAGAGAGCGGCGAAGCGGGCATCCCTGTGCCAAGTACGGTGTTGATCGATTCGATCAATCCGTTGAATTGGATTCTCAACGGCCTACGGCTCCGCCGCCGCCGGGCGGATCTGGTAATCTCCACATATTGGCTGCCGTTTTTCGGACCCAGTTCCGGTACGCTGCATGCGATCCTGCGACAGGGATCGACGAAAACTTTGACGATCCTTCACAACGTGGTGCCGCACGAACGCCGTCCGGGCGACGTGCTCTTCACAAAATTTTTGTTCCGGTTCACCGATCTTTTTATCGCCCAGTCCGCCGCGGTGGAAAAGGATCTTCTCGCGTTCGTCCCCGGCGCCCGGTACCGCCGCGTGTCGCTGCCGATGTTTTCGCTCTTTAAGGAGCGGATTCCAAAACAGGAGGCCAAACGGCAGATTGGGATTACGGATGAACGGGTGATCCTCTTTTTCGGATACATCCGTCCGTACAAAGGCCTGCACGTATTGATCGATGCGATGGCGATCGTTCGCCGGCGGCTGAATCTGCGTCTGTTGATTTGCGGCGAATTTTACGGCAACGAGGATGATTACCGTGCGCGGATCGACGCGGCGGGTATCGGCGACGCAACCACGGTCGTTTCGGATTACATTCCAAACGAGAAGGTGCACTATTATTTTTCCGCCGCAGATGTAGTGGTGCAACCGTATGTGTCGGCGACCCAGAGCGCCATCGCGCAGATCGCATATTTTTTCTCTTCGCCGATTATCGCGACCAATGTCGGCGCGCTGCCGGAAGTGGTAATCCACGAGCGGTCGGGGCTTATCGTGCCGCCGAACGATCCGAACGCACTAGCCGATGCGATCATTCGTTTCTACGAGGAAGGAATGGAAGAACGGTTGACGGCCGGAGCGGCCGAGGAGCGGAAAAAGTATTCGTGGGAACGAATGGCAGAGGCGGTGGAACAATTGGCGGAAACAGAACGGCAGCGCTAACTTGCCATCCGCACAAGAATTATACATCTTCACAGATCGATCGGTACGCTATGCAGTATGATCCTATCAAAAATGTTATCGGTGATGTCGCCAAAAAAGCACCCGTACTCCGGAAATTTTTTTATTGGATACTCGGCGTGCTGTTTCTGCGGACGTGGTACGTTAAACGCGCCTTGCGGGAACTGCTCGACGGCGCCGACCGCCAATTTGCATTGTTCGACGCCGGCAGCGGTTTTGGACAATATTCATATTACATCGCCAAACGATTTCCCGCCTCCTCCATTCATGCGATCGACGTTAAGGAGGATTATATCGCGGACTGCCGTCAATTTTTTTCCGCCGTCGGGATCACCACCGTCAATTTCGGCGTAGAAGATCTGACGGTTCCAACACACCGCGACCGGTTTGATTTCATTTTGTCCGTCGACGTCATGGAACACATTGCGGACGACGTGACGGTCTTTCAGAATTTTTATTCTGCCCTCCGTCCCGGCGGCCGGCTGTTGATCCACACCCCCTCCAATCTCGGCGGTTCGGACGTTCATCACGAAGGGGATAAAAGTTTTGTGGAAGAACACGCGCGCGACGGGTATTCGGTGGAGGACATTACGGAGAAACTGACCAACGCGGGATTTTCCCTATTGTATACACGTTACTCCTACGGCCCGATCGGCACATTCGCGTGGCGTCTCGTGGTGAAATATCCGCTGTTGATGGTGAACGCGAACAAGGCGTTCTTCCTTCTCCTTCTGCCGTATTATGCCGTTACGCTCTGGTTTTCGTTGATTCTGATGTGGATCGACTTTGAGTCGGAAAATACTCGGGGAACAGGACTGCTCGTCGCCGCCGAAAAGAAATAACGCGTTACGGACCAATCGTGTAGATATGACCTTCGATCGGCACCACGAAAGAAAACCCGAGCACTTCCATATTGACACTGCTGAAAAGACGCACGGTCATCCGGCCGGACAGAGGCAGCGGATCGTAGGTGAGCGCCCATAGTTTTGACGTAATCACGCGCTGACCCGATGCCGCAGCGGCCGTATGAAGCCATTGGCCGTCATTAAAACGCAAATCCCAAAAGGCGCTGAGATAGAGTCGTTCACCCGGTGCAATGGTGATAATGCCCGTGGACGGAGAATAGAGGTGCGGCGACGAGATGGACGAATTCGACAATGTCATCGTTGCCGACTTCGCGGGATTGTTTGTCGGCCAGAGAACGATCTCTCCTTGAACGTTCGCTGTTCCCTGCAACGGTTCTTCATAGGTGTTGACGAGGTAAACGTTGAACATCATCGTCCGGCGCCTTCCGGCGTACGCGGGGTTTCCGTCGGCTAGCACGTACTTCACAAACGAATCCGGTTTAAAAAAATTGTAGCTTGTGAAAAGGCCTTTGTAATATCCGTCCGTTTCGTGATACACGACCGTCGAGGTGTCGATCTCGGCGATGGAGGGGGCGAACAGATTCTCCGGGGGCCGATGGTCGGGGAGAAGATCCTCGCAGCCGAACAGAAACAATGCGGCAAGGGCGGAGAAAATCGGGAGATATGACCGCGCGGAAGTAAACATTGTCCCTTTCTGACAATGATGCATGGGGATAACGTACGCTTTTCTCCGTTTTGTATCAACTGATCCATCGTATACTTTTTCCGGAATTCTCCGTATGTTATTCCGGACAAAATTTCGTTTTTCCGCCACCGTCTAACCTCCGCGAGCATGGAATCATTCATCCTCCTTTTGTCGCAGAACAAACTTCTCCTTCTCTTTACGGTAATCGGCATCGGTTATCTGATCGGCCAGATCCGTTTGTTCGGATTGCAGTTCGGCGTGGCCGCCGTGCTGTTTGTCGGCATCGGCGCCGGCGCGCTGGATGATCGGCTGGTCCTTCCGGAGGAGATTTATGTCGTCGGCCTAGTTTTGTTCGTCTACACCATCGGATTACAATCCGGCCCCGGTTTTTTCTCTTCGTTCAACAAAAAGAGCCTGCGGACAAACCTGTTCGTCATTGCGATCCTCGCCGTCGGCGCCGCCGCTGCCGCTCTGTTCACGCAGGTATTCGGGTTTGATACACCGCATGCGGTCGGAATTTTTTGCGGCGCTCTCACGAACACACCGGCGCTTGCCGCCTCCGTGGAGGCGGTGCAGGCGCTCACCCGCGAATATCCCGCGGAGATGCGGAACGAACTGATCAACGCGCCCGTCATCACATATGGATTAACCTATCCGTTCGGTGTGCTGGGAATCATTCTCTGGTTCTCCTTTTTCACCAAACGGTGGAAAATCGATTTTGCCAAGGAAGAGTCGGATCGGAAAAACGAATCGGGGGCCGAAACGATCCGGACGCAGACCTATCGTGTGATCAATCCGGCGGTGATCGGAAAAAA
>CAZRWF010000004.1:54034-73363 GCA_964603685.1 uncultured Chitinophagaceae bacterium
AACAGCGTCGTCGGAAAGCAGATCCACGAGCTTCACCTGGAAAAATCACTCGGCGCGACCATCACCCGTTTGCGGCGCGGTGACATCGATTTTGTTCCGTCGCCGGACACCGTGTTGGAATTGGGCGACCGTGTACGTGTGGTGACGCGGCACGAGAACATTCAACGCGTAACCGAACTGTTCGGCGATTCGATGCGGTCGATTTCCGAAACGGACTTCCTTTCCATTTCGGTCGGAATTGTGATCGGTGTGTTTATCGGCATGATCCCGATTCCGCTGCCGAATGGTTCGAGCTTTAAGCTCGGATTTGCGGGAGGCCCGCTGATCGTGGCGCTGATTCTCGGCCGGCTTCAGAGGACCGGATCGATCACATGGACGATGCCGTTCAACGCCAATCTCGTTCTCCGGCAGGTAGGATTGGTCTTTTTTCTTGCGGGAATCGGAACGAAGGCGGGCCACGGTTTCGGCGCCACGCTGGAATCGGAGGGGCTGTGGGTGATCGCGGCGGGAGGAATCATCACCTCGGTGATTTCGTTCTTGACAATGACCGCCGGTTATAAATATCTTCATCTTCCGATGTCCGCCGTCATGGGGGTGATGAGCGCGGTTTCCACACAGCCTGCAGCGCTTGCGTACGCCGTTCAACAAACCCGGAACGACCAACCGAACATGTATTATGCGATGGTCTATCCCGCCTCCATGATTGCGAAGATCATCCTCGCGCAATTGATCGTGACGGCATTTTGGTAATACAACGAAGGAAAAGAGTTATGCGTACGATTTTTATGTTTACCGTTCTGTTTACGCTGTCCGCCTCGGCTCAAAATCCGTTCGAGGCCTATTATCTTTCCCAGCAGCGGTTGAAAGAGAAGGACACGGCAGCGTATTTTTATTTGGCCGAACAAGCGTATACGCTCGCCCCGTTTAATCTGGAATTCACCGTCAATTATGCCCGTGCGTGCGTCACCGTCGGCCGACAGATCCGTGCCACAAACCTGCTGCAAACGGTCGCCGACATCGGGTTTGACTACGGTTTTGAATCCGATTCCGGATTCGCACCGCTGTGGAAACAGGCAAAATTCCGCCAGATCGTGAACAAGGCAAAACAGGTTTCGCGGAAAACGGCGAGCAACTATGCCTTCTCCCTAAAGGAAAAAACTCTGGTCCCGGAAGGGTTGACGTACGATCCCCGGCAGCAGAAATTTTATGTCAGCAGCATCTATCAACGGAAGATCGTCGGGATCAATTTGGACGGGACGTCGTTCGATTTTGTCGGCGAAGCGGATCACGGCATCTACAGCACGCTGGGGATGAAAGTCGATGCGGCACGGAACCATTTGTGGGTGCTCGGCGTGATGAATTCACCCCGCGCCCGAATGATGTCCGACAACGATTTCGGCAAAGCGGCCATCTACCAGTATAACCTGGAAACGCGGCAACTCATTCACACATACACCGCACCCGACACGCTGCATCACCTCTTCAACGATCTGGTCATCGTCAACGGTTCGGTGTATGTGACGGACAGCGAAAATGAAATGGTCTACCGCATCAATATCGACGAAAAAACCTTGGAGCCGTTTTATCAATGGATCTGGATGTTCTATCCGAACGGCATCACCGTCTCTCCCGACCGGCAATATCTGTTTGTTGCTCACTGGGCGGGCATCAGCCGCATTTCCATCGCCGACACACAGAGCGTGATGTTGCAGACCGCATTACCGACGACGTTGACCGGGATCGACGGATTGTACTTTTATGAAAACAGCCTGATCGCCGTGCAGAACGGCGCGGGACCGCAGTCGCGCATCATGAAGTTCGATCTCAACAAAACAATGGATGCGGTGGTGAAGGCAACGGTGCTGGAATCGCAGAACCCCCTGTACAACATTCCGACGACGGGTACGATTGTCGGCGACGAGTTCTATTTTATCGCTAACAGTCAGTTGAGAAGTTTCGGAGCGGACGGAAAGATCTTTCCGGAAGAAAAACTCCAGCCGACCTATATTTTGAAGCTGAATTTGAAACAGCAATAATTCGAAGCGCGAACGAACGGTTCCGCGGTCACTTCAAAATGCCCAAATACTCTTTCCAGGGGCCCACTTCCGCTCGGTATTGATGCGCCATCACCCGCACGATCTGACCGATATGATTCAGATCGTGCGCCACCCAGGTGGCCAACAATTGCTCCAGTGTGACGCGGCCGAACGCCGGATGAATGCCGGTTTTTTTCAACATCGCCGCCGAAATGCCGGCTGACCGAAGAATTTCCACATTGGTTTTTCTTCGCAATTTGAACTCCACCAACAACTCCGAAAGACTCTTTCCCTTGCTGTCATTCCGTTGAGCGAACCGATCGAACGGTTCGAACGGCTCCGTTCCGCCGTTGAGGATGTTGCCCATGCGTGGTATCCAATCCGTTTTTTCGCCGTGAATCAGGTGACCCACAATATCGTACGGGGACCAGCTTTCTCCCCCCTCGTTGGAGTGCGTCCACTCCTGCGGAAGGTCGCGCAGGAGCATTTCCACCACAAAGGGGGTTCGTTCCAAAACGTCGATCGATCGTTCAAGGGAAAATTCCATACCGTTATCCGTTCTCCTTTTTCGTGCGGTAGAAGAGAGCGAGAAGCAACGATCCGATTGTTCCGATCACCATCGTTTCCGCGAAGTAAAACGCTCCCATCGCCAGCGGATTGCGCATCCAGGCAAAGGCCTCCATCTGTTGTTTCATTTCTGCGATTTTTGCATCCGTCGCACCGCTTTTTTCCAAACCTTCCAGCATCAATTTACCGTACTGCTCCATAAATTCCGGATTCCACCATTGAACATAGGCGAATTCCATGAAGCCGACCACCGTTGCAACGACCACGGCGACTTTTACGCCGGATAGAAGCGCAGAACCGTATGATACAGTTTTTGCTTCTGCGTGAAACGTCCTGATCCCATAAAAAATGCTGAGCAGCATCAGCACGTACCGGAGATATCCCAATTTTTCGATCGTGCCGAGCTGTTCCAGCGTGACGGTTGAAAAATCACCGTAGGCCAAAAAGACGGCGTAGGTATAAAGGAGGATCAATCCTCCGCCGACGAGTCCGAGTTTTAAAGGGGTTTTCATAATGTGCTCCTGTTGATGGATGATGAGTGAATGAACGGATGTAACATACGTTCCTCGTCATCCCGACACATCATCCGAACGGATGATTCTGCGGAATTTCACCCGTTGGGGTGAAGAATTCCCAGCGACTTTGCCTTCTGGACTGCCTGCGTTCGGCGGTTGACCCCGAGTTTTGAGTAAATATTATTGACATGCGTCTTCACGGTATTTTCGGAAATGAACAGTTTTTCGCCGATCTCTTTGTTGGAAAGCCCCGTCGCCAGAAGTTTCAACACATCGTTTTCCCGGTCGCTCAAAAATTCGTTCGGTCGAACGAGCGGTTCCACCGTTTTCTCGATTACCATCATCCGTCGTTTGCGGAGCGTGATGCCGAAAAAAAGTCCGACCGCCAGAAAGATGACGCCGATCAACGCCACATACGTTTTTGCGGGAAGGTTTCCCAGAAAAAAGGACTGTTCGAAAAATTTCACGGCGACGATCAACACCGCGAACAGTACCGCCGCCAGCAACGTCTGTTTGTTCATCGTCTCCTCCGGAGCACCGCAACGAGCGCATCCAAGCCGTCGGTCAATGCGGCGGGACCGGGTTGGAGAATGATGGAAGAGCGGATCTCGTGCAGCTCATTGTTACGAACCGCCTCAATGGTCTGCCAGCCGACTCTGTTGCGCACCTGGTCCTTCTTAAACATTTTACCGCACCATGATCCGATGATGATGGAGGGATTCCGTTCGATCACCGTCTCCGGATCGACGATTCTTCGTTTCGCGTCGGGGAACGACCGCAATTCCGGAAAAATATCCGTTCCGCCGGCGATTTCGATCAGCTCGCTCACCCATCGTATACCGGAGATGAGGGGATCGTACCATTCTTCGAAATAGACCGTGGGCGACTGGTGTCCGTCGCGTTCGCTCCTTAACCGGTCGAACCGGGTCCCGAATGATTCGACAAGCGCCTCTGCCTGTTGCTGTTTTCCCATGATTCTGCCGATCATCTCGACGGTGTTCAGAATCTCCTCCACGCTGCGTTGATTGAACGTGAAGACGGTGATTCCGCGGAGGATTAATTCTTTGGCGATTTCCGCTTGAAGGTCCGAAAAAGCGAAGACAATGTCCGGGCGCAGCGCGAGGATCTTCTCTATATTCGCTTCGGTAAAGGTGGAGACTTTCGGTTTTTTGCGTGCTTCCGGCGGGCGGACGGTGAATCCGGAGATCCCGACAATCCGGTCGCCGCAGCCGAGCAGATAAAGTGTTTCGGTCGTTTCTTCGGTGAGGCAGATGATACGTTCGGGATATGTGGAGATCATGGGGAAATATACAAAAAGGGAAAAAAAGAAAAACCCCGCCGGAGCGGGGTTTCTCAAAAGCAAAGACGGAACAGTTTATTGATTGTCGACGACGCTTTCGATCGCCGATTGAATAGTGGGCGACACCTTGCCGAGGAAATCATAACCGGTAGCCGCTTCGACCGCATCAACGCTGACGCGGAAAGTTTTCCAGTCAGCCGTTCGGCTGATCAGTGCATCATTGTTGGGCATATCAACAGCGATCACGCGCGTTGTGGTGGTAACCCTACCGAGATCGTTCGTGCCTTCGGAAAGCACGACGACCACTTTCCATGTGCGCGTCGGTATGTTGACTCTTCCGGCATCGATCGTTCCTTGCGACCCGTAACCGCCGGAATAGATGTACAATTCATTTCCCGCCGTCACAAGGGTGCGGAGATAGTTTTCCATATTTGCCCACGGTCCCTGATTGTTGTTTGGTGCTTGCGGCACCATGTTGGTCATCAGGAAGGTAGAGGAATTGTCCGCCACCGAGGCTGTACGGTCCGCCGAGGGGCACATGTGTCCACGGTCGTAACCGCTTCCGCTGTAACTGGTGGAACCGACCTGATACCATCCCGACGGCAGCGTGTTGTCCGCGCGAAAATCATCCTGGCGGGGGGTGCTGCCAAGCCATGAAGCGCTCAAATGCCACGCAACCCAGTTCGCCGTTCCTTTATCGCGATGGTAGGAGAGCACATACTGCGGCTTTTCCATCAAATAGTTTGTTGTCAGCGCGACATCGCTTGCGGCGTTGCTGGGATTTCCGAGTGTCGTGTGAACACTGGTAGATGTCGTCGTATCCGTTCCGCCGCCGCCCCCACCGCCTCCTCCTCCGGAGTAATCAGTAATCGCAAAATCATCGAAGTTTAATCGGACGGTATTGCTGCCGGATGTTTTCCGAATTTCAAAACGAACAGCGCCCGACACGCCGATAGTGAACGTCGCCGTTTGCAGCGTCGTGGAGGTGGTGGTGATGGTTGATCCCGTCTGTAACCACGTGCCGCCGCTGTTGGTCGAGTACCACATTTGCCATGAAGAATTACCGTCGGTTCCGTACTTTGCATGTTTCACGCTGACGGAATTTGCGCCATTGGCGTGATTGAACATCATGGTGATCTTACCCGTTCCGCGAATCCGGGCACTCTGCAGTCCCGATTTTCTGTCGCTGGATGTGTTTCCGATAACGGAATTATTGAAATTCCAAACGCCCGAACTCAACGTCACATCGGCGGTGGTGTACGACGATTTGGATCCGGTTTCGAAATTTTCAGATCCGGTATTTCCGCCGCCACCGACGACATAATCGTTCACGACCACATCGTCAAAATTCACCCTATTTGCCGATCCGTCAGTTTTTCGGATTTCAAATCGGATCGTTCCGGTAATATTGAGCGTGAATGTTGCCGTGGCCAACGATGTTGTGGAGGTGGTGACCGTTGAACCCGTTTGTGTCCAACTGCTTCCGCTGTTGGTGGAATACCACAACTGCCACGTGGTGTTGGCATCTGTTCCATATTTCGCGTGTTTGATGGAGACCGTGCTGGCGCCTTCCGCCGTATTGAACTTCATCGTTAATTTGCCGCTGTTCCGCGTCCGCACACTTTTTGTACCATTTTTCGGATCGCTCGTGGAAGTTCCGACAAGCGCTTCGTCCAACGTCCAAACCCCCGAAGAAAATGTTACATCGCCGACAGCATAAGATGTTTTCGATCCACCTTCAAAGTCTTCTGCAATCGTTACTTTGTTGAACGAAAGATCCCCTGGAAGAGCGGATTGTTGTTGAGCGGCAGGTGGTTCGGTGGGTGTGTGTTGACACGAGGAAACAACGAGAAGTAATGCAACGGCCAGAACGGCCGGTGCAAAACGGCGCAAGAACTTCATACAAACCTCAAAATGGTTGATGAATATGTTTAAACCGCACGCGCAAATATATGTATTTCAACGGGTCTTGTAAAGGAAAAATAGATTAATTTTTCGAGGCGTGTTGCGAGGGTGTGTGTCGGCGCGGAGGAGTTCCGACGGCGTCAACTCGGGTCGGTTGCATACACGAGACAGCCGGCATTTTCGGGATGGTCCTCGACGAACGACCGCCACGGCACGTCGCGGATCAGCCAGAGGATGAGAAAATCCCCGATGGCGGCGAAAGTGAAAAGAATTCCGAAGATCAACACCCAGCCGTTGCCGTTGACCAGCGAGACTAAAAACGGAACGAATCCCAAAACAACCGCCGGCATCACCGTGCCGATCACGTATGCAGATTTCCGGATCGGCACCGTACAGTGGGCGAACGGTGTCAGCGTTTTCACTTGAAAACCGAATCGCACCTTGTCGAACGATAACCCGGCGGCGAATTTCCATGAAAGACCGTGGATAAGCTCATGGGTAACGATGCCGACAATGAACAGCGGAAAAAAATACCACGGCAGAAGAATATCGCTGGCGTCCTTGACAGGATCGAATCCCCACACCGCAACGAACAGAAAAAATTCCGCCAGCGCGATCAACGCAAACGGGAGTGAGGCCGTTTGCGCTTTGAGCATGGAAACCGAAAGATCTGTTTTTTGCACTTCGTTGTTCTTCATACTTTGACAAACCATTTATTTCTGTACATCACCCAGACGATGAGGTACATCACCGTCACCCAGACGACAGCATGCATCAACGAGGCGTTGAGCGGAGAAAAATACGGGTCGAACAGGTTTTGCGTCAGCAGTGTTTTGATCGGTACATCGCGGTGTGTTCCGTCGCTCAATAACACATTCCACTTCCAGAGTCCCATTGCTCGCGCCGCGATACCGGAAAGGACGAAAACGAAGATAGCGTTCATTCCGTACACGACGAAAGGAAACGCCCATCGTTTGATCCCTTTGGCGTCGATCAAAAAATAAAAGATTCCGAAGATGCACATCGCCCATCCGGCCATGAAGATCGCATACGAAACAGTCCAGAGACTTTTGTTGATCGGCATCCACATATCCAGTATGACACCGAAAAGGAGGAAGATGGATCCGAACACGAACATCCAGGCCGATTGTTCCACCTTCGTGTGCGATGTCTCGCGGAGATAATCCCCCAGCAACGACCCGAAGAGCGTCGTTGCGATGGCCGGGATCGTGCTGATAATTCCTTCCGGATCCCACGTTTTGCTGACGGACCACATGTGACCGCTCAATAATTGAGTGTCGATATACGCCGCAAAATTTTTTCCTTTGTCAAAAAGACCGGCGCCGAACTCCGGGATCGGAATGTAGAACATCATTATCCAGTATGAAACGAACAGCGCGCCGATCGCGATGATCTGACCCCGCATGGAGGTGTGGAGATATATGACGGAGGCAATCAGGTAGCAGACGGCGATCCGTTGCAGTACGCCGGGGATCCGGATCGTGCTCCAGGAAAACTGATGATCCCACAATATTCCGAACGGGAATCCGGAAAGAACGATCCCCAATCCGAAAATCACCGCGGATCGCCGCAACACGCCGAGCAGAAGCACTTTGTTCGAATCCCCTTTTGACCTTCGGACGGCGAACGAAAAGGTCATCGAAACGCCGACGATCCACAAAAAGAAGGGAAAAATAAAATCAGTGAACGTCCATCCGTGCCACGACGCATGTGCCAGCTGCGGATAAATGTGTCCCCATGATCCGGGATTGTTCACCAAAATCATTCCGGCGATCGTAAATCCGCGGAATGCATCGAGCGAAAGCAACCGTTGCTGTTTTATCATATGTTTGATTGTCCGACCCGTCTGCCGTTAATCGACCAGATAGATCCGGTATCCGTGCCTCGGCAGGGTCAATTTTTGCACGTTTTTGAACGGTGCGGTTTTTCCGGTGAAAACATCGGTGAATGTGAGCGACGAGAAGATCTTTGGGTGTTCCAGGGTGACAGTCTGTTCCGTCGGCGAAAAATTCAGAACCACCAGGACGGTGTTCGCACCGGTCGTTCGAATGAAGGAATAGATCTGTCCGGGCCGGCTGTTCTTCACGGTGCGGTGATCCCCTTCCGTCAGCGCCCGGTTCTTTGACCGGAGAGAAAAAAGGGTAGCATACAACTCCCGGAATTTTTTTCCCTTTGTCCAATCGATCTCAAATTTTTCGAACAACCCCAATTTTTTATCGTTTGCCGCCTCCTGGCCGTTATACAGAAGAGGAACGCCGGGAAACGTATTGACAAGTACCGCGACGAGTTTGGCACCGTCGTCGCCGAACTTCTCCACATCCGGTTTGTCCCAAGCATTTTCGTCATGGTTGGAACTGAACCGCAGCCGGAGCGATCCGGCGGGATAAGCGGATCGTTCCCGGGAAAGCACGGAATCGAATTCCGACGCCGGCTTTTCTCCTTTGAGGACCGGAGCAAGCGTGTGATAAAAATTCCAGGAGTAAGTCACATCGAACGCTTTCAGATGATGTTCCGGATATTGTCCTTCCGAAAGCATCAACACCGGTTTGATCGAATCGAGCGCGGCGCGGGCATCGTTCCAAAAGTCGGTCGGCACCATTTCGGAAACGTCGCACCGGAATCCGTCGATGCCGACATCGCGCACCCAGTATTTCATCATGTCGATCATATACCGGCGAAGATCGGCGTTGTCATAATTCAGATCCGCTACATCGGACCAGTCGGCTACGGGCGGAATAAAGTTTCCGGCCGAATCTTTCGTGAACCACTCGGGATGTCCGGCCATCATTTTACTGTCCCACGACGTATGATTCGCCACCAGATCGATGATAATGTTCATTCCTTCCGCATGCGTGCGTTCGACCAGCCGCTTGAAATCGTCGATCGTTCCGAACTCCGGATTAATGCCGTAATAATCTTTGATGGAGTACGGCGAACCGAGCGAACCTTTCCGCTTCACCTCGCCCACCGGATGGATCGGCATCAACCAGAGGACGGAGACACCGAGTTTTTTCAGCACCGGAAGCTGCCGTTCGATTCCCGCAAAATCCCCTTGGACGGAAAAGGCCCGCGGGTAGATCTCATAGATCACCGCCGAACGCACCCACTCTGCCGACGGTCGCGCGGAAGGGGGTGACTGTGCCGGGAGTGAGACAACAAGCAGAAAAAAAAGGACGGCATGTTTCATGATGTCTGTGTCACTATTGTGAAGGATGTGGCAAAGTAGCGAAAGAATGTTCCCGATGCAACGGAGCACAATTGTAAATATTCCTGCGGTGTCGGGAGCAAAGAGCGCCTTCACAGTGTTCTAGAATAATAGTATATTAAACGACCGAGTAGTTTTTTTGTCCAATGGGGAACGTTTCCGTGTACGCACATTTTCAATCTATGACCATACCCATCCGCACACTTTTGTTTTTTGCCGTCACGGCGACGGCGATGCTCGCCGGCGCGTGCGGCTCAAAAAAACAGGAAGCACAAGCGAGAACCTCTGCGGCCGGCCCATTGAGCGTCCACGGCATCGTCGTCGCGCATCAGGAGCTGGAGAATATCGTTCGTTCCTCCGGCACCGTGCTTGCTTCGGAATCGGTCGATCTGGTCGCCGAAGCGGCCGGCAGAGTCGAACAGATCTCCTTCCGCGAAGGAGCGCATGTGAATGCGAACGATCTGCTGGTGAAGATTAACGATGATGACCTGCAGGCACAGTTAAAAAAGACGGAACTGCAGATCCAACTGGCGCGCGAACAGGAGAAACGGCAGAAACAATTGTTCCAGGTGAACGGGATCAGCAAAGAACAATACGACATTTCGGTCAACCAGGTGAATACGCTGAAAGCGGATAAGGAGAATCTGCTTGCTTCCATCCGCAAACGGGAGATCCGCGCGCCGTTCGATGGGAAGATCGGACTGCGATATGTAAGCGAAGGGAGTTACGTCACCCCCGCCACACGCATCGCTTCGATGCAAAAAATCAATCCGTTAAAAGTCGATTTTTCCATCCCGGAAAAATATGCGGACAAGGTTTCGGTCGGCGATCCCGTTCAATTCAACAGCGAAGAGACCAAACAGAAGTTCACCGGAAAACTGTATGCCATCGAACCGGCCATCGATGCCGCCACGCGGACCCTTCAACTGCGCGCGTTGGCGGACAATAAATCCGAAACGATTCTTCCCGGCGCTTATGTGCAAATCGAATTGCGTTTGAAAAAAATTGCGGATGCGATCATGGTGCCGACCCAATCGGTGATTCCCGTTTTAAAAGGACAGACCATCTTCATCAAAAAGAACGGCGTCGCACAGTCCGTTCCGGTAAAAACAGGCATCCGGACCGCCTCGGAGATTCAGGTGATGGAAGGGATCTCCGTCGGCGATACCGTGCTTACCACCGGTATCATGCAGCTTCGTACCGGTATGCCCGTACGAGTGACGGTAAAATAGTACACTCTTTCCCGCGGTGAAGCCGGAAACACAATGCCGGACGCCAACGGTCTAACTCCATTGTCGACATCCATCAACCAACGTCCTATATCGCGTTCAGTAATCCCAAACTCTGAATTTACATTCCGATGAGCCTTTCGTCCATCAGTATCGACCGTCCCGTGCTCGCCATCGTCATGTCACTGACGATCGTTCTGTTTGGTGCGATCAGTTTTACGTTTCTCGGCGTGCGGGAATATCCGGCCATCGATCCTCCCGTCGTCAGCGTCCGGACGAGTTACGCCGGCGCCAACGCCGATGTAATCGAATCACAGATTACCGAACCGCTGGAAAAGGCGATCAACGGCATCTCCGGTGTTCGGAACATCTCCAGCAGCAGCAGTCAGAGCGTCAGCAACATCACCGTCGAGTTCAACCTTAACACCGATCTCGAAGCGGCGGCGAACGATGTGCGCGACAAGGTATCGGCCGCGGCACGCCAACTTCCGCAGGATATCGATGCTCCCCCGGTAGTTTCCAAAAGTGACGCCAACTCCGACGCGATCATTTCCATGACCGTGCAAAGCGATACGCGCAATCACCTGGAGCTGAGCGATTTTGCGGAAAACGTGATCGCGCAGAATATGCAGACAATCCCCGGCGTCAGCGCCACGCAGATCTGGGGACAAAAACGGTATGCCATGCGCATCTGGATGAATCCGCCGAAGCTTGCGGCATACGGATTGACGCCGCTTGACGTGCGCAATGCTCTCACGCGGGAGAACGTGGAACTCCCGTCCGGAAAAATCGCCGGAAACCAAACGGAGCTGATCGTCAACACCAAAGGACGAATGCGGTCGGTGGAGGATTTTAACAATCTCATCATCAAATCCGACGGCACGAAGATCGTCCGCCTGAGCGACATCGGATTCGCCAATCTCGGTCCCGAAAACGAAGAGACCGTGCTGAAACAATCCGGCACGCCGATGGTTGCGGTCGCAATCATTCCGCAGCCGGGAAGCAATTATGTGCAGATCGCCGAAAACTTTTACCAGCGGTTCGAGCAGATCAAAAAGGATCTTCCGGAGGATATCCGCCTCGACATTGCGATGGATAACACGCGATTCATCAAATTGTCGATCGCGGAAGTGGAAGAGACCATTCTCATCGCCGTTTTGCTCGTCATTTTTATCATCTATCTTTTTTTCCGCGACTGGCTCATCGCGTTCCGGCCGCTCATCGACATTCCGGTTTCGCTCATCGGCGCATTTTTTATCATGTATTTGATGGGATTTTCCATCAACGTGCTCACGCTGCTCGCCATTGTGCTCGCCACCGGATTGGTGGTGGACGACGGCATCGTGGTGACGGAGAACATCTTTAAAAAAGTGGAGGCGGGTCTTCCGCCCGTGGAAGCGGCCTACATCGGATCAAAAGAGATCTTCTTTGCGGTGATCTCCACCTCCGTCACGCTGGCCGCCGTGTTCCTTCCGATCATCTTTCTGGAAGGGTTTGTCGGCCGATTGTTCCGGGAGTTCGGCGTGGTGATCGCCGGCGCGGTGCTCATTTCCGCATTTGTTTCCCTCTCCCTCACCCCGATGTTAAATGCGCGCCTCATCCGGAAGAACCACCAACACAGCAAATTTTATGATGCCACGGAGCCGTTTTTCCAGAAGATGAACGCCTGGTACGAATCGCTGCTCCGTTCATTCATGCGGCACCGGTGGACGGCGTCGGCGATTGTCGCGTTGTCCGTTGTGTTGATCGTGTTCGTCGGATCGAACCTGCAATCCGAACTGGCTCCGCTGGATGACCGGAGTTTCATCCGGCTGCAGATCACCGCACCGGAAGGTGCGTCGTTTGAATACACCGACGCATTCATGAACAATTTGATCGCCATGATCAACGATTCCATCCCGGAAAAAAGAATTGCGTTGAGCGTAACGGCACCGGGGTTCGCCGGCTCGGGAGCGGTCAACACGGGATTCGTCCGGCTGATGCTGGTCGATCCCGATGAACGGGAGCGGTCGCAGCAGGAGATTGCGGATTACATCAACGCCAAAGGACGTTCGATGTCCGAAGCGCGCGTGTTTGCTTTTCAGGAACAAACGATCTCGGCGGGCGGCGGAGGAAGTTCGCGCGGATTCCCGGTGCAATACGTTTTGCAAAACCAGCAGTTCGAGAAGATCCGCGAATACGTTCCGAAGTTCATGGAGGAAGTGAACAAAAGCGAGGTGTTCCAGGGATCGGATGTCAACCTGAAGTTCAACAAACCGCAGCTCGATTTGACGATCGATCGCGACCGCGCGCGAACGCTCGGAGTGTCGGTGATCGATATCGCGCAAACGCTGCAGCTCGCCTTCAGCGGACAACGGTTTTCGTATTTTGAGATGAACGGATTCCAGTATCAAGTGATCGGGCAGGTGAACCGTTCTGACCGGGATGAACCGCTTGACCTGACGTCCCTGTATGTGCGGAACAATATCGGTCAACTGGTGCAACTGGACAATCTCGTCGAGCTGCGCGAGCAAAGTGCGCCGCCGCAATTGTATCACTTCAACCGGTTTAAATCGGCTACCGTGTCCGCAGGCCTCGCACCGGGAAAAACGCTCGGAGACGGCATCGCGGAAATGGACCGGATCGCAAAATTGGTGCTCGATGATTCGTTCACGACGGCGCTCAGCGGCGCCTCGCGGGATTATGCCGAAAGTTCATCCAATACGATGTTCGCCTTTGTCCTTGCTCTGGTGTTGATCTACCTCGTGCTGGCGGCGCAGTTCGAAAGTTTTATCGATCCGTTCACCATTATGTTGACGGTGCCGCTGGCACTGGCCGGTGCGGTGATCTCACTGTGGATATTCGGGAAAACGCTCAATATTTTCAGCCAGATCGGCATCATTATGTTGATCGGTTTGGTGACGAAAAACGGCATTCTGATCGTGGAGTTCGCCAACCAGCAAAAAGAAAAAGGGATGAAGTTGTTCGATGCGGCGATGTCGGCCGCCGTCTCCCGGTTCCGGCCGATCCTGATGACCAGTCTGGCAACGATGCTCGGCGCGCTGCCGATTGCGCTGGCGCTGGGGGGCGGAGCAAAAAGCCGCGTGTCGATGGGGATCGTGGTGATCGGTGGGCTTTTCTTTTCGCTGATTCTGACGCTGTTCGTCATACCGGCGATGTATACGTTCTTTTCCAAAGAACATCGCACGGAGGAAGTTCCGGAAAACATACCGGAGACAGTACCCGCAGAAGCACGGTGATAAAACAAAAACGCGGACAATCATCCGCGTTTTTTCGTTGTTACCCTCCGGTTATCAGCGCGGTGGACGCCGCGAGGATGATCGCCGCCGCTGAAAATCGCGCCGGGGCGGACGTTCCCGCTTTTGGTCGTTGCGGGGAAAAATTTCGGTCACCGGAGCCAGCAGGGACTCGTCCGGATAAACACATTCGATCTTCCGCTTCATATATTCTTCCAATTTCGGAATTTCATACGAATCCTCTTCATCCGCGAAACTGATCGCAATACCCGTCGCTCCCGCCCGGCCCGTGCGGCCGATGCGATGGACGAACTCTTCCGCATCCTGCGGCAGGTTGTAATTGATCACATGGGAGATCGCATCCACGTGCAGTCCGCGTGACGCCACATCGGTGGCCACCAGCACGCGGACTTTCCCTTCGCGGAAATTTTCCAGCCGTTTGATCCGCTGCCGCTGATCGACGTCGCCGGAGAGGAGCGTACACGGAATTCCGTACGTCTCCAGTTTTTCCTTCAAGTCCCGTCCAACGTCGCGGCGGTTCACGAAAATCAGCACGCGTTCGAGATGTTTTTGCTGCATCAGATTATAAAGGAGCGGGAACTTCTCCTCTTTCGTTGTTATGTAGGTGATCTGTTCGATCGCCGAAACCGCCATCGTATCCGGCGTGACGGTCACTTCCACCGCCTTTCGCGTCCACGATTCGGCCAGCCGTTTTACTTCGGAGTTCATCGTCGCCGTGAAGAACATCGTTTGCCGTTCCGATTTTTGCGGCGTGCTCAACACGATGCTGCGGACGGCGGGAATAAATCCCATGTCGAGCATCCGGTCCGCTTCATCAATCACGAGAATCTCCGTCCGCCCCAGGTCGACAAATTTTTGTTTTTTGAAATCGATCAATCGGCCGGGAGTAGCCACAATCACATCGACAACCTCGTGTTTCAAACTTTGCATCTGTTTGTTATAGTCGATTCCGCCGACGAGCGACAGTACGGTGCACGGGGCGTATTTGCCGAGCAGGTTGGCATCCTTTTCGATTTGCATCACCAATTCGCGCGTAGGGGCCAGGATCAAAGCGCGCGGCGTCCCCTTTTTCCGTTCTTTCAACGGATTGCGGATGATGTGGGAAAAAATGGTGATCAGAAACGCCGCCGTTTTTCCCGTGCCGGTCTGCGCCTGCGCGGTCACGTCGTCGCCGCGCATGGAGATGGGCAGCGTTTGTCCTTGTACTTCGGTGCAGTATTGAAAATTCAGGTCGGCGATGGCGTGCAGGATTTCCTGAGGAAGATCAAAATCCTGAAAGCGGGTTTTCCCGTCCACCACCGGCACTTTGAACGATGCGGGGTCCCACGGTTCAGACGGGATGATCTTTTTCGGAGAATCTTTCGCGATTTCCGCTGCGGGTTGATGGCGCCCCCCCTTTTCCGCCTCCTGCCGTTCGTGTCTCAGACGGTATTCTTCGCGCGTCTCTTTTTTGCGCTGATCGCGCGGATGATGCGTGCCGGCCGGTTTTTCAAAAGGATACTTTTTTTGTTGATGTGCCCGCGGTTTGGGGGATTCTTTCTGCGGTGATGCTTTGGGGGGGATGACGGATTTCGGTTTTGCACCGAAAAAGGTCTTCAAACGTGAAACGAAATTCTTGAACAATGTAATATTCCGATTGTGGTTCGATGGATGAATTGCGCCCTCAATATACAAAATTGGAGCGTCGCTTCATACGGTCGGAGGGCGCACCGCAACCGCCGGCCGTTTCCACCGTAAGAAAACGGTCATTTTTCAGGGGTATCAATGCCGTCGTTACCGTGTATTGCCGTTCTTTTCTCCTTCATTTTTATCTCGTGCGGCCCGTTGTGGCGGAGCCCCGACCATGTTTCCTTCGACGCTGCGATCGAACTCGCCGCGCCGATCCTGACGGCGGAACAATACGGGGAAAAAGCGGCGACACATCCCCGGCCATACATCGTTGCGATCGACACGTCGCTCCTTCTTTTCGGCGCCACACACACAAAAAATCCCTTCGATCCGCAGATCGATTCTATGCGGGCATTATGGAAAATCTTTTCACCGACCGTTGTGCTGGTGGAGGGACGCCTGGGATTTCTTTTTCGATGGAGTACCGATCCGGTGGAAAAATTCGGCGAAAGCGGCTGGGCCGCCGACAAGGCGAAACACGAAAGAATATCATTGTATACCTGGGAACCGTTGTTCGAAGAAGAGATCGCGTGGACTTTAAAGAAATTTCCGCAAAAACGCGTGGCGTTGTTTTATATTCTCCGTCCGTATTTCGGCCAGGTGAAATTCGGCAAACCGGACGATCCCGACGCCTGGGTGGAAGGAACGATCGGACGAAGAACGAAAGTCAAAGGATTGGAAGGCTCTCTCCGCAGCGTTGCGGAAATCGATTCGATCTGGCGAGCGGATTTTCCGGAGAAGAAGGATTGGCGCGATACGGATGACCGGTACGGTTGGGTCGGATATTTAAACGACATCGCAAAAGAATCAAATGCGTATCGCGATGAACATTTCGCCCGTGCAATCATTCAACTGGTCCGGAACGGCGAGAGAGTGTTCGCCGTGGCGGGTTCCAGCCATGCTGTAAAATTAGAGAATGCGTTGCGGTCGACGCTCCGGTGACGGGCGGCGGAAAATGTTTAAACCGTCACCATCAGACCGCCGGTTCCTGCTGGCTGATGCAGTGCAACGTGCCGAGACCCCACACCAGATCGACACAATCGATGCCGATCACCGCACGGTCCGGGAAGCAGGATTGAATGATGTTTAATGCTTTGAGATCGTTGGGATGGTGGAAGACCGGTACGATCACAAATCCGTTGCCGATTAAAAAGTTCGCATAACTTGCCGGAAGACGCTGACCTTCGTATTCCACCACTCCGGGCATCGGAAGTTCGACGATGCGGAACGGTTTGTTCTCCTGATCGGTCAACGTTTTGAGCAGCGTTAGATTTTCTTGCAGAATGGGATAATTTTCATCGGAAGGATCCTCTTCCACGCAGGTGAGAATCGTGGACGGATCGGTGAACCGCGACAAATCGTCGATGTGGCCGTCCGTGTCGTCGCCGACGATGCCGTCGTTCAGCCAGAGGATCTTTTCCTGGCCGTAATATTCCTTCAAGTACGTTTCGATCTGTTCCTGATCGAATTGCGGATTACGATTTTCGTTCAAGAGACACGCTTTGGTGGTCAGCAGACAACCTTTGCCGTTCACATCGATCGCTCCCCCCTCCATCACGATGCCGGGATGGAACACCGGCAGTCCGTACTCCTCGGCGATTTTTGTCGGCACGACATCGTCCAGATCGAACGGCGGATATTTTCCTCCCCAGGCGTTGTATCCCCAGTCCACCACCGCCTTTTTCTTCGCCGGATCGGCGGCGTTCGGATTGATCACGAACGCCGGCCCGTGGTCGCGGCACCAGGCGTCGTTTGTCGGAATGCGGTGAAGCGTCCACCGGTCCGCCGGTATTCCCGCGAGCGTCAATCGTTCGGTGACATCGGCGAACATCTCCTCGTCCTTCACGTTGATGTTCACATGCTGAAAACGGGCGATCGTTTTGACGATGTTTGTGTAGATGTACGGCACCGGTTCAAATTTTCCGGGCCACGATTCACGTTTGTGCGCCCACGAAAACCAGGTGGAAACCTGCGGTTCCCACTCTGCGGGAAAACGATAGCCGAGCTGTTTTGGAGTCTTCATAGTCAATAATAACCGTAACACCACACCGTCCCGACAAACAATTGCGTTGGTGACGGTGTGGTGTCTCGTTTAATCAATAAATCGTTTGGTGATATCGGAATAGGCGTCGATCCGCCGGTCGCGGAGGAACGGCCAGTGGACGCGGGTGGCGTTGGAGCGCGCAAGATCGATCGAGATGACGTTCACTTCTTCCTTCTCGTGGGATCCTTTAAAGAGCATCTCTCCCTGATTGCCGCAGACGAACGAACCACCCCAAAAGGTTTGATTTCCTTCGTGACCGACGCGATTGACGGAGACGACCGGGATGCCGTTGGCGACGGCATGTGATCGCTGGATGGTTTCCCACGAATCGTGTTGAATGGCGTTGACGCTCGGGTGTTCACCATCCGCCCAACCGATTGCGGTAGGATAGAAGAGGATTTCGGCGCCGGTCAAAGCGGTCAACCGCGCCGCTTCCGGATACCATTGATCCCAGCAGATGAGCACGCCGAGGCGTCCGAATTTTGTTTTGAACGACCGGAACCCGAGATCGCCGGGGGTAAAATAGAATTTTTCGTAATAGGCCGGATCGTCGGGGATGTGCATCTTCCGGTAAATGCCGAGCAGGCTCCCGTCCGCATCAATCACAGCGGCGGTGTTGTGATAGATCCCTTCCGCCCGTTTTTCAAACAGCGACGTTATGATCACCACGCCGAGCTCCTTCGCCAGAGCGGACAACGATTCGGTGGAAGGGCCGGGGATCGATTCCGCGAGTCCGAACGGTTCGTACGATTCCTTATCGCAAAAATAGAGCGAACGGAACAACTCCTGCAGGCACACCACATTTGCCCCTTTCGCCGCCGCTTCGCGGATTCCGCGCACCGCCTTTTTCATATTCTCATCGAGCGACGACGAGCAGGAATGTTGCACCAGGCCGACGTTGATTGTTCGTGTGTTCATGCGTTCCCTTTGTTCAAAACATCGTTGATGGATCGTCCGGCGGCCTGTTTTTCATGGTAACGGCGGATCACATCCTCCATAATTTCGGCGGTGATCGGTTTCGGTAAAACGAGATCGGCGCCGACCAGCGTGGTGTAGTTCACAAATCCTTCGTTGTAATATCCCGAGATCAGCACGCAGTAAACATCGGGATATTTGCTCTTGATCTTTTTGATGATCTCCGACCCATCCAATCCGGGCAGCACGAGGTCGATCAGCACAATGTCGACGCGCTCCTTTTCGATCACCGGCTGAACGCGGGAGGCGTTCACTTCGATAAAGACGGAGTGTCCGCGCGACGTCAGCATTTTTTTGAACATCATCGTCAGCGCGATATCATCGTCGACGATGAGAAACTTCAGCGGTGCATCCACCGTTCCCCCTTGAATCTGTTAAACTTTTCCGAAACAGATGCTGGCGTTCGTTCCGCCGAATCCGAATCCGTTGGACAACGCGTACCGGATTTCCTGTTTCCGCGCGGTGTTCGGCACGTAATCCAGATCGCATTCGGGATCGGGATTGTCGAGATTGATGGTCGGCGGGATGATTCCCTCCTTCAACGCGAGGATAGTGAGCACCGCTTCGACCGCGCCGGCGCCGCCGAGCAAGTGGCCGTGCATGGATT
>CAZRWF010000005.1:0-70626 GCA_964603685.1 uncultured Chitinophagaceae bacterium
TCTCCCAAATATTGAACCAGGTTGTAGGTAAAGGAATCGTAATTGTCGATCAGCAGAATCATCGAACGAATTCCTCCCCGCGTTCCGACGTTGCTTCCACTGCCCGAAGGACGGCGTCCATTTTGATCAACGTTTCGTTGTATTCTTTTTCGGGAACAGAATCATACACGATTCCGGCGCCCGCTTGGAAATACGCGTAACCGTCCTTGATGACTGTCGTTCGTATGGCAATGCACGAATCCAGATTTCCCGAGAAGTCGATATAACCGATCGCCCCTCCGTAAATTCCTCTTTTCACCGGCTCCAATTCCGCGATGATCTCCATCGCCCGAATCTTCGGGGCGCCGGAAAGCGTGCCGGCGGGAAAACAGGAAAAAAATGCATCAATCGATGACAATCCTTTTTTCAGTTTGCCGCGGACATTGGAGACAATATGCATCACATGAGAATATTTTTCGATCACCATATAGTCCGTCACTTCCACTTCGCCATACTCGCTGATTCTTCCGATATCGTTCCGTCCGAGATCGATTAACATCAAATGTTCCGCCCGTTCTTTCGGATCCGACAGCAGTTCCTCTTCCAACAATGCATCCTCGGCCTCTGTTTTTCCGCGTCGCCTCGTTCCTGCCAGCGGCCGGGTTTCCACGATTCCATTTTCCACGCGGACGAGAAGTTCCGGCGATGAACCGGCGATGCAGACGCCGTCCAGCGAAAAAAAGTACATATACGGCGAGGGATTGATGACCCGGAGTTTGCGATAGATGGCAAACGGATCTCCGGAGAAAGCACGTTTCATACGGTGCGACGGCAGAACCTGGAACACATCCCCCTCGGCGATGTATTGAATCGAACGTTCCACCATTTTTTCATAGGCGGACTTGGATACCGCTTGTTCCACCGGCCCGATCACAGCCGGGTCTGTATGATCCTCTAATTTCTTTTTTAACAATGTACGTAATCGACGGATTTCCACCGCTGCTTTGTCATATTCTTTTTGCAGAATTTCTTCGGTGGAACCGGCCGGTACATAGGCATTCGAAACAAGCAACACTTTCCGTTTGACATTATCGAACACGATTAAGGTGTCCATGAACATCAGGAGCGCATCGTCCAACCGTAACTCATCCGTTGCGGCGTCCGGTATGTTTTCCACCAGGCGAACGGTCTCATAACCGAAATATCCGATTGCTCCGCTGACGAGCCGCGGTACACCGTCCACCGGTACGGTGACATAATGCGAAAATATCTTTTTCAATGCGGCGATCGGATCCGATATTCCTTGCACCAGTTTCGGCATGTCGCTCACATCCGGATGCCGCGGTACGATCTCGTACGATTGTCCGCGAATAATAAAATTGCAGAACGGATTGACACCGATGAACGAATATCGTCCGACCTTCTCTCCCCCTTCGATACTTTCCAATAAAAAGGAGTACGGACTTTCCGTCCGGCACTTTAAATACACAGAGACCGGGGTTTCGGTATCGGCGATGATCTCGTCGTACAACGGAACAACATTTCCTCGACTCGCCAGACGGATAAATTCGTCGAATGGGATCATGGACGGTCCCGCTGGTTCAACATTTCGGTCTTGCCGTGTTCATATCGCTGCACCAACGAGCGAAAATCTTCGGGAACAGGCGTGGAGGCGCCGGTGTGCGGGTCCGTCCATACCAGCACAGCGCGGTTTTTAGCGATGCGGACATTCGTGACGGCGTGAATCATCTCCGCTTCGCAGACAAAACTTGAATTTTTGATCGACGCGACGCGCGTATGGATCGTAAGCGTGTCATCGAATGTTGCGGAATGAAAATAATCCAATTCATTGCGGACAAGGACGATGCGCACGGACCCGGAGATCGACCGTTCATCAATTTTTAGTCCGATGGTTTTAAAATATTCCACGCGGGCGATCTCGAAGTACAAGAGATAGTTTCCGTTATGTACGATCCCCTGCCAATCGATTTCATAATTTCGAACGGTGATGAGATGCCGGTGTGTAAACAGAGAAAGGTCCATACTTAATGGGCAAATGCCAGTTTGAATTTTTCCGCGGCGTGTTGGACCTCGTCCATGGTAACATCGAGATGCATCAATGCGCGGAATTTTGTGAATGTGCCGACGGAAACTAATACTCCGTGATTTTTCATTATTGCGATCACTTCTTGCGGCGATTTGCCGGTGTTCTGCACATCCACCAGAACAATATTCGTTTGTACCGAGTCCGGATCGATGTCGAATCCCGGAAGAGCGGACAATTGCCGGGCAAAATATCGCGCTTTTTCGTGATCTTCTTTCAGCCGAGTCACATTGTTCCGGACGGCGAACAATGCACCGGCGGCAATAATACCGGCTTGCCGCATACCGCCGCCGAATACTTTCCTCCATTTGTGGGCACGGGCAATAAATTCTTTCGTACCGCAGATCGCAGATCCGACCGGCGCTCCGAGTCCTTTTGAGAAACAGACGGAGACCGAATCGAAATAGGAGGCCCATTCGTTCATCGGAATACCGGTCGCTACCGAAGCGTTCCACAGCCGTGCACCATCGAGGTGAAAAAGAATCCCCCGCTCCTTGCAAAAGGAAGATAATTTTTTGATCTCATCGACGGGAAATATCGCACCTCCCGCCCTGTTATGAGTATTTTCGACACAGACGACTCTCGTTCTCGGCATGTAGTACAATGCCGGACGAATATGCGGCGGGAGTTCATCGGAGGTAAAGACCCCGTTTTTTCCGGGAATTGTTTTCACCTGAACCGCGGACATGATCGACGGGGCTGCTGTTTCATAATTGAACATGTGCGCATCCTGCTCCATGATCACTTCATCACCCATTTCCGTGTGCGCTTTTAAGGCCAATTGATTGCTCATACAACCGCTCGGAACGAACAGCGCTTTTTCCTTCCCCAATAGTTCCGCAACCGTTTCCTGCAGAGCATTCACGGTCGGGTCCTCGCCAAACACATCGTCACCGACCTCGGCATTTGCCATCGCTTCCCTCATGGCTTTAGAGGGACGCGTCACCGTATCACTTCGAAGATCGATCATTCGGGCAACTCTCACTTTCGTAAAAAACGATATACTGTTGAAATGAATATAAATACAACGGACATCATCATGCAAATTCTCGCGAACCAATCTCCGTTTCTTGAATAGAACGTCGAATAGGTCAACGGTTGAATTGTTCGTTGCCGGAAATCTTGCGTGTACATTTCTGTTTGGTCAAACATTCTGCCCATCGGATCGATGAATGATGATATTCCGCCATTGGCGCAGCGAACCACCCACCGGCGGTTTTCGATTGCCCGAAGAACCGCAAACTGGTTATGTTGTCTCGCCCCGGAAGTGTTTCCCCACCAGCTGTCATTGGTGATAAATACTAAAAATTCCGCTCCTTTATTCACAAACGAAGCAACAAACTCAGGAAAAATCGACTCGTAACAGACCATTGCCAAAAATTTAGATGCCGGAGAAATCGTCCCGAACACAACCGAATCTTTTGCCAAACCCCAATTACTGATCCCCACCCCCCATCGCAACGGTTCGATCAAAAAGGGGACCTGATCCGCATAGGGTATTCTTTCGGCAAAGGGGACCAATCGCATTTTGCTGTATGTTTGTATATCAGGTCTGTGTGGTTCTATAAAAAAAATCGAATTAAATGAATCGTACCGTAAGGTGGTCCCTTTCACAACACTGGCAGTGGGAGGAGCATTATCCGGTTCATAATACTGGACTTTCACGTAACCGGAAATGAGAGAAATGTTGGCACTGTCAAAAAAAGAACGGAATTGCTGCATCTCAGAATAATACGCGGGCAAATTTAATAAGATGGCCGATTCCGGAAGTACAACAAGATCGAGAGAATCATTAAGATTGGAGCGAATAAGTTGTTGATATTGTTGAACTTGAGCCCACCTTCCTGCAAATGTATTTCCCCCTTCCCATTTTTTCCATGGATCAACATTGGGTTGAACAATTCCGACGGATATGGGCTGACGGTCGGACGAAACGATCTCTTGTTCATTGGGTTGATAAAAATTCGGTAAAATGTATAAAATGGCAGAACTCGCGGCGAGCGTAATACTTTGTCGTCGTGGAGCACCGGAAAATGTATTTTTTACCGTCCAATAGATCAGTACATTCATCATCAACACCCAGAATGAGACGCCGTACACTCCGGTGAGATCGACAAACTGGATCTTTTCCAGGTGATATGTTTGCGTGTTTCCCATATGCAGCCACGGGAATGCCAATTCACCCAGCGCATACAACCACTCCATAGAAACCCACAGAAACGGCATTAAAAGAGCTGCCGCCGGGAAGTTCAACTTCCTTTTGATCCAGAAATAGACCAAACACGGCAGAGTCAATACCAGAGGTTCCCAAAAAAACAATGCGATGCCGGCGATCATTAAATACGGGTCCTGCATGTGTGTGAAACCGCCCACCCAGTACAACGCCAACAAGGAAAAAACAAAAAACATACCGTACGTATAGTGGAAGTATCTGCTCCACGATGTCAGTGCATCTGCAAGCAGAAGAAACGGTACGAATGCAATACACGCGATGACACCGACTGTAAAGGGAGGGAATGAAAGAGCAAGCAGTACTGCTCCGCTCAAGCAAAGCATCAGAAGAAACTGCCTCCGAGGTTCAAGCGTAATTGATGATTGGACAGTCACTTGGTCCTCAATTGTTGAAATCGTTTCTCTAAATGCGGTGAAGCTTTTTTCCAGATCGCAACAATACTCAATCCGATGAGAAGACCAAGGATGGAGCCGGCGGCAATGTCAGAAGGATAGTGAACACCAACGTATGGCCGCGATAATGCCACAATACCGGCAAAGCCATACCAATACCATCGTTGGGCACGAAAGAACTGAGCAATAACAGCTGCAGCGGCAAAATTATTCACCGCGTGTGACGATGGAAACGACAATCCCCCGCCGCAATCGACGAGCATGCGGACGCCATCCAAAGCTCTGCATGGTCGAACTCGGCCGAATATGTCCTTAAGAAACGAACTGTTCAATTGATCGCTGAAAAACACCGTCACAATGACCAGTCCGAGGGCAATTCGACCGTTTTTTCCCCCCTTCCAAATCACGAAAACGACGAAACACAGGACAAAAATCCTTACGGCGGTAAACTTATTCAGGTCCGTTAACACCGGAAGCACCAGATCAAACACCGGATTGGCGAGCGATTGATTGATGAAAAAGAAAAGTGCTACGTCGATCGAATAGAAAAATTCAATCATTCTTCTTTTCCCGCTTACGATACCAGAGAAATAATCCGATCAACGCGCCAGTAATGATAAGAACTGTAACGATTTGACTGTATGCAGATAAATAAAATCCTATTGCTTCCCAATTTTCTCCCAGCAGGGTGCCGGCATAAATCAAGATGCCGTTCCATAACAATGCACTGAGGAAACAAAGTATTGCCGTCGGAATAAACTTTACTTCCGCCATACCCGCAAAAAATCCAACCACTGCTCTGGTCCCTGAGAGGAATCGATTGACGATAATCAGCCAATATCCGTAACGTCGGAACCACTCCTCCACCTTATGTACCGAATCCAGCGGTAAAAATTTTAACTTACCTTGTTCGATAATCCGAAGCCCGAACCAATCTCCGATCTTATACATCGTCATAAACCCCGTTGTACTCCCGAATGTGGCGATGGTCAAGGCGAGAAGAAAGTCGATGTGTCCGATCCCTACCAGGTATCCCCCGGCAACGATCATAACATCACTCGGGGATGGAGGAAACAAATTTTCAATGTACGCGATTACAAAAATGGCGAGATACACCCAGGCAGGACTTAACTGTTCCAGATATAAAATTGTCGCTTCCATTTACGATATTTTTATTTCATTGATCGTTGCAACCGCATATGCCACAGCTCCTTCGCCGACGCCGATAAAACCCATTCCTTCATTTGTCGTTGCTTTTACGGAGACGGCATGAATGCTCACACCGAGAATTTCTGCGATGGTCGTTCGCATTTGATCGACGTACGGAGCGATCTTCGGCCGTTCCATGACGACCGTTGTATCGATATTTCCGACTGCGTATCCCTTTGATCGCAATAATGCGACAACATTTGCCAGCAGATTGCGGCTGGAAATTCCCTTAAATGCGGGATCGGTGTCGGGAAAATGTTTACCGATATCTCCCATCGCAGCCGCTCCCAATAAGGCATCACATATTGCATGCAGGAGAACGTCGGCGTCCGAATGCCCCAGTAGTCCGGACTCAAACGGTATTTCCACGCCACCCAGGATCAATTTCCTTTCCCGGGCAAATCGATGAACATCAAATCCCATTCCGATTCGGGTCATATTACGCTTTGATCTTAAAGTTGAAAAAAAGATGATGCGGTGGTCCCCACTCAACGATTACGTTCTCTACGTTGGACATTTTGGGTCCGACCCTGAGCTCATGAATCAACAGTTCAATATCCGACCGCTTTCCCTCCACTTCCAGGTACACGGATCCGTCGGGCAGATTTTCCACGAACCCTTTCATCGCGTACTTTCGGGCGGCACGATCGGCGAACCACCGGTAGCCAACGCCTTGAACGATTCCGGAAACGGTGATCTTCGCGTTCGCGTCGTTCATTCTCGCTCCTGTGACCAGCCGGCCCTTACCAGTAGATTGTCCATAAATTCCGAAATTAATATCCCGACGATGATCAATCCAGCCCCGACAATTCCCATGAACCCCAATTGTTCGCTCAAGACATAATATGCCAAGACGGCGGCGATAACCGGTTCCAAAGTGAAGATGATCACCGCCCTAGTCGGCGTCGTATCCTGCTGAAATCTCGTTTGCATATATGTGGTGACGATGGTGGCACATGTTCCCATATATAACAACGAGACGATTAATTGGGTCGTCGGCTGGAATACGATGGTCTCAAAAGGGAGCACCGCGGCCGCCGTAAGTGTCGTAACCGTTACTTGAACGAATGAAAGATGCAGCACGGTCTCACCTTTGGTGTACAGATCAATGTAGACGATATACACCCCGAAGATCACCGCTGAAAGCAACACCAACAAATCTCCGCGATTGATCTCGGAACCGTCCGGGGAGGTCAATAAGAACAGGCCGGCGGTGACGATGATGATCCCGGCAATATTTCCGATTCGCGGAAGCCGTCGCTCGAGTATAAACTGGGCGATCGGAGTAAAAATAACCATCAATCCCGTTATAAAAGCGGATTTGGATGCCGTTGTTTGATAGATACCGTGATTTTGGATCACGATCCCGACTCCCAGCATCGCACCGAGGATTAATCCCTTTTTTATCGTCACACGCGAGATCGATCCCAACTGTCGAATGAGAAAGAGACCGAGCAGCAATGCGCCGATGCCGAAACGGGCGGCGATAAACAGCGACGGTGATACTTCCGCCTCGCCTGCTTTGACGACAACAAACGTGCTCCCCCAAATGAACGTGGTGGCAAATAACGCCAACTCCGCCCTTCCGCGTACAGTCATTTGAGGTCCAATTTTTTAATGATCGATTCCGGAATGGATTTGAACACCGCCATGATGATCCGCCAGAACCATTTCGAATAGATAAAATCCTTCCCTGCTTGCTGCGCGCGGAAGATATCGCGTGCCACCTCTTCAGCGCTGGCGGTGATGATTCCCGGCGTGTTGCGTCCTTCGATCATTTTCGTGCGGATAAATCCCGGATGAACGGTCAACACCTGCACGCGGGAAGGATACAACCGGTTCCGCAGCCCGGAGAGGAATGTTGTCATTCCCGCTTTCGCACTCGCGTACACATAGTTGCTCTTACGTCCCTTTTCCCCCGCTACGGAACTGACTCCGACGATAAACCCTTCCCTCCTCGCTTCAAAGTCGGCGGCAATGATATGCAGCATAGAGACCAATCCGGTAAAATTCGCCGTCAACACGTTGTTGGCGGCCGCAAAATCCTGTTCGGATTTTTTTTGTTCACCCAACGTTCCCGCGAGGCAGATGACACCAAACGGTTTTTCCGGCAGGGAGTCATAGAATGATTGATGGTCGGACGTTTCCGTCGCGTCGAATCGATATGCCGTTGCCGGAACGGAAAATCGAATGGAAATGTCGTTGGCATCGTTTTTCAAACGTTGGACACTACGGCTGGCAAGATATATTCCGTATCCGGCTTTCGCATATAAAAAGGCCAACGGCCGAGCGATATCCGATCCTGCGCCGATGATTAAGACATACTTCATGACAATCCTATCCGTTTCGACTGTAACGATTGAAAAATGGATCGTGGATCATATTTTTTTTTGATCTGCTTAAATCGATCGGCCTGCACATAACCCTTCGCGAAAGTCTCTTTTTTCATCCGCACATCTTTGGACAAATAAATTTTTCCGCCGAACTCGGTCACCATTTCATCGAGCACGGGAAATAACGCCAACGTTTTCGGCGTGATCGGAAAATCCAGTGCCAGCGTGTATCCTTCTTCGGGAAAAGAGACGATCCCTTCCTGAACTCCAAACAGTTTGAGCACGGCCAAAAACGAACCTTCTCCCGATGAAGAAATCGTTGAAAGGATTTTTTTCAAACCGACGCGGGACCGATCTTTCGGAAGAACGAATTGATATTGCGTAAATCCTCGTCTGCCGTAAATCCTGTTCCAGTGTGCCGCTATGTCCAAAGGGTAAAAAAACGGTTCGTAATCCACAATCGAGTCGCCCGAAATATACGTCCGAAAGCGAATTTCATTGAATAATTTGACCGTCAGAGAATTGAGTGCAAAATCCGGGAAAAAGAGCGGAACCGGAATCATCGGCCGTCGATCGATCGACAGCGGATCACGATATCGGTATCCGACTTCATCTTTGGTGGCATGTTCGCCGAGCACCAACGCTGACCGGCCGAGATGTTCACCTCTTGCGAGGCAATCGATCCACGCAACGGAATAGGTCCATCGTGCATTTTCTTCGAAGGCATCGAAGGCCGCATCGATATTTTTTGCTTTTACAACTCTTTGACGGATGTATGCGGTTTCAATTTTTTGCAGCGAAAATGTCGCCTGAAGAATAATCCCGGTGAGCCCCATTCCGCCGCAGGTGGACCAAAACAAATCCGCATGTTCGGTGCGTGAACACCGGAGGACGGAACCGTCTGCCAGCAGAAGATCGAGAGAAAGGAGATGCCGGGAAAATGAACCGGCCACATGGTGATTTTTTCCATGAACATCCGAGGCAATCGCCCCTCCCACCGTGACGAATTTTGTTCCGGGTGTCACCGGAAGAAACCATCCGCGCGGTACGAAAATCTCCAACAATTCCGCCAACGACACTCCTGCTTCACACGTTATTGTGCCGTTTGTTTCATCGAAAGAGAGGAGATGATTCATCCGCACCATCGAAACAATCGTCGTGTTCAGGGAGGAATCGCCGTAACATCGTCCGAGCCCTCGGGCAATCAACTCGTCACCGACGGAAACGATCTGTTTCACATCGTCGACGGTCGAAGGAGAGTGCACAGTAGCATCGATGACGGGATAATTTCCCCAATTCGTCACTTTCATATCGGAAAATACAAAAAGAATCGCTGTTAATGAAGCAGATTTTTGACACTGCCGCCGTACGGATCACGGCGGTCAGTGGGTCGGTTTTTCTTTCGGAGGTGCGGAGGTAAAAAAGTCGCGGTAAAATCGTTCCGTGTAGGATTGTAATAACTGTTCGATCCGTTCCTGCTGCGGAGACCGGACGACGAGACCGGCATGATACTCTTTCCGAATCTTCCAGCAGATTTCCGGATCGTTATAACCCGAAAGGTCGGGCCATTGTTGTTTCGCGAGCGATACCATCAGTCCCGCGTACTCTTCCCGTTCAATCTTCGGCGAATATCGGGAAATATCATCGCATGTCTCGAGACGCGCCCATTCCGCCCACAGGTTCATGCCGGTCGCACCTTCGATCAATTCCACGATGTGTGCGCCGCCGACGCGCGCCGACGTCTCGAGGAAAAAATATTTGCCGTCGCCCGCTGCTTTGATATATTCCGTGTGCGATACTCCTTGCAACAATCCCAACATCGGCAGCACCGACGCATTTAATTGTTTCAATCCTTGTTCATCGCTGCTCCCCCGTTTCACCGTCCGGGTCATAAAGACGCGTCCTTCATGCGATACTTCCATCGGCGGAAGTCCGTATTTACTGACGATGGAAAAGCGGACATTTTTATTGACCAAAATGCTGTCCACATGAAATATTTCGCCAGGGATGAACTTTTCCAGAAGATAATAGGATTGTTGATCTCCGAGTTCAGCGATCTTTTGCCACAGTTCTTCCGCGGAGTGGATCTTTTTGATCCCGATCGCACCGGCAGAAAGACGGGGTTTCAACACATACGGCGGTTGAACCTTTTTCAGAAAATCATTGATGCGGTCGTAATTCAAAATGCCCACAAAGTCCGGAACGTTGATGCCCGCCTCTTTCGCTTTCATCCGCATGGCGAGTTTGTCCCGGAAATACCGTGCCGTCGTTTCCCCCATTCCGCCGATCCGCAAATGTTCGCGGAGTGTCGCCGCCTTTTCCACGTCAAAATCATCCAACGCAACGATCCGGTCGATCTGTTCCGTCCTTGCCAGATAACTGACGCCGCTGATCACATCCGGCATATGCCATTCTTTATTGACATCCGGAATATAATAAATGGCATCGATCACTTCTCTCGGCCAATCCCCCCCCTCAAGACTTTTGGAGGTCAATAACAACACTTTCCATCCTTCCCGTTTCGCCTGTCGGAGGAATTCCTGACCTTTTTCATAACTGGAGATACACAAAATTGTGTTGGGCATATAGAGACTCTCTTTGGTCAATTAGACGATACGGTAAATCGGATATTTCCGTTCGTGGATATCAAAATACGGCGATCTCCGGTAAAAAAAATCCAACCGCGCATCGGGATCGTTGCGGAAACGTTCCTCATGCAGACGTTCGGCAAATTCCTTTTGAAGGGCCGCATCGCCGGAGAGCATTTGCTGTGCAATCGGTTCCATCACATACGCTTCGGCATACTCTTTCCGTTCAAAGAATGCATTAAAATATCCCCAGCTGATGAACGAATCCGGTCCCTCCGGTTCCAGTAGATTGGCAATCACCCGATTTGTCCGTTGATTCATCGAAATGTAAAATGTCCCGGGCGGAAAATCCATCGTTGTCCGTTCAACGGAACATCGCACTTCGACGCAATAGCGTCCTTCATACGGTTTTGATGCAAATGCTGCGTCGGTAAATCGATACTCTTCCACGGTCACAATTTTCTTTTTGGTCAGTTGTTTTACCTCAACGCCGTGCAACCGCAATGTTTCTACCAACGCGCGGAACTGCATTGGAATAACATATCCTTTCGGCAGTGTGACTTGCTTGGTGATCACAGAACGGTTGAAATACGGAATCGTCACATCCTTCGGCGTCGTTCCATAGCGGATAACAGTTCCGCCGGTAATAGAACTTGCTTCATAATGAGAATCTAAACCTTTGAAAACAAACGGTTCAGAATGGTCGCTTAATTCAAACTTTAGCGGCAGTGTTGTGAGTTTTTTCGCTCTTTCATCTGCTTGCCGGTTCATTTTTTTAAGGAGTGTCCGATGTTGAGAAAGATACTCCAACGTCGCTGAATTCATCGCCAGAGTGGAATACACTCTGTTGTGAAAAGGTTTGAGTGAATGTGTTTCCACCAGCAGGCCAAGCCTGTTTTGAACGGCCATATATCCGGTCGAGAGACGGGGGATCGCCGGTGTATCGACAATACCGCTTTCGATCGTTCCACTCTTAAAAACGATATATGGGGCGGTCAAAAACCCTTGTTTTTCCACAGCGTTCACCATGAAAGGAATAAACTGATCGCTTCCCCACCAGCCGAGGGACTGATCGATATTATCCCCTTTTTCCAGGGCATAGGAAATATGGTATCGATAATCCGCGCCGTTGGTGGTATGATTATCAATGAAAAAGTCGGGTCTCCAGGATTCAATCAGAGCAATTACAGAACGGATCTCGGGGGTTTCCGCTTTAAGATAATCGCGGTTGAGATTCAAGTTCCAGCTGTTTGTTCGCCACCCCATCTCCGCCGGTCCGTTTTGATTCGGACGGTTGAACGGGCTGATCCGTTCATGGCCGTCCACGCTCAGGACCGGAATGACCAGCAGGATGAGATTGTCCAGCAAATGAAACTTTTCTTTGGTGACCAGGATTTCCCGCAGCAGGAGCATCGACGCGTCTTTTCCTTCGATCTCCCCGGCGTGAATGCCGTTTTGGATCAATACAACGGCTTTGCCGCTCCGACGCGCCTTTGCCGGAGTAAATTCATTTCGGGAAGCAACAACAAGGCACTCGATCGACCGTCCTTGCGGAGAGGTTCCGATCGAAAACATTTTCGCATGCGGAGTTCGTTGTTCGAATTTACGGAAGTAAGCGATCGATTCGTCGTATCGCGGTGAGTGTGTCCCGTCCGACCGTTCGAATGCCGTCGTCCAAAAGGCGGTTCGTTTCATCGTCAAGCAAAATAGATGATGGAAATACAGGCCAGCAGCCACAACAACAGGTTTACCGCCGTCGGAATATCCTTCGTCAGAACGGCGGTCGGATTTTCCCCTTCACCACGGACGAAAACGAGAAACAGGTACCGGAAGATGCCGAACAACACAAATACTGTCGTAAAGATCAAATATTCGGAGCGGAACATGGCGATCGTTTTTTCGGACATGGTGTACAACGAATAGGAAATGGCCATGCCTGTCGTAGTGATCAATATGATCCCGTCCAAAAATTGCACGGTGTACGCGGTGAGCACTTTGCGTTTTGTTTCGATCTTCTCTTTTTGGATCAACACCAATTCGGCGCGCCGTTTTGATGCGGCAAGGAATAACGAAAGGAACAGCGTCGTCACGACGATCCAATGAGAAATCGACACCTGAATAGCCAACGCGCCGGCAAACACCCGCATCATAAATCCCATAGCAATGATGAACAGGTCCAAGATGACGACATGTTTTAATACGACGGAATAACCGATTTGAAGAAGAACATAGGCCGTCACCATAAGGACAAACGACACCGGCAACATCTGCGAAATTGACAATGCGGCGGAGAGAAGCAACAAGGCGACGGCAACGGCAGACGGAAGGGAAATTTCACCTGAAGCAACGGGGCGGTTTTTCTTCACCGGGTGAAGACGGTCCGCATCCCGGTCGAAGATATCATTGAAAACATAGACCACACTGGAGGCCAGCGAAAATGAGGCAAAGGCGAGTACGGCATTTACGACATAGTCGCGGTCCAACAAGTGTTGAGAAAATATCAACGGCGTAAAGACGAATCCGTTCTTCAGCCATTGTTGCGGTCTGATTAGACGGAGGTACGAATTCATGGCTTCTTCTTTCGTACCGGCGGGTTTTTCCGTCCAGGTGATGCCGGACGTCGGGAACGCGGTGTTGCCGGAGCCGGAACAGGATCCGCGGGGGGAACGGAACCGATCTCCAACACGGCATCGGCGAGAAGTTTGAACCTATCTTCCATGGTATCACGAATGCGATGCCACGCATACATCACCACCATCGGGACGAGCAGCAACAAATACTCCGGCGATTGTGTGATCGGTTTCTGATAGATGAAAAAAAGCATGATATAGTAGAACATCCACAGGACCATAGTGTAAATTGCGTTCCGCCGATTATTTTCACTCGACTTTTGATAGCGGGAAATCTCTTCCAGCAATTGTACCAAACGAATACGCGCGACTGGATCCATGTGTGTCTCCTTTTTATTCTTCGACAATGTTCAAAAAACCGCTTGCTCCTCGTAGATTCCGAAATGTTCGACGAGGGCATTACACATCTCCCCCAGAGTGACGTAGTGTCGTGTGGCATTGAGGAAATGCGGCATCAAGTTGGATCCGTCAGCAGCCGCTTGTTTCAGAGCGCGTACGGCATCGTCACAGGCCGCTTGATTCCTGCTCTGCCGGAGATCCGCTAGGCGTTTCCGTTGGAGCACTTCCACTTCCGGTGAAATGGCAAGAATCGGAATGTCAATCTTCTCCTCTTCCTCCACATATTGATTCACGCCGACGATGATCTTCTCCTTCGTATCCAGTTCGCGCTGGTAACGATACGCCGCTTCTGCAATCTCCCGCTGGAAAAATCCTTGTTCGATTGCCGGGATGACACCGCCCAGCATTTCAATCTTTTCAAAATATTGTTCCGCTTCCTCCTCCATCCGCGTGGTGAGTGCTTCCACAAAATAACTTCCGCCGAGCGGATCGACCACATTCGCCACACCGGTCTCATCGGCAATAATCTGCTGCGTGCGGAGAGCGATCTTCACCGCTTTATCCGATGGCAATGCCAATGTCTCATCCATGGAATTCGTATGCAGCGACTGAGTCCCCCCTAAAACACCCGCCAATGCCTGAATGGCGGTGCGAACGATGTTGTTTTCCGGCTGTTGCGCCGTTAATGTACAACCGGCCGTTTGCGTATGGAATCGGAGAGTCCACGATTTCGGATTTTTTGCACCGTATTTATATTTCATCCGTTTCGCGTAGATTCGCCGTGCCGCTCGGAATTTGGCGATCTCTTCAAAGAAGTCGAGGTGAGAATTAAAAAAATATGAGATACGCGGAGCAAATTCATCCACATCCATTCCCGCGGCGATGCCGGCTTCGATGTAGGCAAATCCGTCGGCCAAAGTGAATGCAAGTTCCTGGACGGAGGTTGAACCGGCTTCCCGTATATGATAACCGGACACGGAGATAGGGTTAAACTGCGGAAGTTCTTTCGCGCAATATTGAAACATATCGGTAATGATCCGCATCGACGGTTTCGGAGGATAGATCCACTCTTTCTGTGCGATGTACTCCTTTAACATGTCGTTTTGGATGGTGCCGCGCAGAACGTTGGAACGAAGTCCTTGTTTCTCGGCAACAGCAATATAAAACGCCAGGATCATCGCCGCCGGAGCATTGATGGTCATGGACGTTGTCACCTGATCGAGCGGTATTCCTTTGAATAAGATTTCCATGTCCGCCAGCGAACTCACGGCGACACCGCAAATTCCGACCTCCCCTTCCGACAACGGATCATCGGCATCCCTCCCCATCAATGTCGGAAGATCGAATGCGGTCGAGAGTCCGGTTTGGCCGTGTTCGAGCAGATACTTGAAGCGCTGATTCGTGTCTTCCGGCGTTCCGAAGCCGGCAAATTGTCGCATCGTCCACAGCTTGCCTCGGTATCCGGATTGATGGATGCCGCGCGTATAGGGAAACTCGCCCGGAAAACCGATCTCCGACAGGTAGTTGATCTCTTTGACATCGTCCGGCGTATAGAGCATCTCCACCGGCGCTCCGCTGACCGTGGTAAATTTTACGGGACGGACTTTGGAAGAGGCGGCGGAAGATTTGTGTTTTTGTGCCGCGGCACCGATCGCTGCCGGATCGTTCACTGTTGCCATGATGGTTCTCCGATATGTTTGATCGTGAAAAGGAACAGCCGTGCGAATAACGGCAGGTTCCGCATTTATTGAACGGTGTGCACCGTCACGAGAGGATCACCCTCGATCAGTGCGATAAATTTTGGCCGAAATTCCGTATAGTGTCGGCTGCGATTATGAGCGTCGATGGAACCTTGGTCCGCCCATTCTTCATAGAAAAAAAATTGTTCCGGCCGGCGGAGATCCCGGTAAAAGCTGTACCGGATACACCCGGGCTCCTTTCGGGACGGTTCGATCATCCCGGTACAGAGAGCAATCAACTCGTTCTCAGCACCGGGACGGGAGGTGCAAAAAACGGTAATAATTTTCATCGTTCACGTCCTGAAAAATCTCCGGTCCAGTTCCGCCAGAGAGAGTTTAATAAGCACCGGACGGCCGTGCGGACAGACGTACGGCATAGCGGTGGCGAACAATTGATCGATCAGCGAGCGCATTTCTGTTTCGCTCAGTTTCTCCCCCGCTTTGATCGCCGCTTTGCACGAAAATGACTTGGCAATGTTGTCACGCGCATCCAATTTTACGCGCAGTTGATTGTTTTTAAATTCATCGAGAATATCCTGAAGAATGTTCGATTCCGTTCCCGCTTTCACTTCCGGCGGGACACCTTCCAGAACGAACGTATTTTTCCCGAACGGCCGCGTTTCAAATCCGATCGAATGGAGGAACGGCAGCAGTTCGGCGGTCAACGAAAAATCGCCGGCAGGAAGCTGAATGGTTTGCGGAAACAACAGCTGCTGAGACGAGGGGACGGAATTGTTCATTCTGGTCAATGCCCGTTCGTACAGAATCCGTTCATGAGCAACGTGCTGATCGATGATCATCAATCCGGAACGGATCTGTGTCAGGATATATTTGTTGTGCAGCTGCCAGATCGCTTTCCCTTCCTGCGCTTCGCTTTCCCTTGTGCCGTGTTGCACCCGGACCGGCGTATCATCCGGCGGTGACACCGGGTGCATCGGCGAGCGTGCAAAAATCTGATCGAGCGTTGCATTCAAATCGAACGGCACCGATTCTCCGGACAACGGCGGCGGCGAGAAACTTGCATCAATGTTTCCGGATGTCGGCACCGGCCGCGGCGCATCGGAATACAGACGGGGAAATGCCGTATGCCGCAATGAAGAAAAATCGTCCGACGGGCGTTGGAACTCCACCGTCGGCGTAATGTCGCTGTTCCCCAGCGCTTTGCGGACAACGGACATCACGATGCGATAGATATGCTGTTCATCCGCGAATTTCACTTCCATCTTCGACGGGTGCACATTCACATCCACTTTGTGCGGATCGATTTCAATCATCAGGAGAAAAAACGGAAAATTTCCCTTCTCGACCAAATGTTCGTAGCCGGAGAAGACCGCGTGATTGATCGAGCGACTCATGATAAATCGTTTGTTCAAAAAAACGAACTGGTCCACCTTCGATTTCCGGGCAAAGTCCGGCTTCCCGATATATCCGGAAATCGACATCAACTCCGTCGTTTCGTGCAGCGGAATCAGCGTCGCAAAATGCCGCTCGCCGAAGAGTGTTTTCAGTCGATCTTCCAGCGTTTGTGACGGGAGTGCCAGAATCGTATCGTCATCACTGACGAATTCCACGGCGATCTCCGGTTTCGACAAGACGAGCCGCTGGATCGTGTCATAGATGTGTTTAAATTCGGTGTTGTTGGATTTTAAAAATTGACGGCGGGCCGGCGTGTTGTAGAAAAGGTTTTTTACGCTGATGGTTGTCCCCACCGGATGGGCCGTTTTCGTCCGCTCTTTCACTTCGCTTCCTTCAATCCGCACCAGCGTTCCCACCGCGTCTTCGGAACGACGGGTTTTCAATTCCACCTGGGCCACAGCGGCGATGGAGGCGAGCGCTTCACCGCGGAATCCCAACGTCCGAATATTCTCCAGATCCTCATACGTTACGATCTTGCTCGTGGCGTGGCGGGCGAACGACTTGACGGCATCCTCCTCCCCCATCCCTTTCCCGTTGTCGACGAATTGGATGAGAGTTTTGCCCGCATTGGTGACGGTGATGGTGATGGACGTCGCGCCGGCATCGATGGAATTTTCGAGCAATTCTTTCACGACGGAATCGGGGCGCTGTACCACTTCTCCGGCGGCGATCTTGTTCGCGAGATGATCGGGCAATATGTTGATGACGGATGCCATTATTGCTTTAAAGTCACTCCCAGTCCCGGCTGCGTGGTTAAGGCCAATGTTCCCCGGATATTCCGCACACCGGCGAACGGATCGTTGGAGATCAACACATTGCCGTCCAGATCCGCATAATCCAACAGCGGACTGACATGAGCGCCGGCGGAGATACCGACGGCGGTTTCGATCATACATCCCATCATCACTTTCATGTTCAACGCACGCGCGGTGTTGATCATCCTCATCGCTTCGCGGAGGCCGGTACATTTCATCAACTTGATGTTGATGCCGTCGTACGCTTTGGCCAATTTCGGAATTTCGGAAAGCCGCAGTACACTTTCGTCCGCAATCAACGGCAGATCGGACTTCTCCCGCAGCCATTGGATATCGTCGAACTGTTCGGCCGGCATCGGTTGTTCGACGAATTCAACGTTTTGATCCTTTAACCATTTAATCCGCTCAAGCGCGAGGTGTTTGTCCTTCCAACCCTCGTTCGCATCAACGTACAGCACTTTGTCCGTGATCTTCCGGATCGTAGTGATCATCTCTTCGTCATTCTCCGAGCCGACCTTCACTTTCAGGATCGGATATTCTTCCGCTTCATGAACTTTTTGCTCGACCACTTCTTTGGAATCGATGGCAATGGTAAAAGAACAGGCGGCGGTTTTGGCCGGATTCAATCCCCATAATTGATACAACGGCACATGTAATTTTTTCCCGATCCAATCGTGGAGCGCAAGATCGACGGCACATTTGGCCGAGGTGTTGCCCGGCGCCGCCGCATCCACGTACGATAGGATTTCTTCCAGCTGGAACGGCGATTCGAACCTTTTCAGATCAAGGCGTTGTAAAAAAGCGGTGATCGTCTCGAGCGATTCGCCGTACCGTTTGGTGGGAGATGCTTCGCCGTAGGCGATGATGCCGTCATGTTCGAGTTCGAGGATAATCACGGGAGCGATATCGCGGGCGCTCCGGGAAATCCGAAACGTGTGTTTGAGACGGAGATCGTATTGCTTCCAGGTCAGAGTCATAGCGGATTAAGAATGATGTGGCGGTCGACCGTTCAGTGATTCTCTTGTTCAAATAATGCGCGAACGAACTTTTCCGGATCAAACGGCTGCAGATCCCCGATCTGTTCACCGACGCCGATAAACCGCACCGGCCGCTGCACGGCGTTGCTGACGGCGAAGATCACTCCCCCTTTCGCCGTCCCATCCAGTTTGGTGAGTACGATGCCGGTTACTCCGACCGCCTCATTAAACATCTTCGCCTGCTGAATCGCATTTTGTCCGGTCGTGGCATCCAGCACCAACAGCACTTCGTGCGGTGCTTCGGCGCTCACCTTGGTGATGACCCGTTTGATCTTTTTGAGTTCTTCCATCAGGTTCGTTTTCGTGTGGAGCCGCCCGGCGGTATCGACGATCACGACCTCCGCTCCGCGCGATTTAGCCGCCTGCACGGTGTCGAAGGCGACAGCGGCAGGGTCAGAACCGTGCAGCTGCTGGACGATCTCCACTCCGGCACGTTTCGCCCAAATTTCCAATTGTTCGTTCGCCGCTGCACGAAACGTATCGGCGGCACCGATAAGAACAGTGCGGCCGGCCGAGCGGTAATTGTGCGCTAATTTTCCGATAGTGGTCGTTTTACCGACACCGTTCACTCCAACGACCATGATCACATACGGTGCGGTGTGCGGCGGAAAAGCGAAAGGATCGGCGGCAGTGATTCCCGCAATAAGTGCGGCTTCCGCCTCGTCACGGACAAGGGCGTTCAGTTCTTCCGTCGTTTCATATTTTTTTTCGCGCGCCCGCCGTTCGATATTGTCAATAATCCTGCGCGTTGCGGAGACTCCCACATCGCTGGAGAGAAATATCTCCTCCAGTTGTTTCAAAAAATCCTCGTCGATCTTCCCTTTGGCAAACACCAGACGATTCACTTTTGCGACAAGCGAATCGCGCGTCTTACTCAATCCCTCTTTTAATCGCGACAGCGTTAATGAATCAAAAAAACCCAAAACTTTTTTTCCTTTATTGAGTCACATGAACAAAAATTATCATTGAGCGGAGTTCTTGTTGCCGTATTGATGCAACGTTTCAAAAAACCGGCGTCCATAGACAATCAATGAAAACCCGAGCAAACCGATGCTGAGCCATTGAAAAAACAGATATGCCGCGTGCAATGATGGATACCCCAGAACCGGAAAGACCAGCGTGAGCGCTAATATGGAGACAGCCACTTTTCCCGACATCAAGGAGGGCAAAATAATCCCTGTTTTCTTTTTGATATATAATCCGGCCAAAAAAATGATCAGATCACGCGTCAACACCGTCACGGCGAACCATAAGGGAATATCGCCAAAAAACGTCAGCATTACAACAATAGCGCCGATGGCGACCTTGTCGGCGAGCGGATCGATCACTTTCCCGAATTCGGATACTTCATTTCGCCGGCGCGCCACATATCCATCCAACGCATCGGTCGCCACCGCGATGAGGATGATGAACAATGCAATTTCCCGGTGGAATGGAACCGGCGTGATCAAATAATACACCGCCGGCACCATCAAAACGATCCGGCTAATCGATAATGCATTCGAAATGGTCCACCATCCGGTTGTATTCATCGGATCACCGCAAATTTTCCCAATGTTGTGTTCTGCGATTGATGTTGATCGTTCAATTGTTCCACACGATACAAATAGATTCCCGTCGAAACAACTCTGCCCCGATGATCCCGGAGATCCCATGAAATACCCTCACGGGTCGTCATGCGGTCGAAAACTTTGATGATTTCGCCGGTCGACGCAAAAATTGTGATGCGGCAGTTTTCCGGGAGATGGACAAACGATATTTTTTCCGAAGACCGGACGGGATTCGGAAAGACAACGATATCTGATATCGATGAAATCGGTTGATCGATGGAGAGTGTTTGGTCTCTGTCGGTATCAAGTGCCCTGCCGGATATCGAACGGACTTGTCGGGACACCTTCACCTCCAACCGGAGAGCAATGGAAAAAAGATTTTGCTCCACACACCTCAGCAAGACCGTGGTTGGGGACAACGAATCGACGCCGGCGACCGTAAAAGTCCTGATGGAGTTTTTAACAGCATAGTACGCAATGTTCCGGGCGGTCTCTCCGACGGGAATTTCATTAAATTCCACAATGATGCTGTTCGGGGAATGTCGGGAAATGCTCCGGACAAAAAACTTCTGTACGGATACCATGCCGGCAGTAAACGTAAACGATGCGGTGGTATCCCCTTCCAATCCTTCCGCATCGGTCAACCAGACAATCCGTATCACATGGGAACCGGAATCGATCGTGCGCGGGAGTGTCACAAGAAGAGTCCGCGCCGAGGTCCAAAGTGCGGACGAAGAGAAGATCGTCGTATCGACCGCGAATCGTGCGCTCAACGCTAGATCCGATCGTATATCGAACGATACCGTCACCATTAACTGATCGGTCGAAAGTTGTCGAATCGCAGTGATCGTCGCCGGAAGATGCGGCACTGCTGAGACCACCGGAGTTCGTTCGCTTTCTGCAGTAGAGACCGAAGCGACGGAATAATAATATTTTATTCCGGTGGTCAGCAATGTATCTGTCCATTCCCGTTGATTCGAAAGAGTTTGTATCGCGAACAGTGAATCGAGAGCAGTTCCCCGATAGATTTTTGTCGTTGGCACCGATGTATTCCACCGAAGCCGTATGGAGGAAGCAGAGAGTGGAACCGCATAAAGACCGTACGGAGGTGTCGTCACCGTCGGATCGGCAACGGACCAAAATTCCGTTCGGTTGTTCGTATGAAATCCGATATCCGCAGCGCCGTCGCCGTCAAAATCGCTGACGATCACGGAATTGCTCTGCGATGAATGGGTCCACCGCGATACGAACGTTTTCTGAACGGCATCCCATGCAAAAACATATAAAAATGGATTGAAGGAAAGGAAAAGCATGTCGCGATCGTCCGTCATCCGTAATTTTCCTGCCGCAATGCCGTTATCGTATCGGCTCCCCCCTTTGACGCCTGCAAAATGATATTCCCAAATTTTTGTCACGGACCCCGGCCCGGCGGACGGCACATGGGAAAAAACGCGGACGGTCCAGACCGGAACGTTGTATTCGCGATCATCATTGGCATCAATCGAACTGTGTCCCGCTACGACAATGTCCTGAATACCGTCGCCGGTGAAGTCACCCGCAGCGATAAAATCACTAGTCGAAAAAAGGTCGGACGTGTCGACCGCCGCAAGGGTGAAATCCAGCGATTGCGACGACTGTTGGCGGTACATCAAGAGGTCGCCGTCATGATCCGCAAAGATGATCTCTTTTTTGCCAGAATTGGTAAAGTCACCGACAATCGTTCGCGGCGGACCGAATTGATTCCTCGCTTCATTGCTCAACGGCGGTGTTGGATTTGGTAAGTGGTCGACTATACCATATGCGGCATTACCTAAATCAGCATAGATCAAATATTCAGAAGAACTTCGTGCGATGATCTCATCTTTTCCGTCACCATTCAAATCAACGATTTGACTTGCCCAGACATCGGTCGAATCGGACCAGATCACCGCAGAGAAAAATCGTTTGCCGGCGGTATCGACGCGAAAAAGATTGGAGACCCCTCTGTCCTGCACAAGTACAGATGGAGTTTGTCCGTTTAATCGTGCAAAACCTCGGGGGACCCACGATCGCGCGGCAGAATCCTGCGCCACAAACGCCCCGGCAATAAATCCGAACGCTTTTGTTTTCCCGAAATCATTGTCCCGCGTATATTCATTCAAAACAACATGCGGCACTCCCCCGATGTGTGTTGTGGAATTCAACAAAAACCCTTTCGGGAGGGAAAAACTTTTTTGTGTAAATCCTACGGTTGAGAGAGAAGTAATCGGATGTTCGATCTCAAAAAGCTCGAAACCGGCCGATATCGTCGTAGGAAAACGGACTTGCCTCCCAGTATCGGAATTTTCACTAAAAACAGTGTAAAATTCGAATTTTTCACCGGGAGTGATAATATTTCTACCCAGAAAGAAATGATGATTTCGTAACGTTCCGAGTGATCGAATTGATTGGAAATTGACCGTTCCCTTTTTCCGGTAATACAGATATCCGTCCGTTAGCCGGTCAGTTCGAGCTTCGATCAGTCCGGTAAACTCTGTTCCGATGATCACGGAATCCCGGAATCGGAACGACGTAACGGTCGGCGGTGAGTGTGCGATCTGTATTCGTTGAAGTGCGACGAGGTCGTTTCCTTTGCTATTTTTTACTATTAACTTTAAAACATAAACTCCATCTATAAATGAGTTTAGCGCTAAAAAAATGATGGTGTCTCGAACAAGTATTCTATTGTTCAGAACCTTCAAGTCTGTCCATTCTGACGGTTGGTCGCCGCGTCCGATCTGCAGCCGGACGGAAGCGAGGTATGGTGATTTAGCCGAAACGATGACCGGCGTACCATTCGTTGAGAGGATATCGTCCAGTCCGGGAGAATGGATTGTTGCTTCCGAACCGGAACCGGCCGTGGCGGCAAGAGCGTTCACCACTCCCGCTCCGGTGAATTTGTCCCAACCGGCACCTTCAACATCAACGGCGGTGTTCATTAACAAACCGCGAATTTCGTCATTGGTAAACACAATACCTGGCTGATTCTGCAGACGTTTTCTTTTTTCTAACGATAACAAAAGGGCTGATACTCCGGAAACATGCGGTGCAGCTGCCGATGTTCCGGAGAACTGATCGGTATACTTCCCTCCCGGCAGCGTGGTGACGATTCCTTCGCCGGGTGCAACAAGGTCAAGCCCCGGACCATAGGCCGAGAAGAAAGAACGTCTGTTAAGTTGATTGCTTGAACCGATTGACATTACTTCATTTAGATCGGACGGATAATGCGGAAACTCGCTTCCATCATTACCGCTGGAGGCAACCAAAACAATATTTTTTGAGTGGGCATACCGGATGGCATCGTGCAGGATTGAAGAACGTACGATATCTCCAAAACTCATATTGATTACCTCGGCGCCATTATCCGCTGCATAGACCACTGCCGCGGCAATGTCGATATCGTTCCCGTTGCCGTTTTTTCCGAATGCCCGGAGAGGTAGGAGGCGGGCGATGGTAACTCCTGCGGATCCGACCGAATTATTGGATTGCGCCCCGATGATGCCGGCGACTGCGGTACCGTGTCCATGTTCGTCGTCCGGATCATTATCCTGCATGTTCCAGTCCCCGATATCTTCCGTTTCGAAATCAACGAAATCATATCCTTTCCAATCATCAACGAAGCCGTTTCCGTCGTCATCGACTCCGTTTGACTCCTTCCCGTCCCCCCGCTCCCCCGCATTAAACGCGATTACATTTCGGAGATCGGGATGGTCATCATCAATTCCGGTATCGATAACACCGATGACGGAGGGGGGTAGCGTCAGATCGATCGCGCCACTGTTCCAGAGTGATGTGATGCCGATCTGCTGCAAATTCCATTGAGATCCGAATGCCGAATCGTTCGGGATGGATCGGACAGAATACCGTACGACCGGTTGGAAATATTCCACCGCTGCCTGGTTCATCACGGAACGAACGACTGCTTCAGGTATCTCTTGCGAAAAACGAACGATGGCATACCGGTGCCATGGAAACGATGTTGTGCCGGTTCGCCCGGAAGCAGAGAACGGTTGTGAGGAAAAGGATGGTGGGGCGGTGCGCGCAGAACGAACGGCGGAAGTGCTTTGCCGGAGTATGGGATGTATAACCGAAGAGTCGGCACTCCCTTCTTTCACCTTCAGCACATACGTTTGGGGAAAAATTACCGATACGACGAATGGAATACCATACCAAAGCGATTTCCAACGCATTCAGGTTTCGAGATCGTTCTTATCGGTGACATTCTCGATCGGAGCCGGATATTTTCCGCCAAAACATGCAGTGCAATACCCTTTTTTCTCTCCCGACGGAACGGAAGCAAGCATTTTTTTGGGCGAAAGGTACTGAATGCTGTCGACACCGAGTTCTTTCCTGATCTTTTCGATATCTTCGCCGCATTGTACGGCGATCAGATCTTCCCTGTTCGGAAAATCCATCCCATAATAACACGAGTTGACGATCGGCGGTGAGGTGATGCGGAAATGAATCTCCTTCGGACCTGCTTCTTTGATCAGTTTCACCAGCTGCTTGGACGTCGTACCGCGAACGATAGAATCGTCCACCACCACAACTTTTTTTCCTTTTAACACCCCTTTGACGGTGTTAAATTTCGTCTTCACTTTCATCTCGCGCATTCCCTGTTCGGGCTGAATGAAGGTGCGGCCGACGTAGTGATTTCTGATCAATCCCAGTTCCAGTTTCGTTTTGATCCCTTGTTTGATTGATTCGGTCACAAAACCGAGCGCTGCCGTATTGCTGGAGTCCGGAACGCTTATGACAATGGTTTTTTCGTCGTGGTCCGGCGCCACCGGAGATTCTTGTGCGAGAGATTTTCCCAATTTCCGCCGGACTTTGTCGACACTTTCGCCGAACACGTGGCTGTCCGGCCGGGAAAAATAGATATATTCAAAAATACAATGATGCGATTTTGAAACGGTCCGGTTGATCGAATACGACGTCAACGGTTGTTTGGAATCGGCCCGCTTATCAATTACCAATATCTCTCCCGGTTCGACATCACGAATGTATTTCGCATCAATGATATCGAACGCGCACGTTTCGCTGGCGACGACGTAACTGCCATCCTTCTCCCCGAGCGCCAGCGGACGAAATCCGTGAACATCGCGCGCTGCCACCAGGAATGAATCGGTCATGATCAGAAGCGAAAATGCCCCTTCCACCACATCGATCGCCTCTCGGATCTGATCAATCTGTTTTTTTTGCCGGCTCCGTGCGATCAAATGCAGAAACAGCTCCGTGTCCGACGTTGTTTGAAAGATCGTCCCGTCGTCCTGCAGGCGCTTCCGGATGGTCCGGTAGTTCGTCAAATTGCCGTTGTGTGCCACGCCGAGATTGCCGTCGCGGTAATTTACGATGAGCGGCTGAATGTTTTTATCGTTGTTCGCCGATCCGGTGGTGGAATACCGATTATGCCCGATGGCGGAACGTCCTATCAATTGCGTGGTGAGCATCTGCTGGTCTTTAAAAACATCCGTCACCAAACCCATCCCTTTGACGAGATGAAAATGGGATCGACGGGTCTCCCCGCGAAATTCGCACGACACGATACCGCTCGCTTCCTGTCCGCGGTGTTGAAGCGAATGGAGCCCGTAATAGGTCAACACGGATGCATTTGCATGATCGAGCACGCCGAAAATTCCGCAGGCAGCCCGCGGTTTGTCATTAACGAACCGTTTGAGGTTTTTTGATTTCATTTACCGTATCACCGTATCCTTTAACCAATGAAGATCGTCCGTGGCGGGGTAGTCGGTTGTAAAATGCAGTCCCCTGCTCTCTTTCCGTTCCAACGCGGAGCGGATGATCAATTCCGACACACAGGCAAGATTGCGGAGTTCGATCAATCCTTCCGAGACTTTCGTTCTGTTGTAAAAATCGCGCACTTCATCCCGGATAAGATTGATCCGTCGTTGCGCCCGTTCCAGCCGGTGCGTGGAACGGACGATGCCGACATAATCCCACATTAACTGCTGGATCTCCCGGCGGTTATGCGATACCAGTACCCATTCTTCGCCGTTGATCGTTCCGGAATCGTCCCAATCCGGAATTCCCGGCGGCGGTTGTGATGTCCGGGAAAATTGGTTCGTGATCGCATCAACCGCTCGATGAGAGAACACCACAGCTTCCAATAAGGAGTTGCTGGCGAGCCGATTCGCGCCATGAAGTCCGGTCATGCTCACTTCCCCCACGGAATACAATCCGGTGACGGAGGTGGCCCCCATTGCATCGGTGACCACGCCGCCGCAGGAATAATGGGCCGCCGGCACTACCGGGACACGATCGGCCGTAATATCGATACCGAATTTCAGGCAGCGTTCATATATGTTCGGGAAATGTTGCTTGACTGCGGACGGATCCAAATGTGTGAGATCCAGATAGACATATTCATCGCCGCTCCGCTTCAATTCCGTATCAATGGCGCGGGCAACTATATCGCGCGGTGCCAGCGAGGCCTGCGCGTCGTACCGCTTCATAAAATCCTCTCCGCGCCGGTTCCGCAATACCGCGCCGAAACCTCGCACCGCTTCAGAGATCAAAAATGAGGGGGATCCGGAATTGAACAACGTGGTCGGATGAAATTGGATAAATTCCATGTTCGCAATCGTTGCGCCGGCGCGATACGCCATCGCAATGCCGTCGCCGGTGGCGATCAGCGGATTGGTCGTATGGAGATACACTTGACCGGCGCCGCCGGTCGCCAGCATGGTGGTTTTTGCCAGAAATGTCCGAACGATGTTTTTTTCCACATCAAGCACATATGCCCCCCAGCAATGGGTGGAATCGAGCGATTTTTTTTCCGCACCGAACAGATGGTGTTCCGTGATGAGGTCGATGGAGATGTGATTTTCAAATACGGTGATGTTGGGGTGATTGGCAATCTTGTGCAGCAAGGCGCGTTCGATCTCTTTACCCGTCAGGTCCGCTGCATGGACGATCCGGTGCTTCGAATGTCCCCCCTCTTTTCCCAGATCCAATCCTTTGCCGTTCTGGGTGAATTGCACTCCCAGCCGGATCAATTCGTCGATCCGTGCAGGCCCTTCTTTCACGACGATCTCCACGATCTCCCGGTGACAAAGGTACGAACCGGCTTTCATGGTATCGTCGATGTGATGGTCAAATGAATCCGATTGTGAAATGACCGCCGCAATTCCTCCCTGGGCATAATTCGTATTGGATTCCGCCTTCTCTTTTTTGGTCACGATCGCAACCGTTCCAAGCTCGGCCGCTTTTAATGCGAACGACAGGCCGGCGATACCGCTTCCAATGACCAAAAAATCGGACTGGATCTTCATATTTGGAATATACAAAAAAGAGAAATAAAAAAGGCGTCCCGTAACCGAGACGCCTTGGATACTTCCGATCTTATTCAGATTAGAAGTAAATATGCAATGTTGCACCACCGGCGCTGAAGTTCAACAGGTTCATGCTGCTGGAACCCGGAGCTTTCACTGTTGCCGCACCTTGAATGGTGGTTTCGCTGTCAGCGCCGGAAACCATCTGGAGCAAGCCCAAACGATATTCAGCGGAGAGGCTGATCTCGTTGTACAGATAGAATTCTGCACCAGCGATACCTGCCAACGACAGAGAGAATCCATCAGTCGGACGGAAGTTTGTCACTTCAACTGTGGCACCGTTCGGAACGGGGCTCGGGTTGGAGGGTTTGTTGCTGGAGGAACCGAGAGCAACGCCAACGCCAGCGCCCATGTACGGTTTCACACGTGCACCGCCCATGTACATCAAATAATCGGCACCCAATGCGAGATCGAACGTGGATTGTTCAGCATCGGAGTTTCCGGTCGTTGCGGAGGGGGTGGTGGTGCTGGTCGTTCCGACCTGTAATCCCAAGCGAACTGCAGCATCGCTGCTCAAGAAATAGGTTAAACCAAGTCCGCCCATCGGACCTGTTCCGGCAAGACCGAATGCTCCGAGTCCGCCGAAAGTAAAGTTCAATGATTTAGCGCCTGCTTGATTACCTGCCGGGGCATCCTGTGCGAGCACAACGCCGCACATCATCACAACTGCAAGAACTACTGCCAAAAATTTTTTCATTTTGGTGACTCCTTTATAGTGAATATGGATAAGTGAATTAGGTATCGTAAAGGCACTGCAAATATATAAGGGGTTTGCCGAATTGTCAAGAGTAAATAATTGAGGCAAACCTCAAAAGTAGATGATTATTGAAGAACCTATCGTCGTTGAACCGTGCGTGATCTCACCAAAAGGGGCATATTGTTGCGTATACTCAGTCATAGAGACCGAAAGGTCCAAAGCGAAGATATCCGATATATAACCGGATCCGAACGCCAGACCCGTCCCGGTTACTTGATTTTTGGTTGCGACATATTCTTCCGTTACGGGATTGAAGAGATAGTCTGCCAGTACGGTCGGAAACGTCTTAAATCCTGCCCGCAGCGGAATCACCCCCTGATCGAGCACAATCAGATATTCCGCACCGACACGAAATTGATTTAAGTTTTCATCACTTTCGCTCAGCCGGTCGCTGAAGGAGACCGCTCCTCCTCCGGCGGAGGTTTTGATGTTATTACCGCTGAAGGATCGGATTTCATAATCCGCGGCGACCGTCAAATTGTCCCCCAACCGGTACGACGTTCCGAATCCGATCATGAGCGGCATCGATACATCTTGTTCGATGGCAAGTCGTTGTTTGCCGACGGAGGGATCAGATTCAAAGTCCACATCATAATCCCCTTCGGATGAAAGGGTGAACGGAGTGCGAAACGTGACGCCGAATTTTAACGGCACAGGTCCGCTTTTTAATCCTTCCAGGTCGATCATCCCGCCGATCACGACGTTAAATCCGGAGAAATCGGAAGAAAATTTCGTTTGGTCGCGCAGCGTCGTCGATCCGTTCGTCCCCACAACAATCTCTTCCCGCTCCTGACCGCCGATCCAAATATTTGCGGACATTCCCAAAGACAAAAACGGAAGTAGTTTCACACCGATTGCCGGAGTGATCGTATTCACACCGCCGGTTGCTTCGATCCGCTGCCGGATTTTGATTTCATTGTTGAAATTATCCTCAAATTCGAAATCGCGGCGCCGCACCTCCGAAAAATCCAACTGCCGCTGGAAAGCGACGGCGACCACAATGTTGTTCTCCCCACCGCTCTTGAGCGGAATGGCCACACTTCCGAAATTCATGTTGAAGACTGTCTGTTGCTCTTCGGAATTAAACGTAGCATCCGCCTTATCCGTATAAGCGGAATTTTCTCCGATCACACGCGTCACCACGGAGGCCTCCGCCCGTTCGAGTTGCGACAATCCGGCCGGATTCCATACGACCGCCGTCGCATCGTCCGCCAATCCGATAAATGCGCCGCCGAATCCCTCCGCACGCGCACCGGCCCCGGTCAAATTAAAATCCGGAGTTTTGTCCTGTGCAACCGCAGCGGAGCAGATCAGAAACAATACTATCGATCGTATTCGCATGATGATCCTTCTTGATTATTTGATGATAACTTTGTCGCCAACCTGAATTTCCTGTTCGGTTTCGATCGGTTTCACCGTGGCAAATTTATCCTGCACTTGGATGACGATGATCTCTCCCAGCCGTGTCACTTTTTTTCCGAGGATTTCGCCGGAGATGGGATGTTTGATACTCTCTCCCTGACGAAACACCACACACTTGGTCCCTTTTCGAACGCCATTCACTCCGCCGATGTCGATATATAACTCGTCCGGATCGACTTTGATGATATCCCCTTCGATGATCGGAAGTTCATTATAGAGCATCGTTGCGACATTGGAGACGGCCATATCGATCGCTTCGGTGGAGGTGGACTCCGAAACGATATCCTGAGCGATCAACGTTTCCGCCGTCTCTACATCCACCAAACGTGCAGAGACCTTCACTCCCGTTCCGGCAGCGGAGATTGTTCCGATGACGAGAGCATCCGCACCGGCAATCTTGCCGAGTTTGACAGCCGATTTATCATCGACAAATCCCGATGCCTGCATCTTTTGTTCCGCAACAATTTTGTCGATAGCCGAACGTTCGATCACTTTAAACCGACGCAAGTTCACCAATTCGTTGATCATTTCGTTCGTCACGGTCTCTTTCCATGCGGCAGCAGGACCCGCCGCGTCGAACGGCAATACGGCCACCGCGAGCCGGGAACCGACCTGTGTCGCTTTATTCGGATCATATTTTTTTGTCACGATCAGCAGGCTGTTTTTCTGCGGTTGTGCGGTCAGCGGTACGGAAGTGCTGACGGCCGGCTCCGTTACTTTCGGTTTCGATTTATCCTCCACTCGCGTTACGTCGGCGACCGGAACTGTCTCTTTTTTCGGCGGAGGAACCGGTTCGGTTTTTTTGACGATCTTCGGCGGTGCTACCCCACCCGTGATCTTCCGATAAAATTCCTCCGCCCGTTCGGTCGAGCGGTAGGCCATCGATAGTTCCAATTCGGCTTTTGCCGCGTCGATCTCCCCCAGCATATAGTGCGCAATGCCGATCTCGCGGTGCGGATAATATTCGATGAATCGGGTGCCGTACGTCCGTTTCCGTTGCACATCTTCGAACTCTAAAGAGACGGCCGATTTGAATTCAATAATCGCCCGCTGCCAATCCTGTTTGGCAACATATTCGAGTCCGGCATTATAGTAGTTATAAAATTTGTTTTGCGACGGAAGGAGAGCCGGGAGGAGGAAAAAAACAAGAATACATGCCAGTCGTTTTTTCATACGGATTCGAAAGATTGAACGATTATAGACAAATCAACCGAGAGAATCAACGTCCACCAATCACCGGCCAAAAAAGCGGAGCGCTTCATCGAGCACGTCCACCAATCGGTCGAATTCCTCTTTCCCGGCAATCAACGGCGGCAGAATGCGAATAACGGTGTTGGCGGTGGAATTGACCAGGACGCCGTTCGCTAGGATCCGTTCCACGACGGGTGCACTGTCGATCGTCAGCTCCACTCCGATCATGTATCCGAACACCCGTACATCGGCAATAATGCGATGGGCAGACTTCAACGCCTCCATACGGCCGGAAAAATATTCGGCCGTTTGTTGGACATGATGCAAAAACGATTCGGTCATCACGGTGTCGATCACCGCAATTCCGGCCGCGCAGGAAACGGGATTCCCGCCGAACGTCGTTCCGTGTACGCCGTACGACCAAACGTCGGCAACCTTTTTCGAACCGATGATGGCGCCGACCGGCAATCCCCCGCCGATCGGCTTGGCAACCGTAATGATATCCGGAACAAATCCGAAATGTTGATAACCAAAAAGGGTCCCGGTTCGTCCGATACCGGATTGGATCTCATCCGCAACAATCAGAAATCCGAATTTTTCCCGTAATGCGGTGAGCGCCTCCACGAATGGCCGTGATACTCCGACAATCCCCCCTTCGCCCTGAATACACTCGAGAAGAACCGCAGCGGTGGAACCATCCACTTTTGATTCGAGATCGGCGACATTGTTAAATTCAATGGAGCCGCAATTCGGAAGGAACGGCTCATACCCGTCCCGATATTTTTCCTTATCCATCAGCGACAGCGCACCCATCGTTCTGCCGCTGAAACCGTTGCTCATTCCATAGATCATTTTTTTTCCGAGCGGTTTCCCCCATTTGCGGACCAGTTTGATGGTTCCTTCGACCGCTTCGGTTCCGCTGTTTGAGAAAAAGATTTTGTCGAATCCAGACAACCGCAGCAGCCGTTCAGCCAGCTGCAACTGAGGTTCCTGTATGAAAAAATTGGACAGGTGCGTGTATTTCCGCACCTGTGTTTCCACCGCCGCAATAACCGCCGGATGTGCATAGCCGAGAGCGTTGACGGCAAGACCGGAAAACATGTCGAGATATTTTTTCCCGTCCGTCGTGTACAAATAACACCCTTCGCCTCGTTCGACCGTCAACGGCAAACGTTTGTAGGTATGGAAGAAGAGGTGTGCTTCTTTTTCTTTTGCGTTCATGATTCTTTGGGGGGAGGTTTCAGTGTGGAAAATAACAGATGGAAAAAACCGATCCGATCCGACAGCGCGTCGATCGGTCCATTGTTGGTGATCTGAAAATCGGACAATTCCAGCATTTCATCCGCGGAGATTTGGTTTTTCATTCTTGCCAGGACTGATTCGGCGGTGACGTTATCCCGTTTGCTCACCCGGCTGATACGCAATTCTTCCTCCGCCAACACCGCAAGGACATAATCGACCTGTTGAAACATCCCGGACTCGAACAACAACGCCGCTTCTACCATTGCATACTTACCGGCGTGCTGCCGTTTTTTCCATTCCGTGAACCGCTCGAAAACTTTGGGATGGATAATGGAATTCAGGAGTGCCAGTTGATCCGGATCTGAAAAGACAACGGCGGCCAGTTTTTTTCTGTCGATCGTCCGTTCATCCGACAAAATCGTTTCACCGAAAGCCGCAACAATCTCCCCGAATGCTTCACCGTCGGATATCTCTTTCGCAACGGCATCCGCATTGAAGATACTGGTCCCCTTTTTTTCGAAGAGAGCACAGACCGTCGATTTTCCGCTGCCGATTCCGCCAGTAACGCCGATAACGACCATGCCGTTCCTTTATTTAGCGAAGGAGACTGAACGGACTTCCCGGATCACGACCACTTTGATCTGTCCGGGATATTCCATTTCTTGCTGGATCTTACGGGCGATGTCGTGTGCCAATTGATCGGCTTGTGCATCATCCACTTTATCGTGTTCCACAATCACGCGGATCTCGCGTCCTGCCTGGATGGCGTACGTGGCAGAAACTCCTTTAAATGATTTGGCGATCTCTTCGAGTTTTTCCAGTCTTTTTGCATAGCCTTCTACCGATTCCCTCCGTGCTCCGGGGCGTGCACCGCTGATGGAATCGGCCGCCTGCACCAGTGCTGCAATCGGATGTTCCATCGGAATGTCATCATGGTGCGCACCAACGGCGTTTACCACAATCGCATGTTCGTTGTATTTGCGAGTCATTTCCAATCCGATGATGGCATGCGGACCTTCGATACTGCGGTCGGCCGTTTTTCCGATATCGTGCAGCAACCCTGCCCGTTTAGCCAAATTGACATCAATGCCCAGTTCCGCCGCCATCACGCCGCACAAATAGGCCACTTCGATGCTGTGCTGCAGCAAATTTTGACCGTAACTCGTCCGGTACTTCATTTTGCCGATATGTTTGATAATCTCGGCATGGGCTCCGGGAAGTCCTACTTCAAGTAAAGTATTCTCACCGACACGCAGCACCTCCTCCTCAAGTTCCGCTTTCACCTTCTCCACCACTTCTTCAATCCTTGCAGGGTGGATCCGACCGTCCGCGATAAGGCGCTCCAAAGATACTCGTGCAACTTCTCGCCGAAACGCGTCAAATCCCGACAGGATAACAGCTTCCGGCGTGTCATCGACGATAACATCTACCCCGGTGGCCGCTTCGAATGCACGGATATTTCTCCCTTCCCGGCCGATGATGCGCCCTTTCATCTCGTCCCCCTGGATCTGCAGAACGCTGACGGTGGTTTCGACCGCATGATCCGCTGCCGAGCGCTGAATTGCTTGAACGATCACTTTTTGCGCCTCCCGTTTGGCCTCTTCCTTCACTTTGTCGCGGATATCCTTGAGGGTCTGCGATGCTTCCGTTTTGACGGAATCGATCAGGTTATCGAGGAGCAATTTCCGCGCTTCTTCGCGGGACATTCCCGACGCCCGTTCCAGGCGGACATTTTCTTCGCTGATCATTTTTTCCAGGTCCGCCGATTTTTGATGGAGATCTGCCGCCTTGGCTTCGTTCTGTTTTTGCTGCGCCTGGACCTCTTTTTCTTTTTTATTCAGCAATTCCACTTTCCGGTCGATGTTTTCTTCCCGGGAATCGAGCTGCTTTTCGTATGCCTGCAGTTTATTTCGTTTTTGATTCGCTTCGTTCTCGAATTCATGCTTTTTTTTGTACCATTCATCCTTTACTTCGAGCAGTTTTTCTTTGTGCACCGCAGCGGCATCCCGTTCCGCATCCGCGACGATCTTTTTCGCACGTTCTTCGGCGGACACAATTTTTCCCTTCCCGATCGACGATGTTACAAACCACCCGGCGGCAAACCCCGCACCGGCGGCGGCCACGACAATGATAATCACTTGCAATTCCATACGGACTCCGATTTAAAATAAAAAACCCGCGTATCAACCGCAGACAAGTGTTGAAAGAACCCTCTTTCATAACACGGTGGGGGCCGCCAAATCGTTTCTTACTTCCACTGTTTGCTATTCCGCCGAAGCGGACAACCCGAAGGCTTTTGCAATGTCCGGACCGAAATCCGGATGAGGCCTGTAATATTACGCTTGTGAGCTGAGCTCCCTATAAATAAAACTATAGGTTCTTTATTTATATTGTCTATGGCTGACAGTGCGGGTATACTGTGTTGGACTCTCCTTCTCTTTACGATTCTGTGCTGTTGATGCTCGTATCAAGATAATTCGTGATTTTCGACAATTCATATCCCAATGTTGATACGAGCTGTGATCCCTTTTCTTTTTCCTTATAAAGGTCTTCAGTGATGTTCAGCGCAGCGAGGACGGAAATAGTGAGCGGCGGCTGCTCCGGGATCTTGTCGTGCACGCTGTTGATCATCGCGTCGACATGATTGGCAACCTTTTTAGTGAACTCTTCGCTTTCTCCGCGAAGAGGATATTCGGAACCGAATATTTTAACACGAACGCTTTTTCTGTCCATAGGTCGTAAAAAGAGGGTGAGTTTCTGTCAGCCGATAAAAACTTTCCCTTAAGGTGCTAAATATTGATCCAATTTCGAGAGGACGTTCCTCAATCGTTGCTGGAGTTGCCGTTTTTCTTCCGCATCCAAGTTCACCGCCTGTTTTGCCGTCGCCGCACCGGAATGTAATTCCTGCGTTAACGCATCGATCCGGGTTTGGCGCAGCAGCACCTCCTGTTTGGCGAGATGAAGTTCCTCTTCCAACTCTTCGATCTTCATCGAAAGACGTTTTCGTTCTTCCCGCAAGGTGGAGATCAAGAGCGATGCTTCACGCGCTTTGTCCCATAAGGACGCCAGCGCATTCTCCACACTGTTCACGGCATCCGATGTTTCTTGTTCGATATTCTGATCCACCATTATATGCTTCTCAGCGCTGCGTCAAAAGTTTTGTTCACGGTGTGCGACACGTTCATTATCAATGTATCGATCTCGGAATCTTTAAGAGTTTTTTCCGCGGAGTTGATGCTCACGGAAAACGCGATACTTTTTTTCCCCTCCCCGATCGATGCACCTTCAAACAGATCGAAGACTCGAACGCCGGTGATCAATACCGGATCAACCGACTGAATTTTTTTCACCATATCTCCCGCACGGACGGTCGACGGAACGACAAATGCCAAATCACGAACAACCGTCGGGAATTTTGAGACCGGCGTATACCGCTTAACCCGCTCCAAACCCGTCACTACACCAAGATCGATCTCGGCATAAAACACTTCCTTCTCGATCTTGAACTTCTTTAAGACTTTCGGCACACACCGTCCGATAAAACCGACATAAGTGTTATTGATTTCAATGCCTATCGTCAATTCAGTTAAAGAAGTTGGTGCATTGTAATAAATTAAATCGCTATTGTCAAGACCAATACAGGCGAGTAATTGTTGAACAGCCCCTTTCAAATCGAAGATATCCACTGCTCTTTCTTTTTCACACCAATTCTGCTGAACGGAATTGCCGGAAAACAGCAGTCCTAGAACTTGTTTTTCATCGACGCCCGGAACGACCGTTCGGGAGGAGGGGTCACCGGAATTTGCAAATGTTGTTCCGATCTCGAAGATTTGCACTCGCTCCGCACCGTGATTGTAGTTATAGGCGACAGCCGAAAGCATGGTGGACAGCAACGACGGCCGGAGCACCTCCAATTCCACGCTGAGAGGATTTTTCACTTTGAGCGGGGCGGAAGTGAATAATTCACCGGTCGGAACATCGATGAGGCTGTTCGATAAAATTTCGTTCCAACCGTTCGATTCACACCAATAACGAAGCGCAGTGATTTTTTGCTCTGTCGCGGATGGGGGCGTAAAGACGACATTGCCCGATGATTTGTTTTCGATGTTGTCGTAGCCGTATAACCGCGCCACTTCTTCGATCAAATCGATCTCTTGTTCGATATCCGGTCGAAAGGTCGGAACAGAACAGACAAAGGCATCTCCGGTCCGATCACCGTCGATCTTCATGCCGACGGCGGCGAGAAGCCGGATGATCTGTTGTGACGATAAAGATGTTCCCAAAATATCGTTTACACGGGACGTGCGAACGGAAATTTTCCGTTCGGCAATAGGATGAGGATAGACATCCACGATCCCGTCGGCGATCGTACCTCCTGTCAATTCTGCGATCAGTTCCGCCGCACGCAGCGAAGCCGCGGCGGTCATGTTCGGATCGACACCTCGTTCAAACCGGTACGAGGCATCGGTGCTGATCCCCAATCGTTTGGACGTTTTGCGGATACTCGTCGGAGAAAAATATGCCGCTTCCAAGACAACGGTAACCGTGGCGGGAGAAATTTCCGAATTCTCTCCTCCCATCACTCCGCCGATGGCGATCGATCGTTTTCCGTCGCAGATCATCAACTCCGTTCCGGCAAGCTGATGTTTTTTTCCATCCAACGTTACGAACGATTCTCCGGCCGCGGCACTTTTGACAATGATCTTTTTATCGGCGATCCTGTCATAATCGAATGCGTGAAGCGGCTGGCCGTACTCGAGCATCACAAAATTTGTCACATCGACCACCGCATTGATCGGTCGAAGACCCGCTGCCGTTATGGCCTGTTTCAACCATTCGGGAGATTCCTGCACTTTTACATTGTCGATGATCCGGGCGGTATACCGAGGACAATCCTCCGCATTTTCCAACCGGACGGAGATTCGATCCGCCGTTGCCGGAGTGGTCCCCTTTTTTCCATTGCCGGAGGGAATCTGAAGTTGTTTGTCATAAGCTGCCGCAAGATCGCGGGCAACTCCGATATGTCCGAGACAATCGGGGCGATTCGGCGTGATACCAATCTCAAAAACTGCATCATTCTCTCCTAAAAATTCCGACAGCGATATTCCGACCGTTGCCGACGGATTGAGCACCATAATCCCGCTCCCATCCTCCCCCAATCCCATCTCTTTTGCGGAACAGATCATACCGGAGGATTCCACCCCGCGGATGGTCGCTTTGGAGAGGACAAACGGATTTCCGGAGGGATCATGTTGATTGTGAGGAACGACTGCACCGACAAGACCGACGATCACCTTTTGACCGGCAGCGACATTCGGTGCACCGCACACGATCGACAGCGGGCCGCCGGATTGACCGGTTGACACCGTGCAGACCCGGAGACGGTCCGCATTCGGATGTTTTTCCACGGAAAGGACTTCACCGACCACAAACCGGTCGAATTTTTTTCCGCGATCCTCCATCGCTTCCACTTCCAGCCCGAGACTCGTTAATTTCTCAGCCACTGCATCGGGGCTTTCCGTTAGATCAATGTAACGCCGTAACCAATTGTAACTGATACGCATACAGGTTTTATTAAAACTGATTTAGAAATCGCACATCGTTTTCGAAAAAGAGTCGGATATCATCCACTCCATACCGTAACAGAGAGATTCTGTCCACACCCATTCCGAACGCAAATCCAGAATATTGCTCCGGATCCAGCGAACAGTTTTTCAAGACATTCGGATGGATCATTCCGGCCCCTAATACTTCGAGCCAGCCGGTCTGTTTACAGATCCGGCACCCTTTGCCGCTGCAGAGGAAACAGGTGATATCCATTTCCAGACTCGGTTCGGTAAAAGGGAAATAACTCGGCCGGAAACGGTATTTGATTCCGCTGCCGTAAAAATTTTTTGCGAAAGTGATCAATGTCCCTTTTAAATCGGCAAACGTAACATGCCGGTCGACATATACGCCGTCCACCTGATGAAAGAAGTAATTGCTCCGGGCGCTGACTGCTTCATTTCTGAAGACCCTTCCCGGCATGATCACCCGGATCGGCGGCGGGCCTTGCTGCATCACCCGGATTTGGACCGGCGTGGTGTGCGTGCGGAGGACGAGGTCGTCCTTGACAAAAAAGGTATCCTGCATGTCCCGGGCAGGATGGTGGGGCGCAAAATTCAGTGCTTCAAAATTGTGATAATCATCTTCCACTTCCGGACCATAGGCGATGCCGAAACCCATTGCGACAAAAATCGCTTTGATCTCTTCGATGGTGCGGGTGATCGGATGGCGCGTCCCTTTCGGCCGTTCCCGTCCGGGAAGAGTGACATCGACGTCCGGACCGGTGGCAACTGCCGAGGCGTTCAGTTCATTTTTTTTCGTTTGGTACGATTCTTCGGCAGAGCGTTTCAGGAGATTGATCTGTTGACCGACAAGCGGCTTTTCGCCGGCGGGGACGGATTTCAGGTCTTCATACAGGGAAGCGATCTTTCCGCTGCGGGAAAGATATTGGATGCGGAAGGTTTCGAGGGATTCGGCGGACGCGATGGCGGGAAGCGCCGACTCGATTTCCGCACGGATTCCGGAAATTTTTTGATCGAGAGTCATGGATTCCATCTTCTTCTAAAAGAAAAAACTCCCCACCGCCGTTGAACAACCACGTACGATGGGAAGTTTTGGATTACGCTTTGACAAAGTTGACGATCTCGGCGAACGCTTCCGGATTATGAACGGCCAATTCCGCCAACACCTTTCGGTTGATGTTGACCTCTTTTTTGTTCAAACCGGAGATCAGTTTCGAATAGGTGATACCGTGCAACCGGGCGGCGGCGTTGATCCGCGCGATCCATAATTGCCGGTAGGTCCGTTTTTTTGCTTTACGATCGCGATACGCATATTGCATCCCTTTGTCCAAGTGATGCTTTGCGATGGTGATCAGCTTGCTTCTCGCACCCCAGTAACCTTTCGCTTGCGCCAAAATGCGCTTGCGACGGCGATGGGAGGCAACTTTATTCTGCGAACGAGGCATCGTTGCTCTTCTCCTTTAGTGATGATAGTGAATGGAACGGTGAATGAAACTTACAACAACAACATTTTGATCTTCTTCGCATCGGCTTTGGAGACGAGTCCCGGTTTCCGGAGACGGCGTTTCCGTTTCGTGGTTTTGCTCGTCAGAATGTGGCGGCGGTTCATTTTCCGCCGTTTGATCTTGCCGGTCGCGGTGACGCCGAATGTTTTCCGGGCGCTGCGATGCGATTTCATTTTTGGCATATACGGTACCTTCGTTTATGATTGTGCTTTTGCTTTTTCTTTCTCTTTTTCCAGTTTTTCTATCCGTGCTTTCGCCGTTTTGTCCGGCGTAAAGATCATGATCATATAACGTCCTTCCATCTTCGCCGGCTGGTCCACTTTCGAATACATCGCCAGCCGTTCCGTCAACCGGTTCAACAGATCTTCCCCCAGCTCTTTATAGGCCACTTCGCGTCCTTTGAAGATCACGGTCGCCTTCACTTTGTCCCCCTCTTCCAGGAATTTGATGGCGTGTTTCGTCTTGAACTCAAAATCATGCGTGTCCGTATTCGGATGGAAGCGCAATTCTTTCAGCTGGGACACATGCTGATGTTTTTTCTGCAGCTTCTCTTTTTTCTGCAGTTCGTACTTGAACTTGCCGAAATCCATGATCTTGCAGACGGGAGGAACGGCCGTCGGGACGACTTCGATCAGGTCCTTCCCTTTTTGCACCGCAATGGCCAATGCTTCTTTCGGGGACATGACGCCTAATTGCCCGCCGCCATCTTCGATCACGCGGATGGAATCTCCGCGAATCTCTTCGTTAATCCGAGGTCGCTTTTCTTTAATAAGAATTTCTCCTGTTGTTATAAAAAGAGTGAGTCAATATACTACTTTTCTTGCAATATTTTTTCGATAATTTGCGCCACACCCATCGCCCCGAGATCACCCTGTTTGTGACGCCGGACGGAGACTGCGTCGGCCCCCTTTTCCTTTTCGCCGACAACGAGCATGTACGGGATCTTTTTCACTTCATGTTCGCGGATTTTATAACCGATCTTTTCGTTCCGGGTATCCGCTTCCACGCGAATACCGGCGGCGGTAAGCCGCGACACCACCGACCGGGCAAATTCATTCTGCGCATCGGTAATCGGCAAAACGACCGCTTGAACGGGCGCAAGCCAGAGCGGGAAATCCCCCGCATAATGTTCGATCAAAATGGACATAAAACGCTCCATAGAACCGAACGGAGCGCGGTGAATAATCACCGGACGGTGTTTATTGCCGTCGCTGCCGATATATTCCAAGCCAAACCGTTCCGGCATCACATAATCCACCTGCACGGTGCCGAGCTGCCATTGTCGTCCCAATGCGTCTTTGACGATAAAATCAAACTTCGGTCCGTAGAATGCCGCCTCTCCCGTTCCGATAAAATAGTCGAGTTTCATTTCATCGGCCACTTCTCGGATCTCCCGTTCGGCCTGGTCCCACATCTCCGGCGCCCCCGCATATTTCGCGGGATTGTTCGGATCACGGAACGACAGGCGGGTCTTCACCGGCATGCCGAACGTCGTGAATACGAGCTGCGTCAACTCAATGGCATTAATCAACTCGCTCTTCAGTTGATCGTGCGTACAATAGATGTGCGCATCATCCTGCGTAAAGCCGCGCACCCGGGTTAATCCGGTCAATTCGCCGGACTGTTCGTACCGGTATACAGTGCCGAATTCCGCAAGGCGGACCGGCAGGTCGCGGTAGGAGCGCGGTTTACTCGAATAGATCTGATGATGATGAGGACAGTTCATCGGTTTCAGAACATATTCCTCTTCTTCCACTTTCATCGGCGCATATTGCGACTCGGCATAATAGGGATAATGTCCGCTCGTCCGATAAAGATTCAAATTGCCGATATGCGGAGTGATTACTTCGGTATATCCCCGCTTTACCAATTCCGATTTGATGAACTCTTCCAGTTTCCGTCGAACGATGGTTCCTTTGGGGAGCCAGATCGGCAGTCCGCTCCCGACATTCGGCGAGATCATGAACAATTCGAGTTCCACACCGAGTTTTCGGTGATCGCGGCGTTTCGCCTCTTCGATGCGGAAGAGATAATCGTCCAATTCCTGTTTGGTGGGAAACGTGATGCCGTAGATCCGCTGAAGCATCTTGTTCTTTTCGCTCCCGCGCCAATACGCACCTGCGATGCTCAACAATTTGACGAACTTCAGCTTTCCGGTGGAGGGAATGTGGGGACCGTAACAGAGATCCGTAAAATTTCCCTGATGATACATACTGATCTGCTGTCCTTTAAAATCTTCCAGCAGTTCCAACTTGTACGGATCACCTTTTTTGGTGAAGTACGCGTATGCTTCATCCCACGAAACTTCTTTACGTTCGAACGGCACATCCCGTTTGAACAATTCAGCCATCTTCTCTTCCAGGGATTTCAGATCGTCCGCCGTCAGCGAATGATCCCCCATGTCGATGTCATAATAAAATCCGTTTTCGATCGGCGGGCCGATGCCGAATTTCGTTCCGGGAAACACCGCTTCGATTGCCTCTGCCATCACATGGGCGGAACTGTGCCAATACGTCGACTTCCCTTCATCGTTTTCCCAGGTGAGAATCTTGATCGATGCGTCGCTCGTAATCGGACGGCTGAGATCCCACACGGCGTTGTTCACCGAAATCGCAAGCGCTTTTTTTGCGAGAGAATTGCTGATTCCTTCGGTAATCTGCGCTCCGGTAATTCCCTGCGGGAATTCTTTGGATGCTCCGTCCGGAAATGTAATTTTTATTGAGGACATCGATTCTATACCAAAAAAAAATCGGAGGAACGTGCAATCTCCGATTTTTGCCATCGTAAATTTTGCTATGACAATTTAAGGAAAATCGATGAAAAATGCAATGAATCGGCGATTTATTTGACGGCGGAATCGGGGAAAAACGGAAGGTGAGTGGTGGACTCTAGAGGATTCGAACCTCTGACCTCTACCGTGTCAAGGTAGCGCTCTAAACCAACTGAGCTAAGAGTCCATTGTGCCGGTACGCAACAAAAATGGCACATCCACCATCGATGTACCATTTTGACGTGATAAAATACGACAAAGAGGGTGAAATTCCAACTACTATTTCACCCGCTCGAATTCCACGCGCCGGTTTTTTGCTCTCCCCTCTTCCGTTTTGTTGGAGGCGATCGGATTGGCCGGTCCAAATCCTTGCGGCATCAACCGCCGCGATTCCACCCCTTTGCTGACGAGATACGCCGCAACCTCTTTGGCGCGGTTCAAAGACATCCGACGATTCGCATTCGCGTTTCCGGTATTGTCGGTGTACCCGTTAATCTGAATGGCGATGTCGGGATTGGCTTTCAGCATCTCGGCAATATTATCCAACACCACTTTCGATTCCGCCGTCAACGTTGCTTTCGACAGTTCGAAGATGATCCCCTCCATCACGATCGGACCGGAGGAGGTTTCCCGGAGGGACTCAAGCAACTTCACCGCTTCGACCACCTTCTCCACCACATTGATGCTCGGCCGTTCGATATCCACAAATGTCGTTTCAAGCGGAACGGCTGCGGAATTGATGTTCGCTTTGACGATAATCGTCGCATCGGCGGAACGCACGATCGCGGTCTCGTCGAATTCATTGGTGATAGTCGCGTATGTTCTCTTTTTGAAGACCGTGTCCCGCGCCGCCGATTGCAACCGGGCGGAATAGGTGATGACGTTGGCACCCGAACGAAGTAGGCCTCCGAGATCCATCGACGCGATGCGGAAAAATTCCAGTTGCATTGCATTCTGTTTTTCGGAGGAGGAGATCGCCATAGACCGGATGCGGAACGAAAGATTGCGCGAAGGGACCGGAATTCCGTTCACAAAGAACGAACGATCGTTGACGATAAAATTGGAGGGCAACGTGTCGATGATCTTTGCTTCGGTGATTTTTTTGTTCGGATCGATATACAGCGCCGTTTTAAAGAAAAGATCGTCTCCCACGGTGACCGTGACGGAATCAGAGAGGTGATTGGAAACGCGCGGGTCGGAGGCCGACGTGTTGAGTTCCGATGTTTCGATCCGGTTCTTCATCGTATCCAATACGATGTTGTCGGTATAGACATGCCCTCCTTCCACGATAATGCTGTCCGTCGACATCACCGCAACGGAAGAAGCGGAAGTGAGTACGGTCCGCACTTTCGGGAACGATGTTACAATAGCGGAATAGGAGAGTTTTCCGAAATAGACAGCATTCCCTTTTCCGATGTTCCAACGAATATTGTTCCCCGACATGACCGGATTAATCCGCTTGCCGTTGAACAACGCGCTGTTTGGAATAAGCGTCAACCGTTCATGAAGATGATCTTCGATGGTCACTTTCTCCACAGGGCGGTTTCCCGAATACGCAAAGGCAATGAACATTTTGACGGTATCCACTCTGATCTTCCGGAGCGTATCGTCATAGAGATATTTCGGAATGGCCTGCCGCACCGCGGTTACTTTGTTTACTTTGGCGACCGAATGTTTAATTGAATCGGAGACAGACCGGCGGACATAAAAATTGGCCCGAGCAATGCCGCTTTCGGTTACCCGAACGAATCGCGACGTGGGGTCTTTGGCAAACGCATTGTTTCCGGCAATCAGCCGGTCGTTGTTCGGCAGCGTCCGCTCGTTCACGCGCAACACATGTTGGCCCGGTTTCACTTCCGGCAGAGAAAACTTACCGTCATCGCCGGTGATGATCTTCGTTCCGTCTTCCATCCACAATTCCACATCTTTAATCCCGGTCTCCCCCTTGTCCTGATACGCATTCCGGTTGTCGTCGTAAAACACTTTGCCGATGATCAATCCTTTTTCCGTAAACACACCCGGGCGGACGGTCACCTGCCATTGGGACGGTGAGGATACGAGCGTCGTTCCGAGACCGGCCACAGCACTGGCATACGCCGTGTTGACACCTTCACTTTCCATGGCATCGGCACCGATGGCGAGTTGATATACCAGAAGTGACTGTTTCGACGAAGGGATCGTGTCGGTCATGTTCCACCGGAGCTGGTTGTTGACCGGATCGATTACCGGTTCCACGGGCTTACCATTATACCGGGCGGAATTTTTCACATACTGAAATGCGTACGGAAGCAGATCATAGATTCCTGTGTTGCGCAGGAATTGCGGACTGGAATTCGAAACGACGATTTGATACGTGACGATATCGCCGATCTCCGTTACTTTTTTATTGCCGGTTTTGACAATCTTCAGGAATGAGGCAATGTTCGGATTTTCATTGATACGCAACGTCGTATCCTTTCGGGCAAGGATCGAATCTCCCTTCATGACATACGCGTGCGACGTAATGGCGACATCGTTTCTCAGGGCGAAGTCCGTCACCAGTTTTAACGAAACGGAGTCCGTTACCCCCGGAGCAAGCGAACCAAGATAGATTGTGGAGACGCTGTCGACGATTTTTGTGGAATCCAGCGAGGATTTCGCCAGTGAGATTCCGCTCAGTCCGGCAGAAAAGAGCGTATCGACGATCCTGATACCGCGAATGCTGTCGGTCCCGGTATTGGAAAAACGGAATACATGGCGGATGCTATCCCCGGCGATGATCGTGTCGCGCGGTACCGTGAAGGAATTGGAGAATACCAGATTCCCTTTGGAACGGATCGTGGTTGTGAGCGTGCTGTTCGCGGATAACAGATGCGACGAATACCAGAACCGGTTCATGATCCGCGTGCTGTCGGGTATGTTGGATGACACAATAAATCGTATCGTGACGGAATCCGACGTTAACGTTTTCAGAGTATCTTTCGTCCACCGAACGACACGGGTTACGGAATCGTACAACGCCGGTGTGAAATTTCCGGACGACGCCGACACGAACCGTACGAACGGGGACAACGTATCCGTAACGGCGACGGTACGATGTTCCACGTTGCCGGTATTGACAATCCGCGCCGACACCGTCACCGTATCCCCCGCCGAGGCGGTCGATGGACCGGCCGCCGTAAAACTCACCGTCGAATCGAGCGTGATCTGCAGATTCAGATTAACGGTCACCGTTCCGGAAGAGGTGTCGCTGACAAACGTAAATCCGGTAAAATTCGGGAACGCAGCACTATCCACCGAAATAACGTACCGCGCCGGACGCAGCCCTTCAAACTTAAACCGGCCGTTGGCATCCGTTTTTTGCTGTTGCACGCGGGTCAGGAGATTTTGCCGCTGCAATGTCCGAATGTTCGGACTCCGGACGTTCGATGGGGCCAACGAATCCAGAAACACCGTAACACTTTCTGCCGGCACCGGAGTGCCGGATATTTTGTATTCGATCCTTCCGGAAATCACGTTCGGAATAACAATGGGCGGCAGCGGAAATTTCGTCGGGTCCACTTCGGTCTGGGTTTTGACCGAATCTCCGAATTTATCCAGTACGACAATCTCCAAAAGATATTTCGTGATATCCTTATTGAGCGCGATGAAAAATTTACCGTCGCTCTTCGTTGTGTCGACGCCGACAATGCTGTTGCGCGCATCGGTCACGCGGGCGATGGCGCCTTGCAACGGGACTTTGTTAATACCGCTGACGACGGCACCGGTAACGGCACCGGGATAAATATAAATGTTTGCGGTATCGCTTTTGGTTCCGAGAGAGGGAGTTCCGGCTACCGCCGTAATTCGGGAGCGGAGAATTTCATTCTGCACGTTCACCGTTCGAAATCGAACGGAAGCCGATCCGTTCTGTACGGTTGTTGGGAATGTCGTTGCACCGTTATGAAAAGTACCGATCGTCGCCGTCAATGTTATCGGTGTTCCGTCGGGCAATATTGTTCCCAGAGAGTCTTTCACCGTTACCGAAACGAGAGAGCTGTCCTTGTTCACTTGTCCAAATACAAATTCCGGCTGCGGAACAATGGCCACTGATTTCGGAAGGATGGGGACGATTCGGGTTATCGTCGTCGATCGATCCCCTTCCGGATCATTGGTTGAAAAAGTGCGTACGGAATGGAGAAGGTCCACATGTCCGATGTTGACCGCCGTGCGAATATCAACGGTGAAGGAACGTGAGGAGAAAGCAGGAACAGATCCGATCGACCATTTTACGGTGCGTTGATTGTTCGACACACTGTCCGGTGTGATGGACGATGCAAAATAACTGCCGTGTGTTGAGATAGAATCATACACCACCGTTCCCGTTGCGGGAACATTCCCCTGATTCACCACCGTGACGGTGTACCGCAACACTCTCCCCGAACCGACAACCGGTTGTTCGGGGACCAAAGAAATCGCGATCCGCGGAAACATGCTGATGACAAACGTTTTTGCCGTTGACCGGATTGAATTCTCCCACGAAATATCCGCGTTCATGGTCAGTTGTGTGTTCACCGCAAGGTTGCTGTCGACAATAACTTTTACCCGGACGGTATCGCTTCTTCCGGGGGGAACGTTGAAAACGCGCCACGTGACCGTCGATCCGGAGATCACACCGCCGGTCGATCCGGGTAGGAACTTCATTCCCGCCGGCGGAAGAACACCTTCGATCAACGCCGTATCCGCCGTTTGATTTCCGACATTTCTATAGACCAAAGCAACGGCGAGCGTTTCTTTGCTGAAGACGAGCGAATCGGGATTGCCAAAGGAGATCTCAAAATTCGGCGCCTCCACAACAGTGAAGGTGACGATATTTGTCAGGACCGTATCACTCGGGAAGGACCGGTATTGAAAAACCGAACGGGCTTGGTTGGAGATCGGAGTATTGGGGGCGGTTTGAGCCCGCAGGACGCCATCCGCGAACAATCCGATCAGCGCGATGGCGATCATCATCGTCGATCGGAATGTTGTTCTGATGATATGTCGTACGGTGGCCGTCATTGTATTTTTACCGAAAATTCAACCGTTCCGGAAGAATTTGCTGCCAGTGTGCCGATACTGACTGTAAGCATGGTGCGGTTTCCGGAAATGTTTTGGATAGATACGGACGGATGATTGTCCGCAACGGCGATCCCGTTTACTTTAATGCTGTTCACCACATAGGATGTCGACAACGGAGCGGTATCAATGACGGAAAAGTTTGTCACTGGAACGGATCCGATATTGACGAACCCGATCGTATAGGTCACCACACCGCCGGCCGGCTGGCTTCCGACCGGAAAAACGCTTTTGGTCATCTCCACCAGCGGTTCATTTACGGTGGTCACGACGGTTGCCGTATCTTTTTTCTGTCCATTTCCCGACGATGATGCGATGACCGCAAGTGTGTCTCGAATTCCGACGGCGAACGAACGCGGAACGATGACCCGAGCGAAAATTCGCACACTGTCCCCGATCGCGACCGAATCTACATCCGCACCAAAGGCACCGTTGGTATTGGTCAATTCCGGATCCCCGGCGTCGGGAAGCGCGTTGTTATTTCCATCCCGGAAAAATTTCCAGGCAAATCCCCGCGTTGACGTGTGCGACAATTCGATCACATCTTTGAACGAACCGACATTCCGGACCGAATACCGGTACCACGCCGTGTCTGCCGGTTCTTTGACAAGAGCGGATGAGGTGCAGACGATGTCGACGCCGTATTCCGGGGTACCGGAAACGGTCAATAGAACGGTGTTGCTGACGGTGTAATACGCATTATTGCCGACCGAATAATTGATGCCGAACGATGCCGGAATGACGGTGCCCGCGGAAATTCCGTTGTTGATCTGCACGGTCAAGGTGATCGTCACCGATTGACCGGCGGCAAGAGTGCCGATATTCCAGGAGAACGGCGTCGACGATCCCGAGAACGTTCCGATCGTCGTCGTCCCCCCCACCAATGTGACCGCTCCATTCGGGGTGTGTTGAATCACCAGATTGGCCGCCGCTACCGATCCGGAATTGGTGAGGACATAGGTGTACGTTACATTTTGTCCGGCACCGGGGGTCGGGTTGTTGATTGTGACACCGGGATTCAGAGGATCGATCCCCGCCGTTTGTACGGTGGTCACGTATACGCCGGATACTGTACGGAGGGAATCGAACAAAGATTTTACGACAACAGTCGCACTGTCCTTTGCACCGTTTAACGTGACATCTTTCGGCACAGAGATCCGCACTACCGCCGCAAATTGAGCATCGGCAATCAGCGAAGGTGATTGTGTGATCGCGCCGGCCGCCGCTTCGGACGATTGCAGAATTCCGTCACTGTTAAGATCACGGAAAATTCTTGCCGTCCAACCGCGCGATGAGGCAACGGACAAACGGGCGGCATCCGTACCGTTTCCCGAATTGGTAATCACGACCGGATAATCTGCAGACGTGCTGTCGCTGGCTGTCGTCACGGAATTCGAGGGGGGTGAAATATTAAAGGAGCCCTTTTGAGCCACTGTGATCGTCAACGCGGCAGAATATACCGTATCGATAACCGCACCGCTGCGGGTGGAGAATGTGACGCGCGATCGGGATTGAATTATTGTTCCTGCCGGAGTTCCTGCGGCAAATACTTCCCCGGCGAGCAGCACGAACATCAATGCGAATGCGGCGGTATGTTGTTTCGACGTTGTCATCGGAATACGATTGAGCGCTCCGTTAATTGATCGTTGCTTTATACGTTATCGTTCCGGCGGCCGATTGACCGGCGATTGATCCGATCGTCACCGTGATCCGTTTTTTCCCTTCGACCGTCGTCACCGATACTTCGTCGCCGTCCGCCGCATCGGTCTTCGCGACCCCACCCAGCGTGACGGAATTCGACACATAGGTCATATTCTCCGCCTCCGTTTCGGCAATCAGAACGTTGTATGCTTTACCGTGACCGGTATTTTGATATGTAACGGTAAATGTCATTTCCGATCCCGGAGGTTGATTCCCGGAAGGAAGGACGCTTCGGACCAGTACGATCGACGGTATATTGATCGTCGTGGTCGCATTGGCGCTTTGAAATTTGGACTGGTCGAACGACGACTTGACGGTGAATGTCGTCACATCCTGCGTTTGATCCCCAGAAACGAGCGGGACGATTAACCGGGCCAGCACTTTAACACTGTCGTATGCCGCAACGGAATCGACATCCACACCGCCGGCCGCATTCGTGTTCGTCAGCGCCACATCGCCGGTATTCCACACGCCGTTACCGTTGACATCCTTAAAATACGTCCACGTATAACTTTTGGAGGAACTGTATTCCATTTCCAACACGTCTTTCGCATTGCCGATGTTCTTCACCGTGAAGGGATAATACAACGTGTCTTCCTGTTCCTTCGCTGCGGTAACAACCAGCGGAGAAATTTCGACCCCTCGAATGACACCGACCGCAGCAGAGGGATTATTGGAATGGACGGTAAACGTCACACCGCCGACCGTATAGGTGACGGCAATCGTGTTGTTCAACACCGAACCGTTGGAAAGTCCGCTCAAAACCTGCAGTGTAATCGAGACCGTCACCGAACTTCCGGGATTGATCGTGCCGATGTTCCAGAGGATCGGATTGGAGGATGTATTCACCGTTCCCGAGGTTGAAGTCGCGGAGACAAAAGAGAATAATGATGTGTTGAACAAATCGCTGAACGACACTCCCGTGGCCGCCACGCTGCCATTGTTGGTCACGGTCATCGTATACACAACATTATCACCCGGCGAAGGATTGGTGGGGGTGACGGACAATCCCGAACTGACATTCGAAAAATTGGCCGTATTCACCGTCGTACGCGCCTGGGACGTATTGGTCTTGTTTCCGTCGAACTGCGATGTCGCGGTGATCACGGTGGTGTCGACCTGTCCGTTCAACGACGCATCGCGCGGCGTGAAGATGCGGAGAAAGACTTTATAGGTCCCGTCCGCAGCGATTGCCGCTGTCTGCGTGACCGCTCCGGCATTGATCTCCGATGTTTGTAGAATGCCGTCACCGTTGCTGTCCACATAGAAGGAACGTGACCAGGACTTGGACGAAACGGACGAAAGCGTAAACTGATCGCTGCCGTTTCCGGAGTTCGTGATTGTCACCGGGTATTCCGTAAACACGCTGTCCCGCGACGTTGTTTTCGCATTGGTGGCGGGGGAAATATTTACGGAAGCGATTTGGGCCACAACAAAGTTGATGTAATTCGAGTACACCGTATCGACGCGTGCGCCGCTGGCGGTCGAATACGTCACCTTCGATCGGGTTTGAATTTGCGTCCCCGCCGGCGTTCCGGCGGCCTGCAGAAAATGTATGCCGGCGAACACCAGCAAGCATCCCCAGATCCGCCAATGAGCGGTAGTCATGATTTTCATTGTTGACCCCCTTCAATAATTTCTTTATCGAACCACTGCTTTGAATGAAACAATCCCCTCTTCACCCGGGAGAATTTTTTTCGTGATTTTCCATTGAATCGAGATGACCGCCGATTGTTGCGGAGGTGTCACCGTCGACCGGACCACGGTAATCTCGCAATCCTCCCCTGCCGCGGAATTTTCCACGTACGTCATGTTTGCGGGGACATCATTGGTGATTGTCGCATCCTGTGCGAACGCCGTGCCGATGTTGTGGTAGAGAACGGAATAGGTAACCGTATCCCCCGGAAAGGGATTCATACGATCGGCCGAATTGATCAACGCCAGCTCCGTTGTTTCTTTTTTGGAACTGTTCATCACCTCCAGATGCGAAGCTTGGATGGCCGATTTTTCAAAATTTTTCACCGTTGTCGCATTCACGCGGAAGGACAACACCTCGGTTTCCGCTCCGGCGGAAGAGACATTTTCGGACGACACCACAACGGTTTTTCCCGGTCCTTTTTGTTCTCCCGCTGCGGTCGTGACTGCCGTTCCGGCAATGCCGGAGATCAGCACAAACGGATAATCCGCCTTCCCCTTTTCCACCCGTGTCGTCAGCACTCCGTTTGCACCGACCGGGCGGAGATATCCGTCCCCGAACAGTGTGAGCATGGCGGAATACGTTTTGTTGGGAACAGATTTTACTTTCAGCGCAACGGTCACCGTTTTCCCGAGCGGCATCGTTTCATCGGCAACGATATTGGATTCCCACGTAACGGTCACGGCATTTGCCCCTGTGCCGGAAGAGTACACTGCGGTTGTTTTCAGGCCGGTCGATTGGACTTTAGCTTTTGCCGCAAAATCTTTCGCCGTAACGGAAAGAATCGTCTTCTGCCCCTCGTTGAGCCGTAAAAAAACGAACGATTGATCGGTGTTATTCGAAAGCCAGAATCCGAATGTCGATTCCTCTTTCGGATTTTTGACGGGCCGGACAACCGCAAAGGCGATCTTCCCGCTTTTCGTTTTACCCGGAGTATTCACTTGCAGCTGATAGTCATGCAGCTTCAATTGCGTACCTTGCGAAAACGCCAATGAGCTGACAATCAAACTCACGATGAGGAATGTTTTCATTTCGATGCTCCTGCGATTAGTTGACGATCGTTTTAAACTTTATTTGTTTGTATGATCCCGGTGACACCGTGGCAAACGTGACCGTGATGGTCGTTCCGGCAACGGTCACTTCGTCCCCATCCGAAGCATTCGTTTTTGCCGTACCGTTCACTTCGATCCCTTTGCCGACGTCGAATCCGTTCGCCAGAAATGTGGTATTGGCGGGGATCGTATAGACCGCCGAGACCGATGTTGCGTTGGATGTACCGTTGTTACTGTACTTCAGCGTATAGACCAATGTGTCCCCGGGAACAGGATTTTGATGACTGACCACATTGGTGTCGATGGAAATATTGGCAATGTTGGTGATCGCGATCGATGTCGAAACATCTTCCACGTTGGAACCGCCGAAATCGATCTGCGCCGTATTGGCGATCGATTCCAACACATCCATCAGCGAATCGGTATTGGCGGTGAATGTCCGGGACGTGGATGCACCGCTCGCCAACGAGAAGGATGGCCATGTCACCGTACCTCCTACCAGACTGCCGTTTCCGTTGTTGACCCGCCCAGAAATATTGCCCCCGTTGCTGATGCTTCCGGACTTCAAAATAAGGTTGTCATCGAGGGGATCGGTCACCACAATCGTCCCCTTGGTGACATTATACGGATTTGTGATCGATATAGTATAGAGCAAAGAATCCCCCGCGTGTGCGGTACCGCCGTTAATGTCGGACACGGTTTTGGACGAGACATTGGAACCGATGCCCCAATCCCCGACAATCGAAGAAGTAAGGCCTGATGATTCCACATAGTTCGCCACGCTGTCAAAGGAGGTCGCGTTCCGATTTTGCCACGAAGTGCCGTATTGCCACAATTTCATTAATGTTTCATTCAAACTGTTCGCTTCACTGTTTTCGTAATGCAGCCGCAGCGTGCTGGTCAATCCGCTGCCGCCGGTGATGGCGATGTTTACCGTCCTATCGACGGCGACAAATGTCGGCGAAGCAGGCGTTGCGGACGCGACCGTCATCGTCACCGAACTGGGAGGCGTACCGGCCGTGAACACTATGGTGGTATTCGGGCCTTCAAACGCGTACGGCGTAGATAAAGCGAATACATGCGTACGCGTGACCGTACCGAAAATTATTCCATTGCCGGTCCGGGTTCCGGTGATCGTCAACGTGTTGGCTCCGGTCGAAATCGTGCCGGAATTCATATCGACATTCACCGTTTGGATGTTTCCGGCAGCCGTTACGGTCGTGGCACTTTGCGTTTTATTCACCACAAGTTCATAAAATGTGGTAGCTCCGGTGATGGTCGATGCCGAACCGCCGGCAAACACAATTTTCGATGTAGCGGCGGCGAATGATCCGGTGGTGGTCCAATGGCCGTATACCGTATCGGTGGTCGCTCCTGCATTTAATGTGGTACCGGCTCCCACCGTTACATTTCCCATAATCCTCAACGCTCCGGCGATGGTTTTCGTCCCTCCCGTTGCCGTATGAAGATTATTATAGAGAAAGGCAGGAATCGATTGTGCGCCGCTGCCGGAAAATTCGATCGTACTTCCGGAAACGACATATTCCCCTCCCGAAAATGTTGCTGCCGGAATAAATTGTTCGGCAATGCCGATCGTTCCGGAGGCGAGAGTCACCGCATTGGCGCCACGGCTGCCGCTCAGTTTTAGTGTATGGTACGCAAACGCCGGAATGGTTTGCGCCCCTGTTCCGTTAAAATCGACGGCGCTGTTGGTGAAGGACAACGTTCCGCCGCTCATGGAAACTGCCAGCGTCCCGGCGATTCTCACCGTATCGCTCGGAGCAACGACAACAGTATTCCCCCCGCGTGCTCCGCTGATTGAAAGATGGTGATACGCAAACGGAACAATCGTCTGTGCTCCCGTTCCATTGTAAGCAATCTTGCTGCCGGAAACGATGTACCCGCCGGATGTGAAACTCGCCGCGATGTTCAAAGAATCGGCCACGCTGATCGTATCACCGGAAACCAATGTCACGGAATTTGTCGTCCGTGCACCGCTGATGCGCAGCGAGTGGTAGGAAAACGCAGGAATCGTCTGTGCACCGGATCCGTTAAAGTCCACAATGCTCCCGTTCACGGCATACGATACCGATGAGGCGCTGATTGTCAGCGATCCCGCCACACCGATCGTATCGCTGTTCGCCATGGTGACCGTGTTGCCGCCGCGCGCACCGCTGATTGTCATGTTGTGATAATCGAACGCCGGAACCGTTTGGGCACCCGCTCCGTTAAATTCGATCGTATTCCCCGTTCTCACATACGAACCGCCGGTAAACGTTGCGGTCGGAGTGAACGTACCGGAGACAGAAATTGTACCGTTCGGCAGCGTAACGGAATTATTTCCGCGGGCACCGCTGATTCCGAGATGGACGTAGGAATTTGCTTTGACGGATTGTGCTCCGGTGCCGAAATAATTTACCGTATTGTTTGACGCAGAAGCCGTCAGCGTACCGGTCGCCAGCAACGTATCGCTCACGGCGAGCACGGCGCCGGAACCGTTTATCCAGGTCGATCCGGCGGCATCACCGATTAACCGTGCCATCGCAATGCTGCCGCTGTTCGTCACCGTATTTCCGGATCCGATACGAACACGGTACAGCGTGTCGTTTGTCGCCGTCATCACTTTATTGGTTCCCGAGACGAACAATGTCGATGTGCCGGTCGTTTTTCCGCCGGTGCCGGAGAGCGTATCCTGGTCCGAATCGTTCCATCGAATCTGACCCGAACCGCTCCATTGTCCGCTGAACGCAAAATTGCCGTACAGATCAAGCCGGTATCCGCCGTCCGACAATTCCGCTCCTGAAGCGATCGACACGTTGGTGATTTCGCGGTCATCCACCAATGAAACGATGTGGGGACTTACGATAAATACTTTATCCCGCTTTTTGGGGACTTTGTTCAAATCCCATGTGGCGGCCGTCGACCAATTTCCGGTGACTACGGAAGTGTATGTTTCCGAACTCCCTTTTCCCACGGCAAATTCACTGAAGGAGGAGACGTTCATCGCCCGGACACTGGTGGATGTAATCACCCCGACTGTCGCGTCGCTCCACACGCCGTTATCTTTTTTAACGACCAGCATGTCCGAAAAATCACTGATACCGGCATCGACATCGCCGGCGATCCAATTGACCGTCATATTGTAGGAATCGAACACCGTGCCGTTATTGATCACGATCCAATAACGGTTGACGGTGGAATCGGCAAACACACCGGCATTCGCAACATCCGGATGATCCCCGTTGACGGTTTTTGCCGTCACATATCCGGCGTTCGATACTGTTCCGAATGATATAGTCACGGGGAGATAATTCGAGGAGGAGCCGATCGCATACGTGATCGAGTCTGATCCCGGGGTGAAATACCGTTTTAAAAATCCGTTCACGTATCCGGACGTACGCGTCAACGATCCGGTGGAGGTGATCGTGACCGAATCCGACGTCGCCGTGACGATGCCGTTCGTCAACGTCAACACGCCGTTCACGATCATATCGTCCGACAACGTGATACCGTTCGACGTATTATTCAATTCCATATTTGTGAACGATCCCGTCCCCGCAATCCTGTGCTCACTCGTGCCGTTGAACAAAATTTTTCCCGCTCCGGTGTGCGCACCGTCGTTCTGGATGCTATCCTTCACGGTGATCGTAAAGCCGCCGTCGGCAAATGTCGCGCCGGCGCCGATGGTCAAATTCTGATCGACGATCATTCCGGCAGCGGCTGTTTTTGTTCCGCCGCCGCTGATGCGGAGACTATGATAGGTGTGTGCCGTGACCGTTTGTGTTCCACCTGAAGAATCATACCCGAATGTTCCGCCGACCAACGAAACCGTTCCGGCGACGGTAGGAAAGGCACCGCGTGTGCTGACGATACCGCTGTATTGCGTAAAATTACCGCTCACCGACAACGTCTTTCCGGCAAGAATGGTCACACGCGCCGTATCGTTATGGACGATCAGATCGTTGCAGTAGGCGTCCACATTCACCGTGATCGTATCCTTACCGTCGAACACGATATGGTTCCCCGACGTCGGGACACTATGCGAACTCCAATTGTAATCATCTCCCCAGTTGTACGTTCCAGCCCCTTTCGTCCAATAAAACGTCAACGAAGCTTCACCGACCGCAAAATCGCCGAATCCCGTAATCCCGGTTGTTTTTGTACTGGTGGAATTTCGCACGTTGATCGTGGAAGGACTCCATGTGGTGTTGTACCGTTTTACGAAGAAGTACGCCGTATTGGCACCCGCATCGATATCGCCGGCAACAAAATTGAACGTCGCATCATACGTACTGAAAGTCAATCCCGCACCGGATAATGTGTAGAACCGGTTCACATCTTTATATTCATCGAGTCCGGAATATTTCACCTGCGGATGATCCACCGCTGTTTGGCTCGCCATAACCGTTCCACCGACGCTCACCGATTGGAAAGTCAATTCGACGGGAGTGTAATTCGTCGCATCTCCGACTTGGAACGTATAGGTTTGCGGGGACCCGCTCACTCCGATGGTCTTTTGGAGAAATCCGTGCACATGTCCCGCCGTTCGCGATGTCCCCGGGAAGACGGAACAGGAAATAACGTTGCTGCCGGTGGTCATCACGCCGGACGTGAGGACCAAAATGCTGTCGACGGTGAAGTTCGCATTGACAGTTGCCCCGTTGATATCGTTCAGTTCGAGAATTCGGAACGAGCCGCCGCCGGAAATCTGATGCGCCGAGGAACCACCGGCGAGGAGAGTTTTCCCGGTACCGGAGCCGGTATTGACGGTGTTGTTGGAAATATTCCCTTTCACTGTGAGCGTATAGATACTGTCGCTCAGCGTCGCCCCGCTGATCGACAGATTGCCGTTCACCGTGGCATTTCCCGACAACTTTTTCCAATTGCTTCCGCTGACGGTAAGATGTTGATAATAGGCCCAACCGTTGACGGTCTGCGGCGAAGTTCCGTTAAAATCGATCGTATTTCCGGTGAGGGTATGACCGGTCGCCGTTCCCGGCGTGAACACCGATGCGATCCCGACCGATGACGGAAATGTTTTGTTGAAATTACTCAGAATCAGATTTCCGTAATTTCCCGGCAATATATTCTGTCCGTTCGACCCTTTGCTATAATTCACCGTTCCGATCGCATCGCTGGAGATCGTTCCGGACGTCACTGCGGTCGCATTGGCGATATATAAGGTCATTGTACCGACACCCAAATTACCGGCAACGAGTTTCAACGAGTCGGTCACCGTCAACGAATCGGACATGTTAACACCGGCACTATTGTTGATTTCCAACTTGTTCACCGTTCGTGCCGTGGGAGTGGTGGTGAACACCCCCGTGGATTGGAGCGCGCTTCCGGCAAAAATATAATTTGCCAGACTGCTGTACGTCCGCGTTCCGGTCACCTGAACATTTCCGGTTGCACCGGCGGAGGTGATGCCGTCAACGGACGACGATTCGAGCGTGCCGTTCACCAAAAGGGTGAACGATCCGCCGCCGCTCAATACACTGGAACCGGCGAATGCGAGCCAGGAACCGCTGTGCACACGGTAATTGACCGTATTGGAGACGGTCCCTCCGGACGTGTATACTTGACGGGAAGTTCCGTTAAAGACGATGGTGCCGGACCCGGTACTCGTTTCGGTGATCACTCCGGATGTATGCGTAAAATTCCCTCCGACTTTCAAACTATCCACCGAAGCGGAACCGCTCAGATTCAACGAGTCGCCGGACATCAGAACGCTCCCGGAAACCGTCAAATGGACGGCAGCCGTGGACGTGGTGACAAACCGCAATGTGCTGCCGGTTCCGCGCACGACGAGACTGTCGCCAATCGTCACCGTGTACGCCGTCGCTCCGGTCTGTTTCATTAGCACTTTGCTTGTTCCCTCCACTTTAAAACTTCCGCCGATGGTCTTGGATGCGGCCGTATTATTGTTGATCAGCAATTGCTGTCCGTTGGTGTTCAACACCTCAAAATTTCCGTTCACCGTTACCGGATTTCCCGCCAGCGCAATCACGGCGCTTTGCGCGGCATTGTTCCAGACGAAATTTCCGAACGTCTGCGCAAGACTCGTCGGTACGGTATTGGTCGTACCGGTGATCTCCACCGTTGAATTCGCATTCCACGTGGTGGTCATTCCGACATTGATCGCACTGCCATTCACGTCATGGATATACTTCCCGCCGCTCATATACACCGCCGAGGGTCCGCCGTTGACGCTGAATGTTCCGGCATCCCATTTCACCGTTCCATACACGGTCAGATCCGTACCGGCACCATTCCGAATTTGCAGTGTGCCGCCCGTTCCGATCACCAACGTCCCCCCTTCTTCCACCACAATCTGGTCCTGTCCGTTCGTCACACCGGAAAGATTGGTGGTGACCGTCACCGTATGCCCGTTTCGAATCGTAATTTGCCCGCTGGCCAGCACCGGCGAAGAGACGGCGTTCACCCAATTCGTTCCGTCGAAGCGTTCCCAGACATTGGTGAAATCATTCCATGTCCCGGATCCTTTGGAGCGAAAAGCGTTGTTCGCATCGCGCAATCCGATGATATAGATACCCAAGGAGTCGATCCCGAGCGCTTGATTGGTCGTCGTAGTTCGTGTTCCGGCCGTTGTACTATCCCAGAACGAACCATTATACCAGTTCATCCGGAATGTGGCTGATCCTGCTATATCACAATCACCTGCCACATAGGTAAGAGTTAGGTTGTATCCGCTCGCCGTGTTATAGACAAGATCGGAATATCGGGTCTGCCAATAGCGATTGACATTATCCGCTGGATTGACGAACGACGTTGCGGATTCCGGATGCTCTTCGGCGACTGTGGAGACGGTCAACGTTCCGGCAACAGAAACGGAGGCAAAAACGAATTGTGCCGGCGTATAATTATTGCCTGTTCCAATCTCGTACGTAACGGTGACATTCGATCCGGTTCCGACAGATTTTTTCAACCATCCGGTAACATGTCCTGAGTTCCGCGAAACTGTTCCTGATGACGAAATAATGACGGTATCGGACGCATTGGTGATGTTACCGTTGAGCAATCGTAACGTTCCGTTGATCGTCATATTACCTGTCAGTGTGATCCCGTTGGCGTTGTTCACTTTCAGATTGGTAAAGGATCCTCCGCCGCTGATGCTTTGAGCAGTTGATCCGGACAGATCGAGATAATTCGTTCCGTTCTGCGTTCCATTATTGATCACATTACCCAAAACGCGCATCGTGTCGGCACTCGAGACGGTCAGGGTTACGGAACCACCGATCGTCAATGTTCCGGTGACGGTATCGGCACCGGATTGTTGGGTTTTTGTTCCGGAAGTACTGAGGGTAAGATTATTATAGAGGAACGAAGGAATATTTTGCGCTCCCGAACCGTTAAAATCCATTGTATTGCCGGTGATAGTATGTCCGGCGGCTGAACCGGAAGTAAAGACGTTCGCAACCCCGACAACTCCTGCGGGAAGAATTTTCGTAAAATTACTGAATGTTAAATTGCCGTAGTTCATCGCCAGCACGGTTTGACCATTGCTGCTTTGATTATAATTGATCGTTCCGGTGGCAGCACTGGTGACCGTTCCGCCGGATGAAACGTTACCATTAAGCGTGAGCGTATTGGTTTGGATATCCATCGTTCCGGAAAGCACGGCGAACGAATCCGAAACGGTGACGCTGTTCTGAAGTGTGAGCGTACCGGAAGATTTGCTCACGGTCAATTTATTGAATGTTTCACCCGATGGGTCGATCACCGATTGAGCACCCGTTCCGTTGAACGTTACTTTTCCCGCACCGGGGGTGAACGTTTGACTGTTGTTTTCCCAATGCCGCGCGACGCCAATGTCCAATCCGTTCGCGTTCAGTGTTCCGGCAGTGATGGTGAGATCGTTCAAGACCGTCAATCCGTTCGTGATCAGTTGCGCCGTCGCATTCGAGCTGTTGACGACAAAATTATAGACAGGAATGGAAACGTTCACTCTCATCGTTTGCGCCGCCGGAGTCAAACCGGTGTATCCTATTTGAACCGTTCCCCCGGTTACCGAATAGCTCGTAAAGCCCGACAACACAAATCCCAGATCTTCGGCACCGGTTCCTCCTTCTTTTTTCACGATTATCGTACCGCCGCTCATAACAAAATTGGATCCGGCGAGACTGATGTTAAACGGAGCGTAGGTGGCGGACGTACTTCCCGAATCGGCCACGATCATCGTGCCGCCGGTCATCGTCAAATCGGTGATGACGTACGCATTGTTCGGAATAAATCCGCCGCGCACCAGAACTGTGCCGCCGTTGATCGTGAAGGCGCCGCCGGACGAGATCAAATTGTGTCCGGTGTTGTTTCCGATCGTGACCGTACCGGCCTGAACGCGAAATTCACCGGCAACCGTCAGACTCCCTCCCGTTGTGGATAAAGATGCCGAGGCATGATTGACGCGGATCCCTCCGCTCGAAGGAATCGAAGCGGCGGCGGTGAACGGTGTTACCGACGCACCCGTCGCCAGATTGAACGTTCCGTTCGTCAAGGTCAAAAAATTCGTCGTCGAAACCGAAAAATTCGTCGCAAAAATATCCAAAATATTCGAGCGGGACGTACCCATATTCAATGTCATCAAATAGAATCGGGTGGAATCGCCGTTGCCGTTGACGGTCTGTGTCCCATTTTTATTGAAGGTCACGGCACACCGGCTGTCCGCATCGGTCGCCATGACGAACCGTCCGCTGTTGGCAATGTTGCCGGAAACCGTCAGCGTATGTGACGAGGTGTTCGAAACGCCGTTCACGCGAAAGACGGCGCCGGCATTCACCGTCACGTTGCCGATCACCGTGATGCTGCGCGCGGTGTTGTCGTCCCCGATTAACAGCGTTCCGCTGGCCCCCTGACCGACGGTGAGACTATTCACCGTCACAGTCGAATCGATCACAATCACGGTTCCGTCCGCAATGGTCGCGTTGTCCGAAATTCCCGGAACCACACTGGTGGACCACACGGCAGGATTTTTCCATGAACCGGACGTGATGGTGTACGGCGCTCCGGCGGAAAGGGTGGCCTGATTTCCCGCCAATGCTGTGCTTAACCGGCCTTCGTTCACCGCGTAGACTTTAAAATAGTACGTCGTTCCGGCGAGTAATCCGGTTGCAGCGTAGGATGTTGCATTGGCCGCCGTTTGGCCGAGAAAATTGTACGTCGCTCCTCCGTCATCCGAGCCATAAACGGCAAATCCGACTTCATTCCATAACGTATCGACCCAGTTCAACGTCATGCCGGTCTGTGACACACCGGTGAACGTTAATGTATGCGGTGCATTCATATCCGGCGGCGTAAACGTCAACCGGGATCCGGAGGCCGGCATCGTTACCAGATTGTGCGTTTCGGTCGCCGAAAACGTGGCGGTGTTTGCGGTCTGTTGCACCTGCAACTGGTCCGGCTGTGCCGTTCCACTCATGGTCGGACCGTTAATACCGATCGTATACGTGAAGCCGAAGGTCCCCTGATTCATCGTGGAATAATTGTATTCGATCACCCCGGAACTTTCGTACAATTTCGCCTGGAAGTTCAAATCGGGTGTCGTATTCCCGTACACCGCCATGCTGATCCATTCCACGGTCAGGACTCTGTTCGGAGCGACGCCGGTGACGGAATATTTGATACCGTCACCCAAAGGATCGGTGCCGCCGTCCGTCGTCAAGTCGTCGTAAAAAGGTGCCAGAGCGGTCAGAGTTCCGGTGGTTCCGGAAAATTGTGCGTTCACATAACTGTAGGCCCCGCCGTCCGGACCGCCGAGCGCCGTCGAAGAAGAAAAGTCGATAAAACCGTTGGTCGAAACAGAAAAATGCGTGTACCGAACACCGCGGTACCAAAAATCAAATCCGATCTCGATCTGAAAACTGCGGTTGTCGTCCAAATTAAAATTTCCGTTGGAGCTGTTTCGCCAATTCGGGACCGATGATCCGGTGAGATCAATACTGTTATACGTGTTGCCGGTGGTGCGGGCGACCGTATATCGCGCGAGGGTTTGTCCCATTACGATCGTTGATGCCGCAAGAGACAACAAGGCGGCAACGGTGATCCACCGTGTTTGCCCTGTCCTATAAATGCTCTTTTCGTTCATGGGTACTCTGAAAATACTTAAAAGTTATTTGTGAAAATAATTCAAAATCTTTTCGGTGAATTTCGCACGAACCGACAGGAACGGTCCGGCCGATTGATAGTCGCGTCCGACGAGGTCTTTGTCCTCGGTGCCGACAAAATTGTATCCAACGGCAAAGCGGAGATTTTCGAACACCACATTGCCGATCTCCGCACTGTATCCGTGTTTCGCCGATTGAGAATTGGCCTGTCCGGCAATACGGGAACTCAGGATCCGGTATTCCGCCGCAACATCGAAGCTGTTCCAGCGCAAGTCGTATTCCGCCCGGAGCAGGTAGAAATCGGTCACGGCTGATGCCGACAGGCCGTAGGCCTCATCCGTCGCATATTTGAGCGCATACTTGGTGCCGATTTCCAAACCGAAAACCGGTTCGATGAAAGTATGGAGCGAAACGATATCCGCGGAGGAGGAGGTGTTCGGCATAACGACGCCGTTCCGTTCGATTCTCTTTTCATACTTGCCGATCGCATTCAGCCAATCCATTTCCGTCGGACGGTAGGCGATGCCGATCGCATTATCGAACTTGGAGAGCGTGCCGCTTCCGGCCGGCGTTCCGATCTGTTGCGCCGAAAGGACGCCATCGGAGAAAGTGGACGACGGCGTTTGCGGAGCGATTCTCTGTTCCACATAATACGTGAATTTGTCGATCACGGTAAAGTCGTTCGCCAATCGGATGTCACCGGCGAAGGAAAGGTTCTTTCTCACCGCTTGGGTATTTTTTGCATACTCCCCTTTAATCGTCGCTTTGTACGATTCTTTCGGCAGATATTCCAAACCTAACGAAAGTGCATCATTGTCGTTCGTCTTCGCTTCCGCCAGTTGGCGATCCAACGCACGAGTCCGTTCGAATGCCGCATTGGCCGTCACTTCTTCCGACAATTTCGTTGTGTTCTTTAAGCCGATGCTCGCCTGGTTCCGTTTGCCGTTGATTCCGTTACCGATTTCGTACCGGCCGGTCATCGTCGTTCCGTATCCGAGTTCCGATCCGACGCCGAAGATGGTGGAACTTCCGCTGCCGATATAGAAACGCTGCTGTGCGGACAGCGTTATGTCGTCCGTCACCCGGTATTCCGCGCCGATGGCTGCGCTGGAGGGTGTGATCTGTTCTTTCGCCGAACTGCTGATACTTTGTTCGTATTCACCGGTCAGGTTAATCCGATCGTTCGCGCGTACGGTCGTTTTCGCGTTGATCAACGTCGATTGTTTCGTGTCAACCAACGCTGTATCCATGCGGGCGCTTTCGTATCGCAGATTTTCCGCACGGAGTGCGATGGTGGCAAAACTGCTGATCTTCCGTTCCGCACCGCCGGTGATGGAATGAACGTTCACAGAGGCGTTACCGCTCGTTTGTTGTTGGGAATAAAAATCCGCCATGAGTTTTGTCTCAAACAGTCCGTCATACACACCGCCCACGCCGTATTTCGTCGAACCGAGTTCTGCAGCACCGCCGGCTCCGGCCGTTTGGTTGACGAAACCGGATTCCACTTTGCGGAAATACGATTTCACTTGCATCCGGTCGATCGGTGCACCGCCGAGTTCGATTTTCCACGCCGCACCGCTGTTCGACACGTCAGAGCCGTGTGCCACTTCCACATTCGTTTGCAGGCGGTCGGCATACGAATACCGCGTATACACGCCAAGCACGGTGTAATTGGTCGGCATCCGTTCTTCCGTCACCGCCGTCGCGCCGATCGTCCACCCTTTCAGAATCCGTTGTTCTGCCTGCACGCCGGTGACGTAGTTCGTCGGGAAACCCGATTGAGATTCGTACGAAACGACGATGTACACCGGATTTCCCGCTTGATCGATGCTGTTCACCGGTTGTTTGAAGAACAATGTTCCTTGAACGTAGTCGATCTCATAATCACCGAAGCGGGATTTTTCGGCACGGTTGACGATCACTTCATTGTGCCGTTTGTCGCGCGTTTCGATTCTGATTTTTTCCGAACCCGGAACAACGTTGCTCACACCGAGGAAATAATATCCCGAAATACCTTGTCCGCGGATCTCATCCTGCACCACTTTCCGGTCAGTGACCGTCGCAAATACATCCGCTTTGCCGGTGCGCGATTCATAATGACCGCTGATGCCGGTGAATGTCCGGTCGTACCGGGCCAGTTCGTTCTGACCAAACGCCGTATTAAAATCGCCGAACATCAGATACGAACGGTTCAATTCCAATTTGAGGAAGAACGGATTGCTTGTCTGTGCCGTATAGTCCACGCGACTGTTGTCGCCATAGATGGAATAGAGCACATCCGGATCAAGATCGCGGAAGAGCCGGTCCTTCTGGCGGCGTTGATTGTCGAACGAAGCCGTCAGAAGATATTTTTCCATCACGGTTCCCCGTCCGTAGAAGGCGAGGCGTCCTTCGGAATGGAATCCGTCGTCGATGGCCGACCGGTTTTTGATTCCGGTAAGATTGCCGGAAGCGGACAACAGCGATCCTTCGGCATCCGCGGAACCGACGATCATCAACGGCACGATCGGTGTCGTAAATTCGATCTCTTGTGCAGCGGAGACATTACCCCACGATGCGGCGATGGTGGAAACAAGCGATGCGGAGGGAGACTGAATGCCGAACCGTACTTTCCCGCTGTCAATTCTCACTTGAATGCCGTCCTGATTCGGATCCACATCCGTCGCGACAATTCCGGCGGTGTCGCTGGTAAGGGTCACATGGTACATTCCGGGAATGATGACGCCGAATTTGTCTTTCACAATCGCTTCGAACGAAGACGTGGTGCGTCCGTCCGCAACAAATGCATTCGCCGCGGAGACGATGTCGATCGCGTGCGGTTCACCGGCGACATGCATCCGCACGGTATCCGTTTCCGGGAACAATCCGTGCGCAACGACCGCAAACGTTACCGGGCCTTGTTCGACGGCGATATTCAGGAAATCATGGACTCCGTCCGGACGAACCGTACCGGAATCGACGGCCGTACCGTTCATCCACAACACGACCTTCGTCCCCGGGGCGGCAGAGATGATCACCGCTTGGCGCGTCATCATGCTGACCTCGTTCTGCGCGGGCGTTACGATCTGCAGCCGTTGAGCGAACGAAACGCTCGCAGCGGCGATCAGAATCAAAAGGTGATATGTAAGATGTCGGAGTTTCACGTTATTGGCGGAACTACCCGGATCACTCCGGATAGTTCCAAAAGAGCATTAGTTCACTTTCATCGTATATTTGACCTGCCGTTTTCCGCCGGCCGCAAGTGTTGTCACCGTGGTGACATACCCGCCCGTATGTTTTTTGATCGTTCCATACAAAGTTCCGGCCGTCGACGGATGATTCGGAATCGTCACATGATCGGAGTTGGCTGCTTCCGTTCCGGTCACGAGATCCCACAGGTACGCCGAGTTGGAGACGTTCGTCATGTTCGCATTGTTCGCGATATTGTCCTCGATGATGACGTCTTTCGCTTCACCATCCCCCGTGTTTTCGATAAGCACATAGATTGTCACGGAATCGCCCGGCATAATCGACGCTAAGCTGTTCGTGCTGACCGTATCGCCGGCCGTCGCTTGGTGAATCTTTTTCGAGCGGGTCACGACGATATTCGGCAACAGCGGATCGACTTGGCCATGGAGATTGTAATCGGTCGGGATGTTGACTGAATCGCGACGCGAGTTGACATGGTGACGGATGTGGGTGATCGCCGTGGTCAATCCGCTCGGAACCGCCATGCGGATGTACACCGTGATGCTGGCACCTTTGGCGATCAATTTGGTGGTATTGAGATCGGCACCGCCGCCGCCGGATGCGAACAAGGAATCCTGCGAACCGCTGAACCCGGCACCGGTCACTTCATACCAGAACCGTCCGGTGCTCCACGTCCCTTGCGACGCAGTGTTATACCGTACATTAAATCCGTCCTGACCGTTGCTGTTGTTGGTAATGGTGTAAGCAAACGTCACTGTATCGCCCGGATCGGCCGATTCGGTCGTATCGACAATGGCGATGTCGGATTGCTGCAAGAAGGATTTGAACAAGACGCTGAACGATTGCGGCGAATTCGCGATCACGCGGGTGCGTCCGATTTTTCCGTTCGTGGAATCGTTGTAGGTAACGGATAACGTCGGTGTGCGCGTCGTTCCTTCCAGGACGCTGTGTAAATCCGCCATCAACAGGAATAAACTGTCGGCGGAATCGGTCGTCGAGGAACCGCCGTTCGACGCCACGGTGCCGAGGTTATAGGAGCGGGACGATCCCGAACCGGACCAGTTCGTTCCGGAAGAGAACGTTTGATTCGCATCGAACGTCACGGTGATGGTGACATTCTCCGCACGGCCGGAGCCGGCGTTCGACACCGTTGCGTTGTATCCGGTGGTCGCACCGGGACGATATCCGGCCTGACCGCGGGTGACCGACAACGTCAACTTGGATTGTTTCACGCGGGTGGTCCGTTCCACGGTGGACGAAAGAGCATTTTGGAACGAAGCGGCCACGGCGCGCGGACCGGTCGCATCGGTGTTCAGATACGTCGTATCGGTCATGTTCGCGGTGGAACGGGTAAAGAAGCTGATGACGATGTTGTTCTTGTCATACAAATATCCCGAACCGGTGCTGTCCGCTTCCGATTTGAGATACAGCTTCGCATACACGGTCGCGTTGCCGTCGTTCGTCACGGTGTCCTGAAGGACGTTTTTATTCGTGCCGAGCAGCGCTTCCGTGAGGCCGGCATTTTTGTACCAGCCGATGCTGTCCAAATACGATGCACCGCCGGTGACATTAGCCAGGAATTGAAATTTATCCTGACCGTTACCGTTGTTGGTGACCGTCATGGTGTATACGATATATCCGCCGTCGTATGCTTCGCCGCTGGACGTTCCGACGTTGAGCGTGGAAGCCGGCCGATGGGCCACGTAGACGCTGACGGAACCGTTCACGGCGGACATCGCCGAACCGTTTTTATCGTTGTAGTTGATTGTTGCCGTGGAGGTCAACAGCGTACCGGCACGTGTACCGGCGGCGAAAACCTGCTGCGCGGCTGCCGCGAACAGTCCGAAGACCATTACGATTGCGGCGAATCGAAAGAACGATGCGTTCTTCATGATGATTACTCCTTTGGTGAATGTTGGTAAATGGTTGTTTGTTTTTCTTGCTACGACACTGTTGGTGTTGTCATGGCGGTCTGTTGTGCATATGTTTTCCTTTATGTTGTTCATTGTTTTTTTGATGATTTATTTGTGAAAAATTGATTTTATCTCAGAAGTAGACAATGACGGTTGATCAAGCTCCGCGAAGGTTAAAAATGTCTTCACGCCGTCCATGGATTTAACTTTTTCCGATTGAAATGCCGGCCCGCCGGCAACACAATGCGCACCGGACAATTTCACCGCATCTGCGATCTTCACCATCTCTTCCGCCACCATTTCCGAATTTCCCGCATCGGTTGAATACAAGCAAAGCGCGTACGGTTTGGCAGAGAGCAAAAACTGACGGATCGCGTCGGCATGGATTCCCGATCCGAGGTTTAATACCGCATATCCGTTGATCTCCAGCAGCGACGTCAGCGCAAGAAATTCCACGCCGTTTTTTTCTTCGGTGATGGATGCGCACACGACGGTCTTATGATTTTTGGGAAGTTTTTCGGCGGTATCGGTGAATCGGATGATCGCTGAGGTCAATCCGTTCACGGCAAGATGATATTCACTGACCGAAATTTTGTTCTGCTGCGAGAGGAAGTGGAGTTTTTTCACCGTCGTGCGGACGACGTGATCGAAGATCGATGCGACGGAAAGTCCGGCGGCATGGATCTCCTTGAACAATGAAAGGATCTCGTCTTTTTTCCCTTTGATCGCCGAAGAAAAACAGACGGAGTGCAGAAGGTTGTACTCCCGCTTTTGGACGATGGAGCGGATAATCATTTCATCGCTCATGACTTTCGGCAGCGATTGCAGCGAATCGTTACCGTAGTTATTTTCCGCGATGAAGTTGTACAGATCTTCCGACCGGAATTTTCGGTGACCGCCCGGAGTACGGAAACACTGTAACTTTCCTTCATCGGTCCACCGTTTTACCGTGGACTTGTCGACGCGAAGAATTTTTGCGACATCGTTGGTGGTGAAAAGTACTTCTCCCATAAAATCTCCAATTGTAAAAATGAGCGGTTTGAACTATTTTCTGATTACAATGTAGAAAAATTAAAAAACCCCTACAAATAAAGGAGAATTAGAGTGTTTTAATGATTCTTTGAGTATGATAATACTCACATTAGTATTTTCTAATATTTTATTAAAATATTGTGATGGGTTACAATATTGCTGCAAAGATAGTTTTGAGTTGCAGAGTGTGGATATGGTTAAGACTTGGGAATGCCGTTTATTGCGATTTTTTTAACAATTTCGCAAAAACGGTCTAACTCGTCGATGGTTGTGTAGAGGTTGGGGGTAATTCTCGTTCCGGTGAATTCTTCGTGAATTATGGGTGTGGTGATAATCTTATGCCTGGACATCAAATATGAGCCTAATTCTGCAGGATTCACCCCTTCAATCCCAAAATTTCCCAAAGCACAAGAAAATTCATCATTAAACGACGTGTTGAAGTATATTTTTGGAGTATTTTTCAAATTATTCATCCAATATCTGCTTAAATAGCGTAATCTTGCCTCTTTTCGTTTCCCTCCGATACCATTGTGGAAAGCTAACGCCTCTCCAATTGCCAGCTTCGGGGCGATCGAGTGTGTGCCAATTTCCTCATACTTTCGAATATCATTCTTTTGCGCCTTTTCGGCAGCAAATAAGGGCCATATGGTACTGATTTTCTCTTTTTTCACAAATAATAACCCGGTTCCTTTTGGTGCATACAACCACTTGTGCAGGCTCACTCCATAAAAATCACACTCCAAATCCTTCTGTTTGAAATCGAGTTGTGCAAAAGAGTGAGCTCCGTCAACGATGACCGGTATCCCTTTCGATTGCGCCAATTGGCATAATTCCTTCACCGGCAGGATTTGTCCTGTGAGATTGATCTGATGGCAAAGCAAGATCACTTTGGTTTTTTTAGACATCCCTTTTTCGAATGCATCGATGATCTCCTGGTTTGATGATGCGGGGACAGGTAACTTGATCATTTTTAACGAGATACCCTCGCGTTCTTCGCGTTGTTTTAAGGTAGTTAACATACGAGGATAATCTTGTGTCGTCGTCAAAATTTCATCACCGGATTTGAGGTCCAATCCCATCAAAAGAATTTCAAGCGATTCGGATGCATTCCGGGTTATGGCGATCTCTTCCCTGTCGCATCCAAAAAGTTCGGCCAATCCCGTCCGAATCGTCTCCACTTGCGGCAAGAGGAGCTGCCACATCACATAAGCGGATGCGTCCTCCTGCTGCCATTGGTATCGGACCAATGCGTCGGTAACGATTCGGGGCGATGGAGACACACCGCCGTTGTTCAAATTGATCATACTGCGAGTGACGGAGAACGACTGTTGGATGGGAAACCAATAATCCTCATTTGCCGCAGTCTGTCCGGGCGAAAGGTGTTGAAATCCCGACGTGGAGGCCAAAAGTTGGGAATGTAACGCCGAAAGATACGTCGATGAAAGTGTGGCCAGCCCGAGCCCTTTGCCGATATTACTGATGAATGTCCGTCGGTCGATATCGTTCGTCATCATATCTGTCACTTTCTTTTTTTGATCATTTGTATTGTTTTGGGATCCCGGAATTCCCGGAGAGCGTCGGCAGCAATCCAATGGGAGGATGGTGCGGGAATCTGGTAAATTTCTTCCGCAACAGCAATCGCTTTTTGCTGAAGCACGAGGTTACGTTTCCCGATCTGCCGGAGCGCCCAATTCACTGCTTTTTTCACGAAATTCCGCTCATCTGTGGATGTCCGGATCAAAAGCGGAAAATACTCTTCAAACACTCGGTCCGCCGCCGTCTTGTGATGTACTGCCATCACGGCGATCATGACGATCCCCGCCCGCCGTACAAATTCATTCGTCCGTTTTCCCCATCGTGCAGGAAGTTGACGGGCAAAACGTGTCTTTTGAAACAGTTCCGAACAACAACAGTCGCATTGTGCCCAGTTTTGGATCTCTGACACCCAGCGATCCATCATCGCCGCCGTGCATCGCTCCGGATCGGCCGTCAATGCGGCTAACAATCTCGCTTCATGAAATCCCGAATTCCACAATCGGAGCGACAAAGAATGATCGATTCCGATCTCCTTCGCCAATTTCCGAATGACGGGTGCGGGCACTCCGAAGGCATGATCGGACGCAACGGCAAACCGCCGCATCCCGTCGATATTTTTTTGGGAGCCCGATCGCCGCAGTCGTTCCAAAACGTCGCGAAGGTTCATCATGGTGTGAATACTTTTTCAGCCGGTTGGGGAATATACAATAAATGAGTATCTTTCGCCCGTCATGGATAAACAAAAGCTGATCATCCTTTCCACCGTCTTTGTCGACGTGCTCGGATTCGGAATCGTCATTCCCATCCTCCCCTACTATCTCACGGAATTCGGCGCTTCGGCCCTCACGATCACCTTGTTGTTTTCGGTCTTCTCGCTGTGTGCATTCCTCAGTGCACCGCTGCTCGGAGCGTTGTCCGACCGGATCGGCCGCCGTCCGGTATTGCTGATCTCGATTTTTTCCACTTCGCTCGGTTGGTTCGTGTTCGCCGGTGCGGTCTCCATTCCGATGCTGTTTGTCGGCCGGATGATCGACGGTTTGGCTGCCGGAAATTTTACAACGGCGCAAAGTTATCTGATCGATATCTCCAAAAATGAGAGCGACCGGGTGAAAAATCTCGGCATCATCGGCGCGACATTCGGAATCGGATTTATTCTTGGTCCGATGGTCGGCGGTCTTCTCAGCA
>CAZRWF010000006.1:0-68755 GCA_964603685.1 uncultured Chitinophagaceae bacterium
GATGACCAACGAATCGAAATACTGGAAAAGCCTCCGCGCCTATCATAACGATCCTGCTGTGGACGAAGCCAAGGCACGCGAGTTCGCGAAAGAAGTGACCGACGGATTCGACGTCGAGTCCATGTCGCCGATGAACCGTAAACAGTTCCTCGCCCTTGTCTCCGCCTCGGCCGCATTCGCCGCCGCCGGCTGCACGAGTTATCGGGATAAGGGAGAGATCGTTCCGTACACCCGCAAGCCGGAAGAGATCACGCTCGGCTCCGCAAATTTTTACGCTTCCACCATCATCGAAAACGGAAACGAATACGGCATTCTCATCAAAACCCGCGAAGGACGCCCGATCAAGATCGACGGGAATCCCGATCATCCGGTGAACAAAGGGAAGATCTCGGCCAAAGGTCAGGCGAGCATCCTCAATTTGTATGATCCGGAACGGTTGAAGGATCCGATGTTCGTTGATGCCGGCATTCTCACCAAAAGTTCGTGGAAAGAGGTCGACACCAAAATCGTTGCCGCGCTGTCCGGCGCCGTCAAAGCGCAAAAAGAAATTGCCGTCATCACGCACACCGTTACTTCCCCGACCGCCAAAAAAGCGTTGAATGATTTTTCGGCGAAATATCCGACGACAAAAGTCTATTCGTACGAATTGTTCAACGACCTTAATCGTAGTGCGGCGTGGAACCGTTCAACCGGCGGCACGCAATTCCCGTTGATCAAATGGAATGAAGCGAATGTCATCCTCGCGCTCGAATCGGATTTCCTCGGATATGAGGGTCACCTTGCCGAACAGACGAGGATGTATGTAGAGAAGAGAAACGTCAATAATGCCAAAGGGATCAGCCGGCTCTATTCTGCGGATGGGACGATGAACTCCACCGCAATGAACGCCGATTACCGCTTGAAGGTGCGGCCCGATCAGCAGCTGGAATTCGTCCTCGCGCTCATCAACGAATTCCGTCCGAATGGGAAAGCGTCGTTGAAGGATTTTACGGCCAAAAACGGACTTGATGCCGCCGCCGTGCAGCAATTGGTGAAAGATCTTTCCGCAAACCGCGGCAAATCGATCGTTCATGCCGGCAATGGTTTGCCGGAATCGGTCCATGTTGCCGTAAACGTTCTGAACGATCTTCTCGGCAATTCCGCACTCTATAACAGAGAACAGTCGGCGGTGATCCTCTCCGCGCTGACCAAACAATCGGAATGGGAATCGCTGGTTGCGCGAATGAACGGCGGTTCGGTCGGTGTGGTCATCCACTTCGATACCAATCCGGTCTATCACTTCGCACCCGATCTGGGATATGCCGACGCCGTCAAAAAAGTGCCGACGGTAATCACCTTCGCCGAAACGCAGAACGAATCATCCGCCGCCGGAAATTTTGTCCTCCCGATTCACCATGACTACGAATCGTGGGGCGATCATAAAACCCGGACGGGCATGATCAGTCTTCAGCAGCCGGTGATTTCTCCGCTCTATAACACTCGTCAAAAAGAAGCGGCGCTGTTATTTTGGTCCAAAGGTGCGGCCGAAACGTTCAAAGAATCTTCCTATCACGAATTTGTGATGAACCGTTGGGAAAAAGAGGTCTTCCCGGCGATGCGCGTGAGTGTTGACTTCAAATCATTCTGGTACTCTGCGTTGCACGACGGTGTGGTTACATACAACGAGGCGGCGGCACCTGTTCCGGCAGTGAAAGGAGATGCACTGAACTCCGTTCTGCTGCCGAAACCGACCGGTGATTTTGTTTTGTATCTGCATGACAATTATTTTGTCGGCGACGGACGGTACGCGAACAACGGCTGGCTGCAGGAAATGCCGCATCCCGCATCGAAGATTGCGTGGGACAATTATGCTGCCTTGTCTGTTGCGACGGCGAAAGAGGCCGGCGTTGAAGAAGGGGAGATGATCGAAGTGACCGCCGGCAGCAGAACGCTCGCGCTTCCGGTGCATGTGCAGCCCGGACTCTCGGACAAACTGATTGCGGTGATGCTCGGATACGGCCGCACGGTTGCCGGAACGGTCGGCACCGGCGTCGGCTTCAACGCAAATGTGTTGATGTCGAAAACCGCCGTTTTGTCGCCGTGGCTGTATGACGGCGTGAAAATTTCCAAAACCGGTGAAAAATATCTGCTCGCCTCCACGCAGGAACATCACGACCTGGACGATACCTTCCTGAAAGACCTCCATAAAAAACGGCAGATCATTCAGGAAGGCACGGTCACGGAGTATGTCGACGATCCGAAGTTCCTCCAAAAGCAGCATCACTATCAGACGATCGTGCCGAAGATAAAATATGAGGGGGTCAAGTGGGCGATGGCGATCGATCTGAACAAATGCACCGGCTGCGGTGTCTGCACGCTCTCGTGTAATGTGGAAAACAATATTCCGGTGGTGGGGAAAGATCAGCTGCACAAAGGCCGCGAAATGACCTGGATCCGGATCGACCGGTACTTCTCCGGAACGTCGGATGCACCGAACGTGAGCAATCAGCCGATGTTGTGCCAGCATTGCGACAACGCGCCGTGCGAGAACGTCTGCCCGGTCGTCGCCACCACGCACAGTCCGGACGGACTGAACCAGATGGCATACAACCGCTGCGTCGGGACGAAATATTGTTCCAACAACTGTCCGTACAAAGTCCGGCGCTTCAACTTCTTCGATTTCCGCGACGAGTTTAACGACGGCCATCAATATCAACAGCCCCTTAACATGATGCACAATCCCGAAGTGACCGTACGGTCACGCGGCGTAATGGAAAAATGCACCTTCTGCGTTCAGCGGATCATGGAAGGGCGTCAGCACGCCATCGAAGAGGGGAAAGAGTTTACGGGAGCCGGCATCACCGTCGCTTGCCAGGATGCCTGCCCGGCCGATGCAATCGTCTTCGGGAACGTGTTGGACAAAAATTCGGATATCTATAAATACCGTCATCATGAAATCGGCTACCATGTGCTCGAAGAAATTAACGTGGCGCCGAACGTGACGTATGTGGCAAAACTTCGCAATGTAGAATCTCAAACGGAGAAAGCATAGTGTCAACGACAGCATTGGACTATACGAAAGAACTACCGGTCGTTGAGGGGGTTCCCAGCGCAGCGGCGCTGGATGAGACCATCGTCAAACCGATCAATGATTTTCCGCAGCGGAACTGGTTCATCGGACTGGCTATTTCGGTGACGATGCTCGGCATCGGCGGTATCAGCCTCGCATGGCTCCTGTGGAAAGGGGTCGGCGTGTGGGGGATCAATCAGCCGGTCGCCTGGGGATTCGACGTCGTTAACTTCGTCTTCTGGGTCGGTATCGGTCACGCCGGAACGCTCATCTCCGCCATTCTCTTTTTGCTCCGCCAAAAATGGCGCACCGGTATCGCCCGCTTCGCGGAAGCGATGACGCTTTTCGCCGTGTTGTGCGCCGTTCAGTTCGTTATTTTTCATACCGGCCGTCCGTGGCTTGCCATGGCATGGCTCTTCCCGTATCCGAATCAGCATGGCGTGTGGGTAAACTTTACGTCCCCCCTCGAGTGGGACGTCTTCGCGGTGAACACGTATTTCACTGTCTCCGCAGTGTTCTGGTATATCGGATTGATTCCGGACTTTGCCACGCTGCGCGATAAAGCGACGACAACAATAAAAAAAGTGATTTATTCCGTGTTGTCGCTCGGATGGAGATTTTCCAACCGCCACTGGCAGCATTATGAACGGGCGTATTTGATCATGGCCGGATTTGCGACACCGCTTGTTCTCTCCGTGCACACGATCGTGTCGTTCGACTTCGCCGTTTCCGTGTTGCCGGGATGGCACACCACCATTTTCCCGCCGTACTTTGTGGCGGGTGCGATCTTTTCCGGATTCGCCATGGTGCAGAACGTATTGATCATCACCCGGCAGGCCTTTAAGTTCGAACACCTGATCACGCTCGACACGATCGAAAAGATGAACAAGATTATGCTTGTCACCGGAACGATGGTCGGATACGCGTATATCATGGAATTTTTCATCGCCTGGTATTCCGGCAATGCGACGGAATTGTTCGTTTTCATTAACCGCGCGTTCGGACCGTACTGGTGGGCGTATTGGATCATGATGACCTGCAACCTCTTTACCCCGCAGCTCTTCTGGTCGAAGAAAATCCGGCGTTCGTTGTTGATGTCCTTTATTCTTTCGATTTTCGTCAACGTCGGCATGTGGTTCGAACGGTTCGTTATCATCGTTACCTCGCTGCACCGCGATTTCCTCCCCTCCAGTTGGGGAATGTACATTCCGACCGTGTGGGACTTCGGCCTGCTTATCGGAAGTTTCGGATTATTCTTTACGCTCGTCATGTTGTTCGTGAAGTTCCTCCCGGCGATCGCGATCGCGGAAATTAAGGCGGTCGTTCCCGGTGCGCAGCCTTCACATCACGGAAACGGAGCGTCGCACTGACCATGGAAAAGAAACTCTACGCCGTTACGGCACTCTATTCTCAACCGAACGATATCCTGCGCGCGGCAGCAAAAGTGCGCGACGCCGGATATCAAAAATTCGACGTACACACTCCCTATCCGGTTCACGGATTGGACGGAGCGATGGGGCTTCCCGAAACGAAACTCGGTTTTGTGACCTTGTTCTCCGGCATCCTCGGTGCCGTCGGAATGATTTCGTTCGCGTCGTGGGTCGCCATTGTGGACTATCCGCAGGTGATCGGCGGAAAACCGTATTGGTCGTGGCCCGCGTTTGTTCCGGTGACGTACGAAATTGCCGTGCTGCTGGCCGTTCTCGGTACCGTCGGCGCCATGATCGCGTTCTTTTTTAAGTTTCCGAATACCAGCCATCCGTTGCACGATACGCCGTACATGAAACGGGTCTCCTCCGACCGGTTCGGGGTGGCGATACAGGCGGACGATGCGCAATTCGACGAAAACAAAGCGCGTGAACTGCTCCGCTCCACCGGCGGGGAAGTGGATGCGGTGTATTACAGCGAAGAGTTTCTGACGTTCAAGCCGAAGACGTTCGATCCGAAGTTTGTGCTTCTGCTTGTCGGCGTGGCGCTGGCAACATCGGCCGGCGGATATCTGTATTGGAACAAACTATTGTTTCTTCCTCCATTCGATTGGATGATGCAGCAGCCGCGGTTCGACGTTCAGGCGACCACGGATTTTTATGAAGACGGCCGAACGATGCGACTGCCCGTAACGGGAACGGTGGCGCGCGGATTTATGCCGTATCCGTACGCCCTCGGCGCGAATGCCGACTCGGTCGGAAAATTTTTGGTGAATCCGATGCTGCCGACGGCGGCGAATCTGGAACTCGGGAAGAAAAAATATTTGACGTTTTGCAGTCCGTGCCACGGCAATTTCGGTAACGGCGACAGCCGGCTGCAGGGACAATTCCCGAATCCTCCGACGCTCCATTCGGACAAACTGCGGCAGTGGAGCGACGGGGCATTGTTTCACACGATCACCGTCGGACAGAACGTGATGCCGGCGTATCAGAATCAAATTTCGCGGGACGAACGGTGGGCGGTGGTCAATTACATCCGAACATTACAGCGCGCTTATAACGCGAAGGAGTCCGATCTACAATGAGCGCTCATGAATCGATGATTGTTCCGAAAAAAGAACTGCCGTCCAACCTGACGAGAATCGGATGGACGTTGACGCTGGCGGGTCTGGCGCTCGTCATTCTCTCGTATTTCACCGATGCACACCGCGCGGCGTTCAACAACGTCGTCGGATTTACTTTTTTGGTCAGTATCGGCGTCGGTTCGGTCTTTTTTATTTCACTGGAATATATCGCCGGTGCCGTGTGGAGCACCCCCTTCCGCCGGGTGATTGAATTTTTGGGGATGATGCTGGTCCCGGCCGCTCTGCTGGCAATCCCGTTGATCTTTCAATTGCACGACTTATATCATTGGACGCATCCGGAAGCAGTCGCTGCCGACAAGGTGCTGCAAAGCAAAGCGCCGTATCTCAACGAACAGTTTTTCCTGATCCGTTTTGCGGTGATCTTCGTGATCTGGTTTCTTTTCTACGGCATCTTCCGACGGAACTCGCTGAAACAGGATTTGGATAAGGATCAGGCGAACACCAAAAAGAACATCGCATTGGCGGCCGCCTTTATTCCGCTGCTGGCGATTTCCATCTCCGTCTTCGGCATCGACTGGTTGATGAGCCTCGAACCGCATTGGTTTTCCACCATGTTCGGCGTCTATTATTTTACCGGGACGATCCTGACGGCGCTGAGCGTTACCACGTTGTTCGTCGTCGTTTTGAGTGAAAAAGGATTTTTCTTCAAAGGAGTGAACCACAATCATTATTACAGTTTCGGCGCGTTGATGTTCGGGCTTTGTTCCTTCTGGGCGTATATCGCCTTCAGCCAGTTCATGCTCATTTGGTATGCAAACATTCCGGAAGAAAACTTCTGGTTCATCGAACGCTGGCAGAACGGCTGGGAATATGTGTCGATTGCCATCGTGTTGATCCATTTCTGGATCCCGTATTTTATGCTCGTGTCGCGCCCGTCCAAAATGAATCCGGTCAACTTAAAACGGTCGGCGGCTATTCTCGTGTTCGCCCACTTTTTGGATCTCTACTGGCTGGTGATGCCGACATACGCCGACGCACCGGTCTTCAGTTATTACGAAGCCGCTTTTCCGGTCTTGTCGATCGGATTAATCATTGTGCTTTTCGCTTTTCAGTCCAAAAAATATAATATCGTGCCGATCGGCGATCCGAAATTGCAGCGCGGAATTGATTTCCATCTCTAATTAGGTGTGAACAGAATGTCACTCAAGGACGAAACAGATTTTCAAGAAATTCTTCGCAACCCGGTCCGTCTGTTCGGACTGTCGTTCATCTATTTTCTCTCCGTAGCCGGTTTTCTCGGAGCATACTATCTTTGGCACATGAACGACATCTCCAAAAATGCCGTCGCCCCGGTGGTGTTGGCGGATTCTTCCCAGTTTGTGCAGGATATTCCGATGCAGCGCGGCGCGTTGATTGCTCCGGTGAACGTCACCGTAGTCGGCCGGACCTCCAAAGTGTTGGTGGATAAAGGCGCGAACCTCTACAAAGCGAATTGCGCTTCTTGCCACGGCGACAACGGACTCGGCGACGGGCTCAGCGCCTCCACGCTTCCGGTGAAACCGAGAAATTTTCATTCTCCGGAAGGTTGGAAAAACGGCCGCACCGTCTCCAATCTCTATAAAACGCTTCACGAAGGAATCGTTCTGAACGGTATGCAGTCATTCAATTATTTGCCGGCGGAAGATCGTTTTGCGATCATCCACTTCATCCGGACGATGGCGGCGGATTATCCGGTGGACTCGCTGACCGAGCTGTTGGAACTGGAAAAGACATATAACCTCTCCAAAGGGACGCAGCTGCCGCCGCAAATTCCGGTGAAGCTGGCGATGGAAAAATTGAAAAAAGAATCAGCCGGAATCAACGCGTATGTGGAAGACGTGTGCGAAACGATCGCCGACAAAAAACAGGAAGAACAAGGAATGATGCTGGCGAAACGGCTGAGCAGCAACAGCACGAAAGTGGTAACGGCGGCGCTCACTGTCGGCGGCAAGAATCTGGATGAATTCATCCGGACGGTTTCGGCCGATCCGGTGACGATCGGATTTAAGACCGCCGTGCTGCGGTTGAGCAGGGAAGAGTGGAGCGCGTTGCATTCCTATTTGACGAAAGTGGCCAGAGAGAAGAAAAGTTAAATGAAATCGATAAGTATCGTGCTGTTGATTGCGGTGTCGCTGTTGAATGCGGAAGATTCAACGCGCCCGCGCATCGAAATCGGGATCGAAGAACGGATCGGCAATGTATTGCCGATGCAGACGTCGTTTTTCGACGAAAAGGGCAACTACCGGACGCTCGATGAGATGGTGGACAAACCAACCATCTTCAATTTTGTTTATTACCGTTGTCCGGGTATTTGCAGTCCGCTGCTGACGGAAATTACCTCGATCGTCAATTTTCTTGACATGCAGATCGGGACGGACTATCAGATCATCACGATTAGTTTCGATGAACGGGAAAAATTCGAACTGGCGGGATCAAAACGGGAGAGTTATTTCGGATTGTTGAAAAAGCAGATCCCCGACGAATCGTGGAAATTTCTCACCGGGGACAGTGCGGCGATCGCCGCGATCACCGATGCGGCGGGATTCCGTTTTAAACGCGAGGGGAACGATTTCCTCCATTTGGGTGCGCTGATCGTCGTTTCGCCGGATGGGAAGATCGCACGGTATTTGAACGGGACGAAGTTTCTTCCGTTCGACGTGAAACTGGCGGTCACCGAGGCGTCCGAGGGACGGACCGGTCCGACTATCACCAAATTGCTCTCCTATTGTTACAGTTACAATCCGGAAGGCCGCACCTATGTGTTCAACGTGACGCGGGTGACCGGAGGGGTGATTCTGTTGTTCGCGGCGGTGTTCGTGGTCTATTTGACCGTTAAACCAAAAAAAGTTCAATCGTAAGCAGGAAAGAGAATTTATGGCGCATGTTGCACAGGCGGCGGAAAAGGTAGAACCGAGTTACCTGGAGGTCTCGACCAACAAGTACAAAAAAGGTCTGTTGTCGTGGATCTTGTCGGTCGATCACAAGAGGATCGGCGTATTGTATCTCTGGTCCATGATGGCGTTTTTCGCCGTCGCCGTCTTCTTCGGATTTATGATCCGTCTGGAACTCATTGCACCGGGGAAAACGATCATTGATGCGCAGACGTACAATCAGTTCTTTACGCTGCACGGCATCATCATGATCTTCCTCTTCATCATTCCGGGATTGCCGGCGGTCTTCGGCAATTTTTTCCTGCCGATTATGATCGGCGCGAAGGATGTGATCTTTCCCCGTTTGAACCTGATGTCGTGGTATATGTTTGTGTTCGGCGGACTGTTTGCCGTTCTTTCGATTTTTCTTCCGGGCGGTTCCGCCGATACCGGCTGGATGTTCTACGTTCCGTATTCCGTCCGCACCACCACGAATGTGTTCCCGGCGCTGATGGCGGCATTTATTCTCGGATTTTCTTCCATCCTCACCGGATTAAATTTCATCACCACCATTCACCGGATGCGTCATCCCGAAATGTCGTGGTTTAAGATGCCGTTGTTCGTCTGGTCGCTGTATGCCACCGCCTGGATCCAGGTGCTGGCCACGCCGATCATCGGCATCACGCTGGCGCTCGTCGCCATCGAACGGTTTCTCGGTGTCGGCATTTTCGATCCGGCACTGGGGGGCGATCCGGTATTGTATCAGCATCTGTTCTGGATTTATTCGCATCCGGCGGTGTACATCATGATTCTGCCGGCAATGGGTCTGGTGTCCGAAATTATTCCGGTCTTTGCCCGCCGCGCCATCTTCGGGTATAAGTTCATCGCTTTTTCCAGTCTGGCCATCGCACTCTTCGGTTCGCTGGTGTGGGCGCATCATATGTTCACGGCGGGGATGAGCGATACGGCGCAATTCGTCTTTTCCTTCATTACGTACGTAGTCTCGATTCCCTCCGCGATTAAAGTGTTCAACTGGGTCTCCACAATGTATAAAGGATCGATCCAGGCCGACCCGCCGCTGTTGTACGTGTTGTCGTTCATCTTTCAGTTTTCGATCGGGGGATTCACCGGTTTGATGCTCGGTGCGTTATCGGTAAACATCCATCTGCAAGACACCTCGTTCGTGGTGGCGCATTTCCATTACGTAATGTTCGGAGGAACGGGATTCGGAATTTTCGCTGCGATGCATTATTGGCTGCCGAAGATGTTCGGCCGGATGTACAATTTGAAAGTGGCCACCTGGGCTTGGGCGACCGTGACGATCGGTTATAACATGCTCTATATGCCGTTGTTTATCATGGGATATCTCGGCATGCCGCGCCGATATTACGATTATCTTCCGGAATTCCACGGATACCACCTCGCGTCGACCATCGGCTCGTGGATTTTGATCATCGGATTGATTGTTATGTTCTGGAATCTGTTCGTGGGTATGCGCCGCGGACCGAAGGCGCCGATGAATCCGTGGGGAGGCGAAACACTGGAGTGGAAGGTGCAAACGCCGCCGATTCTCGAAAATTTCCACGACGTTCCGGACGTTCATGCGGGACCGTACGACTATTCCAAGTATGAGGCAAAAAAGGAGGGAACGAAGTGAGTTCTGCCGATCACACCGCCGTGCATCACGTTCATCGGGACGATTACGGTTCCCGGATGGGGATGTGGCTCTTTTTGTTCACCGAGCTGATCCTGTTCGGTGGATTGTTCATCATCTATGCCGTTTATCGGTTCATGCATCAGCAGGAATTCCACATCGCGGCGCAGGAACTGAACACGACCATCGGACTGATCAACACCATCGCTCTTCTTACCAGCAGTATGACCGCGGCGATGTCCATCACCGCGATGCAAAAAGGGAATGTCCGGTTCTCCAAAGGGCTGATCTGGATCACCATCGGATTTGCCTTCGTCTTTTTGGTAAATAAATATTTCGAATGGGGCGCCAAGATTCACCACGGCATTTATCCCGGTTCCAAGGATCTGTTGAATAAACCGGACGGAGAAATTCTCTACTTCGGTCTGTATTACGTGATGACCGGATTGCATACGTTCCACGTGATTGTCGGTATCGTCTTTTTCTGGTTTATACTTCGACAGATTAATCAGAAAAAAATTCACCAAACACAGTACGTCCGTCTGGAAAATTCAGCGTTATATTGGCACTTGGTCGATCTCATCTGGATCTTCCTTTTCCCGTTATTCTATCTGATCCATTAAAGGTTTGGCAATGAGCGAACATCATCACGAAGAACCACACGTCGTCGAATACGGAAATTACATCTTCATCTGGCTGGGCCTGCTGGCATTCACCGGCATCACTGTTACCGTTTCCGGGATCAATCTCGGCAACTGGACGATTGTGATCGCGCTGCTAATCGCCTGCATCAAATCCTGGTATGTGCTGAACTATTTTATGCACATGAAATATGAGGATAACGTCTTCAAACTGTTCATCCTGACGGCAATTTTGACATTTATCATCTTCCTGGGATTCACGTTCTGGGATTATTCGTTTACGAGGTAAGGGAATGTTCACAACGGCTTCAAATTTTACGGATGGAGTGGACGCGGTCTTTTTGTACATCACGGCGCTCTCGCTCATCGTCCTGCTCGGCATCACGGTCGCCATGATCTATTTTGTCATCCGCTACAGCCGGAAACGCAATCCCGTACCGACCCACGTGGAAGAAAATCTGACGCTGGAAATCCTCTGGACGGTGATCCCGCTGGTGCTCTTCATCAGCATGTTCTATTTCGGCTGGGTCGGATATAAAGATATGCGGAATATTCCGGAAGATGCGATTACCATTGAAGTGACGGCGCGGATGTGGCAGTGGAGTTTCGAGTATCCGAACGGACTGAAAACCGATACGCTGTATGTGCCGAAGGACAAAGCGGTGAAAACGAACCTTATCTCCAGCGACGTGAGCCATGCGTTTTTTATCCCGGCATTTCGCGTGAAAAAGGATGTGTACCCGAACAAAAAGAACGATCTCTGGTTCAAATCCGACAAAGTGGGCCGGTACGACATCGCCTGCGCCGAATATTGCGGATTGAACCATTCGGCGATGTATTCCGCCGTGTATATCATGGAGCAAGAGGATTTCGACCGATGGTATTCCGCAGCGTCGTCCAAAGCGGGATTGCCGCCGACCTTGACTGCTCCTGTTAAAAAATAATTTTCACATCCGGCCAAACGACCATGGATTTTCTGAGACAGATCGCGTTACCCCAATCCGAAGCACAGATCGCCGTGCTTCATTTTGTGATGAATTTGATCACCATCCTGCTGCTGCCGTTTATTAGTTATTTGTTCGGCGCCCTGATCCTTTCCCTTCGGTTTCACCGCAAAGGAATGCAACAGAACGATGCGAACGCACTGCAGTACTCCGCCGATGTGATTGATCATCTGCTTCCGAATAAAAGTATCCTGGTGTTGTTCGGCGTTGTGCCGTACACCGCGCTTGTTTTTGCCTATGCACAACTTCTGCAAAATTCCTCCGCCGTCAGCGTGAGCATAATGACGTGGGGATTGCTGTTGTTCGCGGCCGCGGCGGCGTTCGCTTCGTCGTATCATTCCGCCGTGAAACTGGGCGGCGTGCTGGCGTCCGTACCGTCGAAAAGCGACGATGTGGAATCGATGAAATCCCAAATGTCCGAAACCCGGCGTACCTCCGGGAAATATGCGCTCATCTTCCTTACGCTGTCCGTCTATTGCCTTGTGGCGGGAATGTCCTTGTCCGCCCGGCCGGAATTGTGGATGAGCATCGGTTCGATTGTTCCCTTGTTGTTTGCGCCCGATGTTCTGTTAAAACTGGCGCAATTTACCGCGGTCGGATTAACCATCGCATCCCTGGGGATGGTCTTCTTTACATTCCATTGGCAGGGAGGGAAAAAGGGGATCACGGAATCGTACGCCGCGTATGTCCGAAGAGCCGCGCTGCCGTTATCGCTGGTGTTGTTGTTGGTGCAGCCGTTATTCGTCGTCGGTGCCGTGGTACTGCTGCCGGTTTCCGGATTGAGCGGGGTCGTTTTCACGGCTTCCTTCTTCACGATCTTTTTCATTTTCCTGGCGAGTCTGTTCGTCTACGGCATGATCAAAGATTTTATGCCGCGCCATTCCGGAAACGCGTTTTATCTTTTCGTCCTGTCGTTGATGTTTGTCATCGTCCAGTCGACATCGTCCCTCTCCACGTCGACGAAGCAGCATTCCGCGATGTTGGCCTATCAGTACACGAAATATCATAACGAATTGCTTGCTTCCATGGGAATCAGTCTGGCTACCTTCAGCGGTGAGGATATTTTTAATGCGAAATGTTCCGCGTGCCATGAATTCGGCATCAAAAAGGTGGGACCGGCGTATAAGGATGTTCTTCCGAAATACGAAAACGACAGGGCGAAACTATTATCCTTCGTGTTGAATCCGCAAAAGATCGATCCGGCGTATCCTCCCATGCCGAATCAAGGTTTAAAACCGGCGGAAGCGGATTCGATCACGTCGTATATTATGCAGATGTACAAACAGGGGCAGAAGTAACATTTCCGATTTCGTTTTTATCTTCTTCCTGCCTCTGACCACATCAGAGGCATTTTTATTATCAGACGAAAAGGTGCAATATGAAAAACATACTCTATATCTCGGCAGCCATGGTACTCATCCTTTCCGCGGCGTTTGCCGGCGGGAAAAAACAGTACGGCAAAGAATTGACTGTCGCAGAGACCACGCCGATCTCTGCGATCATTGCCGATCCCGAACAGTATCAGGGGAAAAAAGTGAAAGTGAAAGGGCCGATCGTCGATGTTTGTAAAGAGCGCGGCTGCTGGATCAAAGTAGGAAGTGACAAGGAATTCGAATCGATCCGGTTTAAAGTGGATGACGGCGTGATCGTTTTTCCGCTCGATGTGAAAGGACGACCGGTGGTGGCGGAAGGTGTCGTCTCCTTCAAAAAAATTTCGGTGGAAGAGCAGATCAAAAGCGGCGAAGAACATGCCAAAAAAGAAGGGACGACGTTTGACCGTTCTTCCGTCAAAGGGGTCAAAACGATCCTGCAGATCAACGGTGAAGGGGCAGAGGTCGAAACACGATGAGCCGGTTTCCCTGGCGGCGCTGGAACATCGTGCTGCATCGCGACGTCGGATATTTGAGCGTCGCCATGGTGATCATCTACGGGATTTCTGGTTTAGCGGTGAATCATATCGCCGACTGGAATCCCAACTATGCGTTGTCCAAGGAACTCCGGACCATTCCGCCGATTTTATCTGCGGATAAGGACACGATCATCCAGCAGGCAGTCCGATCCCTTGCTCTTTCCTCTCCGCCGGAAAATTATTTTCGCCCCGATCCGGAAACAGCGCAGTTATTTTACTCCGGAACGACTTACACGATCGATCTGCCGACGGGGAATGTCATCCGCGAATCCACACCGAAACGTCCCGTTCTCTTCGAAATGAACCAACTTCATCTTAATTCCGTCAAAGGGGTGTGGACGTACATCGCCGATCTCTTTGCGGTGGGATTGATCTTTATGGGGATCTCCGGAATGTTCATGCTGCGCGGATCCAATGGATTGTTCGGCCGGGGAAAGTGGCTGGTCGGCATCGGCGCGGCGATTCCGATCCTGTATTGGCTGTGGTTCAATTATCTGCAATAAATCCGGCCGGCGGCCGTCCATTATTCCGACATTCGGCGGAACTTTTTGAATTTCAGCCGGTGTTATCATTGCTGTATACCAAAATATTTCAATTAACTACGGAGATAAATGATATGAATACGATGAAAACATTCTTATTAATGGGTGTTCTCACCGTAATGTTCGTGTTAATCGGCGGAATGCTGGGCGGAGAAGGGGGAATGACGGTCGCATTGATCTTTGCCGGGGTGATGAATTTTGTTTCGTACTGGTGGAGCGACAAGATCGTGCTGAAAATGTACGGAGCAAAGGAAGTTACGGCCCAGGAGGCACCCGAATTGTTCCGCATGACGGAAGAGTTGACGCAACGGGCAAACTTACCGATGCCGAAACTCTATATCATCGACGGCGACCAACCCAACGCGTTCGCGACCGGCCGGGATCCGCAACATTCTGCCGTGGCGGTAACCGAAGGGATCATGCGATTGCTCACCCGGGATGAACTGCGGGGGGTGATCGCCCATGAATTGGCTCATATCAAAAACCGCGACATCCTCGTCGGCACGATTGCGGCAACGTTCGCCGGTGCCATCAGTTATCTCGCCAATATGGCGCAATGGGCGATGATTTTCGGCGGCCGAAGTTCTGACGACGAAGAGGGAGGAAATCCTCTTTCCGGCATTTTAATGATGATTCTTGCTCCCATCGCCGCACTGCTGGTGCAGATGGCCATTTCCCGGTCCCGGGAATACTTGGCGGATCAGACCGGCGCGGAGATGGCGGGAAATCCGCTTTCGCTGGCCAGTGCGCTCCGGCGGCTTCATGCCGGTGCGGAGCGTATACCGATGCATGCCACGCCGGCAACGGCGCATATGTTCATCGTCAACCCGTTGACAGCCGGCGGCATTGCCAATCTCTTCAGTACCCATCCGCCGATGGAAGAACGGATTGCCCGCCTTGAAGCGATGGTCTACGGCAACCGTCTCGGTTAAAAACATTATCAACGGCCGTGTTAAAATTCTGAAAAGGATTTTTCACGGCTTTTCTGTATCTTAGAAGGAGAAATGGTCATGAAATGTCCCGTCTGTTCCGTCGATCTCACCATGAGCGAACGCCAGGGAGTGGAGATTGATTACTGTCCGAAATGCCGCGGAGTGTGGTTGGACCGCGGAGAACTGGATAAGATCATCGAACGATCCGGTGCGATGGAAGAACCGCCGGCACGCGAACCGCAGCCGGCACCGTATCCGAAATACGAACAACGGCCGTACAACGACAATTATTACAAACACAAGAAGAGGAAAAATTTCCTCGGCGAGATCTTCGATTTCGACTAACGTTTGACCTGCATAAAGGGGAACAATGGAACAATCGACATTAATGTGGGTGCTCTTCAACGGATTCGTTCTGCTGATGCTGGCACTCGATCTGGGGGTGTTCCACAAAACCGCCCACGAAGTAAAAATGAAAGAAGCGCTCACCTGGAGTGCGGTGTGGATCGTGTGTGCGCTGATTTTTAACGCACTCATCTACTACTATTGGGATTGGATGGCACCGGGGAGCGAATACACGAACAAAGATGCCGCGTTGGCGTTTCTTACCGGGTATCTGATCGAAAAATCGCTCAGTGTGGACAATGTCTTCGTGTTCCTCATGGTCTTCACCTATTTTCAGGTTCCTTCCTTATATCAGCACAAAGTCCTTTTCTGGGGCATTCTCGGTGCGTTGGTCATGCGCGCCATCTTTATCTTCGCCGGCGTTTCGCTCATCACGTCGTTTCATTGGATGATTTACATTTTCGGCGCCTTGTTGATCTTTACCGGCGTCAACATGGCGATGCAAAAGGACAAAAAACTCGAACCGGAGAAAAATCCGGTGATCAAACTCTTCAAACGATGGTTCCCGGTGACGAATGATTATCACGGAGATCATTTCTTCGCGAAGATCGACGGCAGGAAAGTGGCGACGCCGATGTTCATCGTTCTTCTGGTGATCGAAACAACCGACGTGATCTTTGCCGTCGACTCGATCCCAGCGATTCTGGCGATCACCAGCAATCCGTTTATCGTCTATACCTCCAACGTCTTTGCCATCTTAGGACTCCGGGCGCTCTATTTTGCGCTGGCCGGAATCATGGGTCTCTTCCATTATTTGCATTATGGACTTTCCGTGATTTTGGTGTTTGTGGGACTCAAAATGATGGCCGTGGATTTTTACAAGATCCCTGTCGAATACTCGTTGATGGTCGTGTTGGGGATACTCGTTATTTCGGTCATCCTTTCCACGATGTTCCCGCCGAAAGAAAAAAAGGGATAAAACGAGCATTTCCTGCAATAAAAAAAGGGAGCTTTCGGCTCCCTTTTTTTATTGGCGCCGATTTCGTTGACATTGAAAAGAGTATTCCGTATAATTGCATAAGTATCAATAAGTTACAAAGATTACTTTCAGAAAAAATATGAGTAAAACCGCTAAATGGCTGATCGGAATTTTTTCCTTCTTGCTCATATTCCTCTTTTTTATTGTCCTGTCGTTTGTCATGATCCTTTCGGAGAGCGATACCGAAGATGTTTCTTCGGGTACTGCCGGTACGATTGCATTAATCGAATTGAATGAACCGATCGTTTCCTCCGAGAGGGTAGTGCAGCAATTAAAGAAGTACCGTGAAAATATCGGAATCCGGGCGATCGTTCTGCGGATTGATTCTCCGGGGGGCGGGGTTGCAGCGAGTCAAGAGATCTATGAAGAGGTGAAAAAAACCCGCGAGTACGGAAAACCGGTTGTCGTCTCCATGGGTGCCGTTGCGGCGAGCGGCGGATATTATGTGGCGATGGGTGCGTCGCGTGTTGTGGCGAATCCCGGCACCATCACCGGCAGCATCGGTGTGATTTCCCAATTCGTGCATGTGAACGAAATGCTGGAAAAGATCGGCGTTACCTCCACCACCATCAAAAGCGGTGCCCTGAAGGATGCCGGTTCACCATTTCGCGCTTCGAACGAAACGGATAAACGAAGTTTTCAAGAAATGATCGACGATGTCTATGACCAGTTCGTGTCGACGGTTGCCGAGGAGCGGAAGATGGAAAAATCGGCGGTGAAAAAATATGCGGACGGCCGGGTCTTTACCGGACGAAAAGCGTATGAGTTCGGATTGGTCGATACGCTTGGAACATATCAAGATGCCATCACCATCGCCGCCGGATTGGCGCAGATCTACGGTACGCCGCGGGTGATCAAAGAACGGAAAAAAGAACGCCTCTCCGACATGCTCTTCGGCACTCTTCGGGAAGAAGTTGCGGGCCTGAAAAACGAATTACTGCAGCAGCCGATCGTTCAATATCGATTCACTCAACCACAATAAGGAGCACTTGTGACGAAAGCAGACATCGTTGATGTTATCGCATCTGGCACCGGTCTGACGAAAGTGGAGACCGAAGCGGTGGTGGACGGTTTTATCCAGACCGTGATCGCTTCCTTGCGTGACGGTCGGAATATCGAGATCCGCGGATTCGGCAGTTTTAAGGTGAAAAAAAGGAAGGGGAGAATGGCGCGGAATCCACGGACCGGAGAACAGGTGCCGGTGCAGGATCATTATGTTCCGATCTTCAAAGTCTCCAAGGAGTTGAAAACAGTGGTGAACGACAATCTTATGAAGACGCTGGGGTAATTTTCTGTCCAACAACGATCCCAAAAGTATCATCTGTACATCCTGCGGTATGGTGAATCCCGCCGAACAATCGGTCTGCAGCGGCTGCGGAAGTCCTCTGGAAATGCTCCTCGCGCCCCCGCCGCCATCGGCGTCGCCGGCAAAAAAAAGTTCAGGGCCACATGGATCGGTCCCCCGTTGGCTTTCGGCCATTCTGGGATTATTTCTCGTCTATTCCGTCATTGTCGCGATCTATGAATATCAACGATCGCCCACCGGTTCCGTCCAAGTGAATCGTCCGGCGGCGCCGGTGGCTGCTGCTCCCGATCATGAATTGACGCACCGGATCGAAGCACTGGAAAAGGAAGCAGCCGCGGATCCGAAAAACGCCCTCCTGGCGCTGCAATTGGCCAATGCTCTTCATGATGCACGGCAATTCGAACGGGCTGTCGGCGCCTATCAAACGGTGCTGCGTCTGGACCCGAAAAATGCCGATGCCCGCGTGGACCTCGGAATCTGTTATTTTGAACTGGGAAATGTCTCTACGGCGGTTTCGGAGATTACTGCCGTCGTCAACGCGTTTCCGAAACATCAAATGGCGATGTTCAATCTCGGTGTGATATTGCTGAGCGATCAGAAAACGGAAGAGGCGAAACGCTGGCTGACGCGATGTGTCGAACTTGATCCACAATCAACAGCTGGGCTCCGAGCCCAACAGATCCTTCAACAACAGTAATCACGAAAGGAGGTTGCTTATGCCAAGCGGAAAAAAACGCAAACGTCATAAAATGGCGACCCACAAACGGAAAAAACGTCTTCGGAAGATGCGTCACAAGAAGAGGATCCGATAGTTATCCGCGCGCGGGGAGAGTTTAAAACTCTCCTTGCGTGTTGCTTTTTCCTGTTTTTTTTTTCACTTTTCACACAACGAACACCTGCAACATACCAGTGAAACACCGAGGAAGTTATGGCGAACAATGATGATGATTCAAAAACCGGATTTTTGATCGGCTTTTTAGCCGGGGCTGTTGTCGGCGGTATCGTAGCGCTGCTGTATGCGCCGAAACCGGGAAAAGAACTCCGTGCCGACATCAAAAACAAAGCGGGCGAAGCGATGGATTCCGCCGAAGAATACGTGAGCGCCGCAAAACACAAGGCGGTCGATATCATTAACGAAGGGAAGAAGAAGTCCGAAGGGTTGATCACCGAAGCGAAAAAACGCGCGGAATCGCTCCTGGGCGATGCCGAAAAGATTCTGACGGATGCGCGCAGCAAATCGCACGCATCGGAAAAAAACAAAAATTAATTTCGGGAGCGGTCCGTGGAAACATTTTTGATGGTCGCACAAATCGTCGTGCTGTTGCTGCTCAGCGGTGTGGCGGTGTACGGAATTCTCGTGCTGGTGAAACTGCGCGATCTTCTCGGTACAATCGACAGCAACGTGAAAGAAGTGGCGACCCGCACGCTGCCGATGCTCGAAAATCTCGAAGTGATCACCAAAAAGATCCGCGTGATCGTGGAAAATTTCGACGAACAGATCGCCATGCTGAAAAGCTCCGTTGAGACCCTGAAGGGTGTCGCGGACAACGTTGCCGCATTTGAGCGGCGCGTACAAGATGCCATTGAATCTCCGATCATGGAAGTGATGAACACCATCGGCGGTGTCATCCGCGGTTTTACATCCTTCTTCAACAGAACGATCGGCGGCCGATCCTCCCGCGCCGACGAGTAATCTCGCTTTTTCAACACGATCCTATCCACTTCATCATCGTCTGCTGGCGATGACTCCTCTTCACCGGCGGCAGGCGAGCAAAGGAGTCCGTTGTGGCACAACAGAACAATCACCGGGAATACTCTTCCCTTCAGGTCCGGACCGTCGCTCTCATTGGACACGGCGGCTCCGGAAAAACGACGTTTTCCGAAGCCGCGCTCTACGCAACGAATATCATCAACCGCCAAGGGAGAATTGAAGACGGCAATACGGTCTCCGATTACCACCCGGACGAAATCGAACGTAAAATCTCCATCAACTCCTCACTCCTCACCACCGACGTCAACTCCATTAAGATCAACATTCTCGACACTCCCGGGTACACCGATTTCACCGGCGAAGTGAAAGCGGCCCTGCGGGTCTCCGATTCCGCCGTGACATTCGTCCGGGCGTTTGAAGGGGTGGAGGTCGGCACGGAATTCGTCTGGAACTATGTGAAAGAATATTCGCTTCCGTCGCTGTTCGCCGTGAACAGGATCGACGGGGAATCGGCGGACTTCGACCGGGTCTGCGCCGCGGTGAAAGAACGCTGCAGCAACGACGCAACAATCGTGACGTTTCCGGTGCGCACCGGACCCGGCGCCGACGCCGTGATCGACGTGGTGAAGATGAAATTGCTCCGCTTTCCGCCGAACGGTTCGGGAAAATATTCCGAAGAAGAAATTCCCTCCGATCTGAAAGATCGCGCGACGCATCTGCACGAAGAACTGATCGAAAAGATCGCGGAATCGGACGAGGCGATGATGGACAAGTTTTTCGCCAACGGCACGTTGAGCGACGACGAGATCAAAAAGGGACTGCATCAAGCGCTGGTGGACAGGAAAATTTATCCGCTGTTTGCCGTCTCCGCTTCCACGAACGTCGGCGTGCTGAACCTGCTGGAATTTATCGCCCATTTCTGCCCGCCGCCGGCGGAGATCCAAACGGTGAGAGCGACGGATATCACCACGAATGCGCCGATCGACGTGAAGATCGACGATTCCAGTCCCGCGACGATGTTCGTCTACAAAACCGTTTCGGAACATCACGTGGGTGAATTGTCGTACTTCAAAGTGTATTCGGGTGCCGTCACGGCAGGGATGGATCTCGTGAACGAATCCAACGGCAAGCCGGAACGGCTCGGGCAGATTTTCGTGATGAACGGACGCGAGCGGAAGGAAGTGGCAAAACTGCATGCCGGGGATCTAGGCGCGGTCGTTAAACTGAAGGATACGCACACGAACAACACTCTCTCGACCAAAACGTTTCCGGTGATCTACGACCCGATTGTTTTCCCGGAACCGGTGATCACCGAGGCAATTGTGCCGAAACACAAAGGAGAAGAGGATAAAATCGGGAGCGGCCTGCACACGCTGCACGAAGAAGATCCGACATTTGTTTATAAGGTCGATCCCGAGATCAAACAAACGGTGGTTTCGGGCCAGGGGGAATTACATCTGGCGATCATTATCCGCCGGTTGAAGGAGAAATTCGGGGTGGAGGTGGACTTGGTCGAACCGCGAGTCCCATTCAAAGAAACGATTAAAGGCACAGTGCCGGATGCGGAGTTCAAACATAAAAAACAGTCGGGCGGTCGGGGACAATACGGCCATGTGCACCTGAAGTTAGAACCCAAAAAACGGGGTGAAGGTTTCGAATTCGTTGATGCGGTAGTGGGGGGTGTCGTTCCCGGGCGGTTTATTCCGGCGGTGGAAAAAGGGGTAATCGATGCGATGGAACACGGCGTGATCGCCGGAAATACGGTGATCGACGTGAAGGTGACCTTGTTCGACGGATCGTATCATGATGTCGATTCGGATGAGATGTCCTTCCGCATCGCCGCATCGCAAGCATTCAAAAAAGGATTTAAGGAAGCAAAACCGATCCTGCTCGAACCGATCTGCGAAGTGGAAGTGATTGTGCCGGACGACCACATGGGGGATGTGATGGGAGACTTATCGAGCCGGCGCGGGAAGATTATCGGCATGGACACGGACGGTGCGCATCAGATCATTAAAGCGACGGTGCCGCTCAAGGAGCTGTATCATTATTCCACGACACTCCGCTCCGTGACGCAAGGTCGCGGACTGCACCGGCAAAGGTTCTCGCATTATGATGAAGTGCCGCGCGAAGTGGCGGAGAAGCTTATACAAGAATACGAAAAAAACCGACAATCGGAAGGGTAAAACGCCCGGATACGGTTTCGGCCTGGATACCACCGCAGCCTTTGCTCGCCGTGCGACAAAGGCTGCCGGTTTTTTAATACCGTTCTCCGCCGAACCCGGAACTGCCGACCCGAAGACCGACATGACGATAACGACGAAACTATCGACGCGTGCTTTGCTCAACATCGTCTCCCGTATCGCATTTTCGGCCGCTTTTTTTCTGCTGAACGTCGCTGCGGTGAACGAACTCGATCCGGAACGGTATGGCCGGTCGCAATTTATTGTCTGGATCGTTTACGTCTCCTGGTTGGTCGGAAACCTCGGGCTTCCTTCCGTGCTTATCCGTTACGGTCCGCTTTTTCCGTTGCGGTCCATTCTATCTTCCGTGACGGCAATTTTTCCATCCGGATGGTTGGTCGCAACGGTGATTGTTTTCGGTGCGGGGATGATGGCGATGTTCGGCCGGGAAGGTCCGATGATGACGGTGATGTTGACCGGTCTGGGACTATCGATGCTGATCACATCCGTGTTGGAAGGTTCTTTCCTGAACAGGGTCAATGCGGTTTCCTCCGTCATCGCGGCTGCGGCAACGGGTGCACTCTGTCTTCCGCTGATTCGAATGTTCGGTGTGGATGGTTATTATGCTGCGATCGCGGTGTATTTCTATTCGTACAGCGCCGCCTCCCTTCCGGCGATCGTTCGGACGGTGCGTGAACAACGCACGCGGACGGCGCCGGCAGATATCGCATCGGCCGGGATGTTGCGGTACGCGTTGGCCATGTGGCTGATCGGTATCGTGTCGGCATTCGTTTGGCAGCGGCTCGAGATCGTGTTCTTGCAGACCTTCCTGACGCCGCGCGATATTGCGTTTTTTTCCGTCGGCTTTTTGTGTGCCTCCGTGCCGGTTCAATTTTTCGGCATACTCGTGTCCGGATTGGTCCCGTATTTTTCCCTTCATGCCTCTCGCGGACATGCCGGCCAATTGCCGCATGTTTATTCCGTGAATGTCACGGCCATCGGCACCGCCGCAATTTTTGTTGCAGTGTTCTTTTCGGTCTATGCTGATCGAATTTTACCGGCGGTATTCGGTGAGGTGTACCGAGAAAGTGTGACCGCCGCCGTGTTGCTGATGGCCGCCATGCCGCTGGCTGCGATCGGTGCCGTCGGCTCTGCCGTTCTCAAAGGCATCGGCAAACCGAATACACTTTTGGTTTCCAATGTCACCGGATTGGCCGCCGCCGTTCCGTTGTATTATTGGGCGATAACTTCGTATCATTTGGAAGCGATGCTGGTGATCAGAATCGGTATATTATTTTTGGTGGTCGGAATTGAATACGCCGCCCTCAAACGCGCCGTTCGGTACCGAATGCCGTTCCTTCCGTTGTTTTTTGCCGCTGCGGTTGCTTCGGTGATCGTTTTCGGCAGTACTTTTGTGCAGTTCGGTGAGTCGCTTCCGGCCGTGGCCGGCAGTGCGGTGTGTGCATTTGCCGTGTTCGCCGCGGCGGTGATCGTGCTGCGGATTGTGACGGTGGAGGATGTGCGCCGGTACTTCCAGATTGAAAATACCGCTGCATGAATTCACCGACGGCGGCGATACCATCCCTTTCGTTCGGAGCGCCGTTGCGCGCCGTGTTGATTGTTGTCTTCTGCAACATTGTCATTTTCCTCCCTGCCGTCTTCCTCTTTCCCGGCTTTATCGGAGATGATTATGTCGTGATGGAGTACATCGAACGCCGGCCGGACCAATTTTTTGCAGAGGATACGAACGCGCCGTTCTTTTTATATACACGGCCTCTGTCGGTCGCGTTTTTCCGGTTACTGCATTTCGCCGCACCGGATGAACCGCTGACCATGAAATTGATCACGGTGACCGTACATCTGTTGTATGCGTCGATCGTTCCGCTGATCTTCTTTGCGATCGGACGGATCACCGGTCGGCGGCTTCCGGATTCGATCGTCATTCTCATCTCGCTCATCGTTACCCTTCATCCCGATGCGTTATTGTGGGTCGATTGGATTTCCAACGCCAACGAACTTCTGATGCTGCTGCTGTATGCCGGCGGATTGTTCTGTCTGCTTCGATACGCATCCTCCGCCGCATCATCACCGTTACTTCCGGCGGCCGCCGTGCTCTTGTTTCTATTGTCAACGCTTGCCAAACAACAGTCGATCCACTTTCCGCTGATCATTCTGCTGTTCACGCATGGTGTGTGGCGGAATGTACTTTCCCCGCTCCAGCGGCGCACATTAACCGCCGCCGCCGCCGTCGGTGCGGCAGCGGTGGCGGTTGAGATCTACGTCAACTACCACGTCAACATTGCGTCGGCGGGGATTGTTCGCTGGGATGACCTACCCAAAAAACCGTTTGCAGTGATTGGTACAATATTCTACATCGGTGTTCCGCTTTTCGGGCTTGACCTCTATCATTTTTTTGTCGCCCATAAGTTTGCCGCCGTTGTCACGGCGATAGTGATGATCGGCGCCGCATACCGGTGGCGGAACAACATTCCGTGGAACTTTGCCGGAACGGCCGCCGTCGTGACGATGTTCGTCTTTTTTCCCCGTTTCATCGGACCCGGCGGTGAACGGATCAATGCCCTTCAGCTGTTGTGGTTCGGTATATTACTGGCCGTATTGGCGGACCTCGTTCCTCGAAAAACGTTGATACGAACGGTGCTTTGTGTAATGCTTGCCGGGAATATCATTGCCACCGGTATCGTCTTGGAACGTCAACGATCGGACTATCGAACTTCGCATCAAATGATCGCGGAGCTGCGGGGTCTTCAACAAAGCGCCGATCGGCCGATCGTGGTGCTCTTTTCCACTCTGTATGTGAGCTGGCCGCAGCAATTGATCGACAAAGGCGAACAATCGATGCCCGACATCATGTTCTCCGGAGTAATCACAAAACCGATGGTGCGGGATTTCGGCATAACGCTGTCGGCGATGCCGGAACAACGGAAGGATACGATCACGGTGACGGTGACTGATGCCGCAACGACATTGGATATGCTCAAGTATCATTCCGTCGGAATAAAGGTATCCGGTGAACGTTCCGCACAGCGCGGGTGGCGGCGCATTTCGTTTGTTTTACCCGATTCATTGCGGTCGCGTCCGCTGCAATTGGTGTATCCGTCCGATACCGGATGGGTGCGATTATCGTGGGAGCATCCGTGATCACCGTGCTGCTGCCGACATATAATTCCGCGGAAATCATCGGTCGGTCGATCCGTAGCATTCTGCAGCAAACTTTTTCGGAGTTTGAACTGTTGATTGTTGATGACGGATCGACGGATGCGACGGCCGACGTCATCCGCCGGTTCCGCGATCGCCGCATCCGTTATCTCCCGTGTCCTCACCGCGGACTTCCGGAAACACTCAACACCGGTTTGCGTGAGGCGCGATACGACGTTATCGCCCGGATGGATGCCGGTGATGTTTCGGTTCCCGCGCGGTTGGAAAAACAGTTCGCGGAATTATCGGCACTTTCGCCGACGGCGGTGATCGGGTGTCATTTCGGTGTCTTTTCCGGCGGCCGGCTGCGATATGTGGTGGAATCCGGCGGCTCCTCGGCAGAAATCCGCCGACGCCTTGCACTTCATTCGGTGATCGTGCATAGCGGATCGATGTACCGACGGTCGTTAGTACTGGAATCGGGCGGATACCGCGATGTTCCGTTGGAAGATTATGACCTCTGGTTGAGGGTGAAACACCGGGCGGAATTTTCGATTCTCGGCGAGGTGCTGCATTTTTGGGAGAATGCACCGAACAGACTTTCAACGGCGGACCTGGAAAAAAAATGGAAAAATCATTATCTGCTGCAGGAAAAATATTATACCGATCTGCAGCGTGAATTTATGATCGAAGGATCCGATGAACAGGCCGTCGTTCGGGGCTGGCGCGAATATTTTTACGGAGAAAAAAAAGCGGCGCGACAATGGTGGAATCAATCGCCGCAGTGTGTTATTCTGTCCATCAGACTCATGACGGCGTATTGTTTCACCTTTCTGCCCGAACAATATTTTCGGAGGATCAAAGAGAGCCGGCTCCGATTCCGGATCCGCACGGTACTGCGGATATTTTCCGCAGACCGGGGAACGGCACGGCGGCAGTTTGCCGCGCTGATGAGGGAGCCATGACCATCCTTTTGGTGACCGATCATTTGTTTCCCGGCGGAATTTCCCGGCATGTTGTTGACCTGGCGAACGGTTTGCAGGATCGGGGAATGAGTGTCACCGTTGCGGCGACAGACGGAGAGTTCCGTTCATTCCTTCGTCCGGACATTCGTTTCCTGGAGCTCTTCTTGCGAAAATCCGATTCCGGTCAAAAAAATCTCAACGGAATCGTTGCGTCGGCCGCCCGCCTGCGGTCATTTTTCCGGAAGAATCCCGTCGACATCGTTCATACGCATATGCGTTTTTCCGGAGTTCTTGTCCGTGCGGTTATGCCGGTCCGACACATACCGTTGGTCACGAGCTATCATTCGCTGGTCACGGGTAAAAAACTGTTTACCGTATTAGGGGACCGAACGGTCGCCTGCAGCCACGCCGTCCGCCGATCATTGATCGAACGGATCGGCGCCGATCCGCGCACGATATCGGTGATGTATAACGGAATTCCTCCTATCACCGACGATCCGCTGTACAGAGCCGGGGATGCTGAACTTCCAGAAAAAATCAAACAGGCAAAAAAAGTGATCACAACGATCGTCCGTCTGGTTCCCTCCAAAGGCATCGACGGAATTATCCGCGCCGTCGCGATACTCCGGAATTCCGCCGATCTGCGCGGCGTCGTATTCGTCGTGATGGGAAACGGGGCCGATCGTCATCGCTATCACGCCAAAATCGCCGCCGCCGGCGTGGAGAACCATATCATGATCGTGGACGGACGCCTCTCGGTTGCCCGTTTGATCGAACGTTCGGAGTTTCTGTTGCTCAATTCGTCGTCACAGGAAGGATTCGGTATCGTACTGCTGGAAGGAGCCCGTGCTGGAAAAATGACCGTCGGTACCCGGGTCGGAGGGATTCCCGAGTTCATTGAAGAGGGGAGAACAGGCGTTTTGATCGATCCGAATGCTCCGTCTCAATTGGCCGCACGCGTGCAGGAATTACTGCAGCAGCCGGAGGAGTACCGGCGGATGGGGGAGGCCGCCCGGGAAAAATATGAACGGTCATTTACGGCAGCACGCATGGTGGACGAAGTGTCGGACATCTATCGATCGGTACAGCGAACGGCATGAACCAAAAAAAAATCACATCCATCGTCTTCATCGTTCAGAATAATTCTTTTCCGTTCGATCATCGCGTGTTCAAGCAGGCACGGAGTGCTTCTGCCGCCGGCTACGATGTGCATGTGATCTCCCCGCAGTCGGCGTTGGATCCGCAACCGGAAGAAACCATCGACGGCGTCCGGGTGTATCGGTACCCGAATGCACTTTCTTCCGGTTCGTTCTCCGGATACATCAAGGAATATGCCGTTTCCATATATTATATCTATCGAATGTTCCGTACATTGTGCGGACGATTCGACGTCGCGGCGGTTCATGTCGCCAATCCGCCGGATCTCTTCTGGCCTCTGGCATTGTACTGCAAAATGTATGGTATCCGATTCATTTATGATCAGCACGATCTTGTGCCTGAAATGTACGCACTGCGGTTCGGCAAAGGATTCGTGTACTGGATCTTACTCCTCAACGAATATTTGACGGCCCTGCTGGCCGATCACATCATTACGGTGAATTCCACTTTTGTCCGCCGCTCCCGGAAAAAATGGGGATTGCCGGAAGAAAAATATACGGTGGTGATGAATGGACCGTCGAAAGGACCGGTCCGGACTCCGCCGCAACACTTGCTGGAACGATATCGCGGATCCAAAGTGATCGTGTATGTCGGTTTAATGTCGGTGAACGATCACATCGACGTTGTTTTGGAACTGGCCAGCGATATCTTGCTGAAGCATGGACGGACGGAATGCCGGTGTATTCTTATCGGATCGGGCGATGTTGAACCGCGCATGAGACAATTGTCCCGCGATATGAATATCGACGACGTCGTTGAGTTCACCGGTGCACTCCCACACGCGGCGGTGATGGAATATCTCGCGCTGGCCGACCTCTGCCTCGTCCCCGACCGGCCGAACGGAATGAACGAATATTTGACGCATGTCAAAACTTTGGAATATATGATGGCATCGAAACCGTTTGTCGGTTTTCACCTGAAAGAAACGATGGACCGGTCCATGGGATCGGCTCTGTTTGCTTCGGACAGGGATGATTTCGCGTCGAAAGTACTTTTTCTGTTGGACCATCCGGACGAGGCCCGGCGACTCGGAGAACATGGCCGCGCCGCCGTGATGAACGGACTATTGTGGGAACATTCCGAACAGCATTTATTATCCGCCTATCAAAAGATTCTTTTGTGAAGATCTCCCTTCGAATTATCCTCTTTCTCTTCGGCTGTGCCGTAACGTTAAACGCACAACTGCGCTTGTTGAACGAACGATTGGTCGGGCAACGATATACGGTGGAATATGTTTTTCATCGCGAGTGGAGAGGGATGCCGTCGGCGGAACACGCGGCCTCGTCGGACTATCCCGCACAACACCTGTTTATCGCACTCCCGATGGAAACGGAAACGCCGGCGAATATTTCGATCGTCTGGAAAAATGGGCCGGTCGGCGGGTCTTCCGTTCCGGAGGGGGCCGTCACTGTGAAAGGATTTGTATGGATCGGCCAATATCGCACCCTTCACATTGAAGTACGACCGGTGGTTGTTTCTCCAGTCAACGGTACGGAAAGAGAGATCGAACGACTATCGCTGGAGTTTATCGTTCCTCCGAACCGACCGTCGTCGATCGGAACCGAATCCCGGGAATCGCCGGTCATCGACAATCCGACATACGGCTCGCAATGGACCGTACGCCGCATGCCGGAGAGCGGGATACAGCACGATGGATGGATCGACTATTCTTCCGAATATGTCAAACTGGGCGTGGCGGCAGACGGAATATACCGGCTCCGGTATTCCGATTTGCAACAGTATGGAGTACCGGTCGGGACGATCAATCCCAAAGCGTTAAAAATGTACCTGAAAGGGAAAGAGATTCCCATCCGCGTCACCGGTGAGGCGGACGGTCAGTTTCATCACGATGATGTCGTGGAATTTGTCGGACGGAGGAATTACGGCGATCCGCGATACCGGGAAGCCGCCCCGTACGGTTCTTCGTATTACGAATATTTGGACCGGTATTCCGACACGACCATTTATTGGCTTCGCTGGACCGGTGCCGACGGTAAACGGATTGTTCAACATTCGGACGGTCCCGCGCCGCCGAACGATACGATCCGGCATTATGATCGGTTGATGAGAGTGGAACGGGACTATCATTGGGATTTTTCTTTGGAAGGGGATGAGATCCGGAGGAACTTCCCGGAGTTGCTGGAAAATGAACGGTGGGGCGAAGGGGGATTCGGCGTAGGAAGTGTTTCCGTTTCATTCGATGTGACGGATCGATTTCCCGGCCGGCCGGCGCGAGCGTTCATGAAACTGCAGGATTATGCCTCCAGTATCACGACGAATGCCCACAAAGTAGCATTGTCGATCAACCAAGGTGCCGTGCGGTACGATTCGGGATATATCAACAAATATCAGGTGAAAACCCTGACGGCCGCTTTTCATTCGACTCTGCTGCAGAACGGCATCAATACCGTTGATCTGCATTCGTACGCCACCGCCAGCACAGTGAACTCCGTCCATCGGGATTGGTGGGAATTGGAGTATCCGCGATATCTTCGCGTCCTGTCGGACTCCCTCACTTTCGGCTACACAATGCTGGAGTCGCCCCGCCGAGCAGTGGTAGCCGTTACCGGTCTTACCACCCCGTCGGTTTCGTTGTACAAATTCCGTTCGAGTGACAGCCTGGTGTCGCTCGTTTCCACCGTTACCGTTTCGAACGATACGCTCTATTTTGCAGATTCGGTCACGAACGACATCACATATTTTCTCCAAAAAGAATCAACGGCACGGGCGCCGATTTTTTTCACGAAAAAGAAATTCGTCAATCTGCGGGAGAGTTCGCGTTCGGCCCAATACCTTGCAATCACTCATCCCGTCTTCCTTTCTTCGGCCGCTCAATATGTTTCCTTTATCGCCTCCGCCTATTCCGTGAGCACAGCCGTGATCAATGTGGAAGATATCTATGATGAATTTTTTTACGGTTTTTTTTCCCCCGAACCGATCCGCGAATTTCTGAAAATGACCCATTCACGATGGCAGTTGCCGTCGCCGAAACACGTTGTGTTAATCGGAAAGGGGACGTATGATTTCTACGGCAATAAAAGCAAATATTTCGCCGCGCCCCGCGTGATCAACTTTGTTCCTTCCTGGGGGAATCCCGTGTCGGACAATTGGTTTGTCCTGTGGGACAGCACGGAGGCGTATATTCCGCAAATGAATATCGGCAGAATTCCCGCGCGGACGGTCGAAGAGTTTCAATCATATGCCGTTAAACATCAAAAGTACGTTGCGAAAGGATTTGATGACTGGAACAAACGGTATCTTTTCTTTTCGGGCGGAAATTTTACCGATCCGAACCAGATCGCGCAGTCCAAAAGTGTCAATGACTTCATCATCACTCAATATGTCGAACCGCCGCCGGTCGGAGGACGGGCGATGAATTTTTACAAGACGAACGATCCCGTTACCAATTTTGGTCCGTATGCGCCGGACGTCGTCCAATCTTCTATCGACAACGGCGCCGTCTTCATCTCCTATATCGGACACAGCGGAACGCAGACGTGGGACAACAGCATTACCGATATTTCCCAACTGGCCAACAACCGCGACCGTCATCCGATGATTTCGGATTTCGGCTGTTCGACCGCAAAATTTGCGGAACCGGACATCCTTTCCTTTTCCGAATTAGCGGTGAATTCCGCGAATGGTCAGGCCATTGCCTACATCGGGAACTCTTCCCTGGGATTTACGACCACGGCATTCACGTTCCCCCAGATTTTTTATAAACGGTTATTGACCGATTCTTCCGTGTCGCTGGGGGATGCGCACCGGCGGGCCAAAATTGATTTTATCAAACAGTTCGGCACGGCGAATTCCCACGGATTGTTCATTAAAACAAATACTCTTATCGGCGACCCGATCGTACGGCTCCAGGTTCCGCAAAAACCGAATCTCTCCCTGGCGGTGGAATCCCCTTCTGTGTCGCACCTCCCGGTGACGGACCGACAAGACAGCGTGACTCTCGTTGTTCCCGTCTATAACATCGGCACCGTTACGAACGACACTGTCGTGGTGTCGGTCCGGACGGTTTATCGCGGTGCGGAAAATTATGCACGTCATTTCCGGCTGCCGATGCCGTCGTTCCGGGAATCGTTGACCGTCGCCGTGCCGGTATTACAGCAACCGGGAGAACATACGGTTTTTATTTCCATCGACTCCGTGAATGTGATCGATGAAATCAGCGAGACGGACAATAGTGTTTCGCTCTCGGTGATCGTAGCGACCACCGCCGTCCGGAACCTGTCCGAATACCAAACAGTGAACGGCACCACCGGCACGATTTCGTTTTTAAATCCTTCGATCGTACCGACCTCCTCGTCCTTTACCTTCACGGTAAGCGATAATCCGCAGTTTCAGAACGCGGTGACACGGCAAGTCGCCTACGATACGTTTGCGACCGCCGTGGCGATCGATCCGGAGTTCTCCGGAAAACGGATTTGGGTCAAGGCAAAACAATCCGACGCGTCGCCGGAAGGGCTGGCGTTTTCATACCGGGTCGGGAGTCCCTTGACGGCGGTGTTCGACGATAGCACGGCATTCCGCACAACGACGATGTCGGGAACCGTTTATGATCACAGCGGTGTCCGGCTCGATTCAGCGCGAACGACGTTCGGAGTGATCTCCGGGGGTTTTAATGACGGGATCACTGCCGTGATTACCCGCAACGGACAGAATTATGTTCCGGAAAACACGCTGCGCGGGCATCACGTGGTGTTATTCGAAGCCGGATCATTCGCATTTCATTCCTACCGGCGATTCGACATTTTTGCCAGTGCATCCGTAGCAGCCCAGTATGTTTCGTTTCTCGACACGCTGAACGACCAGTATATCGTCGCGATCGGTATTGCCGATGAAGGATCGCAAAACTTGACGGCAGAACTCCGTTCGGCGCTCAAAAATTTCGGCAGTCGTTGGATTGACAGTGTCCGATTCCGCAGCTCGTGGGGCATTATCGGCCGGAAAGGATCATCACCCGGTTCTGTTCCGGAAATGGTATCGCATCCCTTCGGCGGAAGGATCTCGATCGATACCACGATCATTTCACCCACCACCGACGGCGTTCTGACGACGCCGGTCTTGGGGCCGGCAGCCGAGTGGACTGTGCTCCGTGTGAACAAACAAACGCCGGCGAACAGTTTATTGTCGATCGGAGTGGTCGGAATCACGGCGGAGGATCAACGGGACACGTTGTTCGTCCATACCGCACTCGATTCCGTCGTGTCGCTTGCTTCCGTCAATGCATCGCAATACCCGTTTCTGCAGTTGTTCGCCCGGCTGCAGTCAGGACCGGGAAATATTTCTCCCCGTGTCACCTCCCTCGGAGTACATCATCGATCGCTGGCGGAACTCGGCGTCAACAGCCAAACAATGTCGGTATACAAAATTCTTCCGGCCGGCGAAGAAATTCTCCTCCAACCGAATGACACCGTGTTCCAGGGTGAAAAAGTGAGGATCACGTATCGTATCGACAATGCCGGCGGTGTGACGGCCAAAAAAATACCGCTTGCCATCACCTCTCTGTGGGACAACAACGCGAAGGAACAGATCGCCGAACGGGTCATCGATTCGATTCCGCCGGGCAAACAATTCCGAAGTTCCGCGGAATATGCGACGACGCTGGGAAGCGGTCGAAGGACGCTGCGGATGACCATTGACGGCGATTCCTCGGTCGCGGAGCGTTGGAAGGATAATAATTCGTATTCTTTTCCATTCATCGTGCGACCGCGCTCCGGAAACCCTCTTCTGCCGAACGTTTTCATTCTGAGTTCCGGCATCCGTTCCGAACCGGCGGTGATCACGGACGAGACCGATACCGCACGGTTCCATATCGCGTACGGAAATTCCGGTGCGTTAACAAACGATTCCGTTGCCATCCACATTCGGCATTTTTATCAAGGGAATCTTTCCGGCAGCTGGGTGGTGCGGAGGAAATATCCCGCAACGGCCGATACGGTATCATTGAGCATTCCGATCGGCGCACGGGCCGGAAACCATCACCTCACGGTCGAATTGGATTATACCGGGACGATCACGGAATTTTCCGAAACGGACAATATGGCGAGTTTCTATTTTACCGTTGCGACGACGGATTTTAAGATGATGACACCCGTGGCGTTGAACGTTGCTCCCGTGACGGCGATGATATTTTTGAATCCCACCGCACCGTCGATCGGCACCGAAACGGTCCGGCTGGAATTGGATACGGTGTCCGGTTTTTCCGCTCCGTTGACGTTTACGGTTCCGTTGCGGGGATTGACGTCGGTCTTCTCCGTGCCCGGACTTCAACCGCAACAACGGTATTTTTGGAGGGTGAAAATCCTTCAACGTCCGCGCGACTGGACCTCCGGTTCCTTCTACTCCGGCGGGGCGACCACGGCGCTCGTGGGAAGCAGTGACTCTCTGTCCTGGTCCGCCGGAAGTTTCATTCGTGCGGAATACCGGCCGTCGACAGGTGCCGTGATCGTCGATTCGAAATACCGGCTTTCGACCTATTCCGCCGGAACGGCGGACGGTAACACCGGACGGATCGAACGGAACGGCAGCAACGTGATTGCTCCCGTGTTCGGCAGGGGATTTGCAATTGCGGTGTTCGATTCGACCGATCTGACCCTGTTGTCGATCCGCCGGTTCGACGTTTCTGCCGATTCGTCCCTTGCCGATTCATTATCCGCCTATATTACCGGAATTTCTGCCGGAAATATCGTCGCAGCAGTCGTTATTGAAGACGGAGCGAACAATTTAACGGCAGCGGCGCGTAATGCGTTCCGTTCGATCGGCAGCGGAAAGATCGATCTATTATCCTACGGCGATTCATGGTCGATCATCGGAAGGAAAGGAGCGGCGCCGGGAAGCGTACCGGAAGAGTGGAAATCGAGTTCATCCGGAGCGGCGGTAGCCGATACGACGTTTCTCCGACCCGAAACGGATGCGATCATCAGCACACCTTCCTTCGGACCATTCAGCGGATTGAACATGTTGCACGTCGAACATTTGATTCCGGCAGGGGCGCACAATACCGTTCACTTTGTCGGTGAAACCGACGAGGGGACGAAGGATACATTGATCACCGCCGTGGATCAGCAACAAATATCGCTGGCCCCGGTTGACGTAAAAAAATATCCGAAAGGAAGGGTGATCTTTCATTTGCAGCGTTCCACCGCGGTTCGGGCGATGCAAAGAAACTCCGCGGCATCCACGCCGTCGGTTCAGCGGTGGACCATCTCGGCACGTCCTTCGACGGAACTCGCCTTTCCGAACAACGGTGTCTCGATCGATGATGACAACGTCATGGAAGGGGAACCGCTCCGGGTACACGCTTCCATTATCAATGTCAGCTCTGTCGAAGCCGAATCGGTTCGTGTCCGGGTCAAAACCACGACCTCCGGCATCGACAACATCATTCAGGATCGCTACTTTTCCGCCCTCCCGCCGGGAGACACTGTCCGAATATCCGTGGAGATGAATACCCGCGGGAAAAAAGGATCGCATTCCGTTACCGTGGAGATCGATCCGGAGCGGCGTCAGTCGGAATATTCGCGCTCCAATAACGTCGTGACAATCCCCTACACCATTGCGGGCGATTCGATCCGTCCGACGTTACTCATGACCGTTGACGGTGCTCCCTTTTTGGACGGGGAGTTTGTTGCCCGCCAACCGGAGATTCTGATCCGGTACGCGGATAATAATCCCGCGCAGCTGCTGTCCACCGATACGTCACAGTTTCGCATTGAGCTGAACCGCGAACGGGTATATTTCTCACCGGGAACACTTGAGTTGTCCGTCTCCTCGTCACCGGGAGAGGCCACTCTCCGATGGATGCCGGTGTTGCCGGAAGGAAGGAGTGATGTGGTGATCTCCGCGGGGGATATTTCCGGGAACGGCGCCGACACCATCGCCGTGATGATGAACGTCACATCCGATTTTTCGCTTCAAAAAGTTTTTTCGCTGCCGAATCCGTTCAGAACAGCGACTGCATTCACCTTCGTCATCTCCGGCCCGGAAGATCCGGACGACGTGGTTGTCAAAATTTACACCGTGGCGGGGAGATTGATCAAAGAGATTACCTCTCACGGGAAAGTGGGTTTCAACAGGATCGATTGGGACGGAACGGACAACGACGGCGATGCGATCGCCAATGGGGTCTATTTCTACAAAGTGATCGTTCGATCGTCGGGAAAACAGACCGAAGGGCTTTCGAAAATCGTCAAAATGCGGTAATGCCGCGGGTTCTTAAAGGGGGAGGTCCGACAGTTTATATCCGACCCCTTTCAGGACGGTGATCACTTCCTTATTGTCCAACCGGCCGACTTTTTTCCGGATGTTGCTGATGTGTACGTCGATCGTCCGCGGAAAGTTCAACTCCTTTTTACCCCAAACATACTCCGCAATTTCCCGGCGTGAATGTACTTTTCCCCGCGTGCTCATCATCAAATACAGAATGCGGAATTCCGTTTTTGTCAACGTGATCGAGACACCGTTGCGGAACACGACGTACCGTTCCGGATCGATAACCAAGTTTCCGACATGAATTGTTTCCACAGTTTCTCCTTCTGCGTGTAAGGTAAACAGTCCCGGTAACGCCAATGGAACCGTAATGTTAAGATTCCGTTAACAGGTTGCGCCGCGCCGGCCGGAATTGGTAACAAAATTTTCATTCATCCATTACGCCTGCGTTGCGACGGATGGATATTTTGTTGCCAAAAACAATGAAAAAACACCCCCTCCGTATCGTTCATCTTTCCGATCTCCATCTCAGTCCGAAATATTATCCCGAACGCTCGCACCGGTTGAATAACGCTCTCCGGCAGGCGACCGCACACAAGGCCGATCATATCATCGTTTCCGGGGACATCACCAATCAGGCATTGCCGGACGAATTTGCGGAATTCCGCCGGATTATTGCCGATCACGGCCTGTTGGACGGAAATCGGCTGACGGTGGTACCGGGGAATCATGACATCTTTGGCGGACCGTATCATGCGGAGGATGTGCTGGAATTTCCGGCGCAGTGCCAACGAACCGACTATGACCGCAAACTTTCGTTGTTCCACCGGAACACCGAAGAGTTGTTTGCCACAGCCGTTCCGTTGGATCCGCAACACCGGTATCCGTTCGTCAAAAATCTCGGTTCGACGGCGATCGTCATTGGATTAAATTCTGTTACCCGGTGGAGTCCGCTGAAAAATCCTCTCGGATCGAACGGTCTCGTGGATGATGCACAGTTCGATCTTCTGAAATCGTTCCTGCAAAGCGGAGCAGTGGAAGAGAAAAATGTCTTTATCGTGATCCATCATCACCTCCATAAGACACCGGTCACCACATCGGCGTCAAAGTTGGAGCGTTTATGGAATGCCATTGAAGATACCACGATGAAAATGCGGAAGAAAAAACGGCTGCTCCGGCTTTTTTCGCGGTCCGGGATCGCCGGCGTATTCCACGGACATGTTCATTCCACCGAAGAATACCGGCGACGGTCGATCCCGTGTTACAATGCCGGAGGATCGATCGTGCCGTCCCGACACCGGCCGATCTCTTTTCATCTTCTCTCCGTTTCGCCGACGGATATAGAACGAATCTCTCTGTCGTCCGAACCGGTGCTCGAACCGGTTCGTCGAAAAAGAACGTTTGCCTCTCCATCCTTAACCACCGCAGCATAGAAAAGCGATCGGAAACGAACGTCGGACTATCCATACATTGCATTTTGTCACCGAGAACGGTACCTTTCCTGTATAAAACGTTGACGAAAGCGAATCATGCCCCGATTTTTGATCAAAACTGAACCGAGCGAATATTCCTACGATGATCTGGAGAGGGACAAACGGACCGTCTGGAGCGGAGTTGCCGCTGCACCGGCGTTGATCCATCTCCGCGCGATGAAAAAGGGGGATCTCGCATTTGTCTACCATACCGGTGATGAACGGCGGATTGTCGGAATCGCGAAAGTCGCCGGCGACCCGTATCCTGATCCGAAATTAAAAAATGAAAAAATGGCCGTCGTGGAAATCCAACCGGTGCGCCGGTTGAAGAATCCGGTAACGCTGACGGCGATCAAATCGGTAAAATCATTGGCCACGATGCCGCTTGTCCGGATCGGCCGGCTTTCCGTTCAACCCGTTTCCGATAATGAATGGGAAACGATCCTCTCCATGAGTCAATAATCCAACGAATCCTATGAAACAATCTCTTTTTGTCATTTGTGTCACGCTGTTTTTTCTTGCCGGTTGTTCTCCGCAACAGCCGGAGCAGGCAACATATCCTGCAGTCAAAGAATTGCAGAAAAAATATGCTCCGGACAAACGGGTCGCTGTCTTTTCGGTGAAGACGTTCGATCGCGGCAATTCCATCGTCGTTACCGGCGAAGTCGAACATCCGGAGGCGAAACAGGAATTGCTCGCGGCATTGGCCAACGAGAAGAAAGAAATTATTGACAGCGTCGTCGTGCTGCCGGAGGAGTCGCTCGGTGATCGCCGGTGGGGGATCATTACCGTCAGCGTGGCGAATATGCGCAGCGAACCGAGCGAATCGGCGGAGCTCGGAACACAGGTGCTGATGGGCAACGTCGTCCGCATTCTGAAGAAAAAAGGGGGATGGGTGTTCATTCAATCGCCGGACAAATATCTCGGCTGGGCCGATCCGGATCAAATGGCGCGGGTAACGGAACAACAGGCAAAAGATTGGCAGGAATCGCGCAAAGTTTTCGTCTCCAACTATATGGGGTTCATTCAACAACAACCCGCCGCCCAATCGTTTCCGGTGTGTGATATCACCGCCGGCGGTGTGCTGAAATATCTCGGTGCATCGGGTGAATGGGTGAAGGTGGGATTGGCCGACGGACGGTCCGGATTTATCCGGCGATCGGATGTGATGGATTTTTCCGAGTGGGGTACACGATTGACTCCGGTGGCGGAAAACATCGAACGAACGGGAAAATATTTGCTCGGTGTGCCGTATTTGTGGGGTGGAACCTCGACCAAAGGGGTCGATTGTTCCGGGTTTACCAAGACGGTCTTTTTATTAAACGGTCAAATGTTGAACCGCGATGCGAATCAACAGGCGGAACAAGGGGAGCCGGTGGAACCGGGGGCGCAATTCGAACATCTGAAAAAAGGGGACCTTCTCTTTTTCGGACGGAAAGCAGAGAACGGGAAATCGGAACGGATCGTCCATGTCGGCATTTATCTCGGCAACCGGGAGTATATTCATTCTTCGGGGAAAGTCCGGCTGAACAGTTTTGATCCCGATTCGCCGATCTTTGATGAATATAACCTGAAACGATTTGTCCGTGCCCGCCGGGTGATCGTGGCAACACCGCAGGTGGCGGAAGTCCCGGCGCCGTAACTCCGTCCGCCGTTCGTGAAAACATTTTCCCGTACTCTCCATGCCGCTGCGATATCTGTTTATCGACTTCAACGCTTTTTTTGCCTCCGTGGAGCAGCAGGAGAATTCGCAGCTGCGGGGCAAACCGGTGGTGGTCATTCCGGTTCCGGCGGAAAATACCTCCTGCATCGCCGCCAGCTATGAGGCGAAAAAATTCGGCATCAAGACCGGCACGACCGCTGCGGAAGCCCGCAAACGTTGTCCCGGCCTCACCGTGATCGTTGCCCGTCCTCCGCTCTATGTTCAATACCACAAACGATTGATCGAAGCGGTCCATTCCTGCCTGCCGGTCCATGCGGTAAAATCAATCGATGAAATGGTGTGTGAATTGTCCGGCAGTCAACGCCAAAAACAACGGGCAGTAGAACTTGCGATGTCGGTTAAATCGGCGATTGCGTCCTCGGTCGGGATACAACTGCGCGCCTCCATCGGAATCGCGCCGAATGTATTTTTGGCGAAGACTGCTTCGGACATGCAAAAGCCGGACGGATTGGTCGTGATCGAAGAACAGGATCTTCCGGGCATCCTTCATCCATTAGAATTGCAGGACCTCTTCGGCGTCGGCCGGAACATGCTGCGGCGATTGTACCGGCATGGGATTTATACTGTTGCGGCACTGTGTGAGGCGGATCGTGATACGTTACGTGCTGTGTGGCGCGGCATCGAAGGAGAGAGGATGTACGAACGCCTCCGCGGAAGGGAACCGGAACTTCCGGAAACTCATCATACGACGGTCAGTCATTCCCATATGTTGACGCCGAATGAAAGAAACCAACGCGGTGCGGCGGCGGTTCTGCACCGGATGCTGCAAAAATCCGCCATGCGGCTCCGGCACATGCGCTGCACTGCCGAACAACTCTCCGCCGGAATCCGTTGTTACGACGGGAGCGTGTGGCACGACGAGTTGACGTTTACTGCAACATCCGATACGCTGGTGCTGACTCAGGCGTTGACAAAAATGCTCGACCGCAGAACGGCCGGAGCAGGAACGCCCATGCAGGTGTCGGTGACATTGACCGGACTAAAACCGGAGGGAGAAAAAACCATCTCCTTATTTGACGATACGGCGCGTTCTTCCGCGTTGAATGCCGCCGTCGACGAATTGAATCTCCGTTTCGGTAAACAGGCGCTCTATTTCGGCGAAGCACACACGGCGCTGGAATCGTCACCGGCGCGAATCGCGTTCAATCACATTCCCGATATTGTGTTGGAAGAGGGGATCGGAGGGATGAAAAAACCGAAACGGACCGTGGGGAAGAAGAAGAAAGGGGGCGACCGGCCGGAGTCACCTGAAACGTTTGAAGAACCGCCGTGACGAAAAAGGGCGGATGTCGAAACCGCGGGGTATAAAAAGATCTTTGGGATCTCTTCTGTCGTGTTACAATTCCCCGCTTTACCGATCCCTTACTTATCCCGCTCCATCACAAAATCAATGAACGCTTCCAGGGATCGCTTGGCGTCGGAATCGGCCAACGGTGCGAGACATCGACGCGCCGCGGAACCGAACTCCAACGCACGGGATTCCGCATACGTGATTCCGCCGTGCGTGTGAACAAAATCGACGATATACTCCACATCTTTCCCCGACGCCCCTTTTTTGATCATCTTCAGCACTTTTTTCGCATCCTGTTTTGACGCATGGTTTAGAGCGTGGATCAACGGCAGCGTGATTTTTTTCTCTTTCATATCGCCGCCGATCGGTTTTCCGAGGATGCTCTTTCGGGAGGTAAAATCGAGAATATCGTCCCGGATCTGGAACGCCATACCGACATTTTCCCCATACTCTTTCATCTGTTTCCGGAGCGCCGGATCGTCCGTGACGCTTGCTGCACCGATTTCGGAACAGGTGGAAAGGAGAGAGGCGGTTTTGTTCGCAATGATCGTGAGATAGGTCTGTTCGTCGATATCCAGCTCGCGGCTTTTTTGGATCTGCAGGATTTCCCCCTCGCTCATCCGGCGGACCGCATCGGAGGTGACTTTCAGGAAGTAGACATCGTCGTGATTCAACGAGATCATCAATCCGGTAGAAAGAAGGTAATCACCCATCAAGACCGCGACTTTGTTCTTCCATACGGCATTGATGGAAGCAAGACCCCGCCGGGTATCGGCATCATCCACCACGTCGTCGTGCACCAGCGTGGCGGTGTGAAGAATTTCCACCAGCGTCGCACCGCGGAACGTGCTTTGATTGACCTGCCCGATCGCTTTGGCGCAGAGGAACACCACGATCGGACGGATCCGTTTTCCTTTTTGTTTTACGATATACCGGGCGATCGTGTCTACCAGCGTAACGTTGGACCGCATGGCCCCTTTAAAAAAAACGGCGAATTCTTTGATCTCTTTTTCGACCGGAGCTTTGATATCATCCAACGATATGGCGGTGTGAGCGGACATGAACACTTCGTGTTTACCCTTCTGACGGATTTTTCCGTTGTGCAATTTTTGAAATTAGGATGCTCACTTCATACAACAGGATCATCGGTGTTGCCAGCAACGCCTGCGTGACGATATCGGGCGTCGGAGTGATGATGGCGGAAATGATCAATATCCCGACGATCGAATGACGGCGATACTTTCGCATGACCTGCGGCGTCAGGATGCCGAATTTCGACAGGAAATACGTCACCATCGGAAGTTCGAAGACGAGTCCCGCACCGAGGATTAAACTGAGCAGGAAGCTGATATATTCGTTGATGGCGATGTTCAGTTCGAACACATCCGTGCCGAACGTGGAGAAAAAAGTCAATGCGGTCGGTACGATTACGAAATATGCAAAAGCGATACCGGAGAGGAAACAGACGGAAGTGAAAAAAACGATGCGGAACGCATATTTTCGCTCGTTCGGCAGCAAGCCGGGGGCGATAAATTTCCAGAGCTGATACAGAATTACCGGCATGGCCCCGATGATTCCCACGACGATGAACACCTGCATGTAGGTGAGCATAATGCCGTACGGCGTCAACACCTGCGGTTTTAATCCGACCGCCAGCAGCGGCGCGAGCAACACTTGTTTGACGAGAAAATCGGAAAAAAATGCCGCAATGATCGTTCCCAGCAACACGGCAAGGACCGAGGTGACGATTCGTCCCCGCAGTTCTTCGAGATGATCAAGAAATCCCATCTCCTTTTCGTCCGTGTGAGCTTGATCGTTCGGCATCACGCCATCGTACTATAGAGGGGAAAACCGCCGCTCAGTTCGGCGACACTTTTTTTCACGGAGGCGTACACCTCTTTTTTCCCAAGATGGGACAACACGGTATCGATCAGATCACCCACGACCGCCATTTCTTTTTCTTTCATTCCGCGCGTGGTGAGTGCCGGAGTGCCGATCCGGATTCCGCTGGTGATGAGAGGGGATTTATCGTCGAACGGTACGCCGTTTTTGTTCACGGTAATTCCTGCTTCGTCCAGCGCTTCCTGGGCATCTTTGCCGGTGATGTTTTTGTTCCGCAAGTCGAGCAGCATCAGATGATTATCCGTTCCGTTAGAGCAGACCGTGTACCCTTTGGCCATCAGATGACCGGCCAGCGCGCGGGCGTTGTTGATTACCTGTTGCGCATAGAGGGTGAACTCCGGTTGCAGCGCCTCCTTAAATGCCACCGCTTTGGCGGCGATGACGTGCATCAGCGGACCGCCTTGAATGCCGGGGATCACCATGGAGTCGAGCAGTTCCGAAATCATTTTTTTTCGGCCCGACTTCGGAGCGACAATGCCGAACGGATTTTCATAATCTTTCCCGACGAGAATGATGCCGCCGCGCGGTCCGCGCAGTGTTTTATGTGTGGTCGAAGTGACCACGTGACAGTGAGGGATCGGATCGTTCAGCAGGTCGGCGGCGATCAATCCGGCCGGATGGGCGATGTCGGCGAATAAAAAGGCACCGACCTTATCCGCGATCTCCCGGAACGTTTTATAATCGATGTTCCGCGAATATGCGCTGGCGCCCACCGTTATCAGTTTCGGTTTCTCCCGTTTGGCGACATCTTCCACTTCGTTATAGTCGATATAGCCCGTCTCTTTCGAAACGCCGTATGCGGAAAAATTATACATTTGTCCGGAAAAATTCACCGCGGCGCCGTGCGTTAAATGACCGCCGTGGGCGAGATTCATCCCGAGTACTTTGTCCCCGGGTTTGATGAACGTAAAATAGACCGCCATGTTCGCCTGAGAACCCGAATGCGGCTGAACGTTTGCATATTCCGCACCGAAAAGTTGTTTTACGCGGTCGCGGGCGATATTTTCCACCACGTCCACATATTCACAGCCGCCGTAATACCGTTTGCCGGGATATCCTTCGGCATATTTGTTCGTCAACACCGTGCCTGCCGCTTCGAGCACCGCCGGCGATACGAAATTCTCCGATGCGATCAGTTCCAGTCCGGTGTTCTGCCGGTGTTGTTCGTGTTTGACGGCGTCATACACGGCGGGATCGAACTGTTGGATGTTCTTCATGGTCAACGTCCTGTCAATGAGTGGATCTTTTCGACACGGCGGGTATGGCGTCCCGCTTCAAAATTGGTGTTCAAAAATGCGGCGATCATCTCTTCGGCGACTCCCCAGCCGACGAGGCGTTCACCGAAACAGAGGATGTTCGCATTGTTGTGCCGGCGGGAAAGTCCGGCCGCGGTGACCGATTCGCATGCGGCGGCACGGACACCTTTATGTTTGTTGGCCACAATCGACACGCCGATGCCGGACCCGCAGATGATGATGCCGAGTTCACATTCTCCCGATGAAACGGCGGACGCCGCCGCATGGGCAAAATCCGGATAGTCGACCGATTCCGCGGAGGCGGTGCCGAAATCTTTGTATTCCACGGAGAGGGAAGAGAGGAATTGTTTTGCCCTCTCCTTGTACGAAAATCCGGCATGGTCGCTGGCAATGGCAATCATAGGATCAATCGATGGGTGGTTGAATGAACATTAATTCGGATGCAGTCAATGAAAGCGTAAAACGGACGATGGAATCTTTGATCAAGTTGGAAGCGGTCGTGCCGCGGATGCCGTATTCCAGTCCGAGATGGATCCGCGATTCAAAACTGAACGGAAGGGAAATCCCCGCCGAACCGAACAGTTCGTCGATCGAATTTCCGCTAATGTTCAAGTGACTCCGCCGGAGATAACCGCCGAAACGATATGAAACGCGCCGCCAAAAATCGTCGCTCACAAAATCGGAAACCGGGAGGAATTCCACTCCGCCGGAAACACGGATGCTGTTTTGAAGATTCGGATTTGTCACGCCGTCCATCGCAAAACTTCCCCAATTCTGAAAATGAATGTCCGCGGCATAGACGGTCTTGTTTTTCGTGTAACCGAGTCCGGCCGAAAAACCGAACGGCAGGTCGATCGTTTTAGTGTTGATTCTCGTCGTATCCTGCGTCACCGAAAAATTTCTCAGAATCTCCTCGTCGTAGTTCAACGACGATCCCGTGAAGACAGTCGCGCCGACATTGAGCCGGTCTTCCGCCGGAAGTCCGATGACCGCACCCGCACCCGTATAGACGACACCGAACGTCATGGCGTATCCGCTCAGGGAGAACGTTTGTTGGAATGATCCGCCGAAAAAGTCGGACGAGGCGAATGTGGTGGATTGGTCCCGATAGATCGATCCGAACAGATAGTGCATCGTTGCTCCGAGCACCAATTCGGACGATACGCCGTACGACAGGCCGATCTGTGCGGAAGAGATGCCGCCGCGCCCTTCAAAGGTGTGGGTGTACGGATTGCCGTCGATCGATCCGGCGGAAGATTGTTCGTAGCTGACGCTGGAAAAAGGGAGGATCCCCAATGTCAGCGCAATCCTATTTGGCGAATACACCGGCATCGCGAGTGCGAAGGAGGAGATGTTTCCCGAACCCAACACGGTGGACGTGTTCGCATCCTCGGAGAATAAGGTGTGATATTGATAGGAGGCCGAAATGATCGTCCGATTAATTGTCGCCGCCGCGGCGGGATTCAACAAGTTGATATGTGTCTCTCCGAACAATGCGATGCCGGCGTTTCCCATCCCGACATTTTTTGCACTGAGGAACGGATTGATCTCGCCGATGCCGTAGCGGGAATAGACCGAACCTTTACCGCCGGATGCCGGAAGCGAAAGGAGAACAAAGAAAAGCACAATTCCGAAAATTTTATTCATGATCATTTTTTTGAGTAGATGACGGAAAGTTTCGGCCGTTTCGCCGGATCGGGATCGTTCCTCGTGAAGAAGACCGCCTTTTCCGCCGTACCCACTTCGGCGGACCAGCGGAGGTTTAATCCGTAATTGGGATTGATGCCGTTGATCCATCGTTGGACCAACGTCGTCACCGGGAAAGAATAGACCGGATACGCGGTGGTGGTGTCGGCAATCCGTGAACCGTACGACAACAGCGTCAGCGACGACGAATCGATCACCGAAGCGGAGAGCGAGATCATTGCCGTGACGGAGTCCGGCGAATATCCGCCGAAAAGGCTCGCGGCCGTATCGAGCGTCAGTGTCAGCCGGGCAAAGTTCACGATCGGCGGAACTTTGACGCTGTCGCCGTTGATCACGGCGGTCTCTTTTAACGATTCGATGTCGAAGGTAATCCGCGATCGGATGCCGAATGCACCTTGCAGCGTAATTGCCGTGATCGGTGTGCCGGTTGCCGGCTTGGTGGTATATGTATCCTCGCCGGAGGTGAACGTAACGGTATCCGCGACGCCGTTGTTCATGTAGGAAATGAACAAAGCCGGGGAGAACGACGTGGAAAATCCGAACGGCACCACGCCGGCGATGCCGTTAACGGCGCCCCCGGCGGTATGGACGGAAAATCCGTAGAACGGTGTCAACGTATCTTTTTTGGAATGGTACCGGTGCCACATGCCGATCGTGGCGCTGTCGATCGGAATCCGGACAGTCGATGCGATGGTGAATGAGGTAGTATCGGTACGGATGATCCGGCCGAACGTGGAGGGAGTCACCGAATCGGCGGTGAAGGTATTCTGCGCCCACCGCTGCATGATCTGACGGACTTCGATGCCGACCGTTCCCGGTGCGAGCCGGTAGCGGTAGTTGGGGGTTAATCGAAGTTCGGCGGTAATGATGGAATCGAATTCCTTAAAATGGACCGAATCGGATACGGACGGGATAAATTGGAACATCGCTATTGCTTCATCCAGGAACGAATTTTTCCCGATCAAATTGCTCTCGCTGAATCCCGGTACGAACGCGACCCGGTACGACGTATCGCTCACGGAGGTGAACGACGTCGAGCGGACGGCGATCCGGTCGTTCGGATCGATGTCCGAGCCGACGGAACCCGGTTTTTCGGCACAGCCGGCGAGAAGTAGAAACGTACACAACAGTATGAGGAGGAATGTTTTCATTGATCCAGTTGAGATTTGATGAGTTGTACCGCGTCGTAGAGATCGGGGACGAAGGCATCGCGGAATAACGCCGCCGATTCTTTTTCCGCCGCTCCGTAGCCGGTCCCGACGTGAATGGTGCGGGCGCCGACCGATCGTCCCGCTTCCATGTCGATCTTTTTATCCCCGATAACGAACGAACGCGTGAGATCGAGGCCGTGTTCTTTTTGCGCCCGGTGCAGCAGCCCCGGTTTCGGTTTGCGGCAGTCGCAATCCGTGACGTACGGCGGCAGACCGTCATTCGGGTGATGAGGGCAATAATAATAACCCGTCACCGATGCGCCGGATTGCCGCAGCATTTCATCCAGCGCCCGGTGGATCTCCGACAGATCTTTCTCCGAAAACAATCCGCGGGCGATGCCGGACTGATTGGTGATGACGAAGACAGGGACCTTCCGGTCGTTCAATTCTTTAATCGCATCGGCACTGCGGGGGATCAACTGCAGCTGCTGGGGAGAGGAGAGGAAATCGACATCGACATTGATCGTTCCGTCCCGGTCGATAAACACGGCAACATCGTTGTGTGCCATCGTCAACTATTTCAGCAGGCTGCGGTAGAGGTTGATGTATTTTTTGGCCGACGACTCCCACGAAAAATCCTTCGCCATACCGTTCCGCATCACCTTCTGCCAGGTTTTTTGATCGCCGTACATCTTCACCGCGCGCTGGATCGTTTTCAACAGCTCTTTCCCTTCGTACTTTTGGAATTTGAAACCCGTACCGTTGCCGGCGGTGCCGACATCCTGAATCGTATCGTCCAATCCTCCCGTCGCGCGGACGATCGGAACGGTTCCGTATTTTAAGCTGTAGAGCTGATTCAGTCCGCACGGTTCGTAGCGGGAGGGCATCAGATACATATCGCTGCCGGCTTCGATCAAATGGGCGATCTCTTCGTTCATACCGAACATGATGCCGGCCTTCTTCGGATGTTTTTTCTTCAGCGATTCAAAATATTCCTGATATCGTTTTTCCCCCTGGCCGATCATGATAAATTGCACATCCAGTTTCAGCATGTCGTCGGCAATCTCTTTAATAAGATCGATCCCTTTTTGATCGACCAGCCGGGTAATGCAGCCGATCACCGGAACTCCTTCTTTGTACGTTACGCCGAACTTTTCGCACAGGGCGATTTTGTTCTGTTCTTTCCCTTCAAGGGACTGGATGTCGTAGCGCTGATCGATGATCGGATCGGTCTCCGGATTCCACACGGAATAATCGATACCGTTGACGATGCCGTACAGATCTTTTTTCCGTTTTTTCAGCACCCCTTCCAGCCCCGCGCCGAATTCTTCGGAAGTTGTGATCTCCTGCGAATATTTTTCGCTGACCGTTGTGATGATGTCGGAATAGACGAGCCCCGCCTTCATAAAGTTCAATTTGCCGTAGAATTCCACCCCTTCCGGCGTGAATTCGGCTTCGGGCAGGCCGGTTTTCGCAAATGACTTGTCGGGAAATGCTCCTTGATATCCGAGATTATGGATCGTAAAGACCGTCTTAATGTTTTTGAAAGTCGGCTCATCCTTGTAGATCGTTTTCATGTAGGCGGGAATGAGCCCCGTTTGCCAATCGTTGCAATGGATGATGTCGGGCTGCCATCCGAGTTTTTTCAGCGTCTCCAGCACTCCACGGCAGAAAAAAATGAACCGGTCGTCGTTGTCAGAATAATCTTTGTTCGTTTTCGGATCGGTGTACAATCCAGAACGGAAATACATCTCCTTGTTGGCAAGGAAATAGACCTGCACTTTGGCCTTTAAGCTGGAGATGAACGATGAGTTGACGCTGGCAACTTTGTTTTCGCTGCCGACCGGAATGGAAATTTCGCGCAGGCGGATGACATCGTGTAATTTGAATTTTCGTTCGCTGATGGTGCCGTACCGCGGCGTCATGATCCGGATGTCATGACCCAGTTCACGGATCATCTTGGGAAGTGCTCCTGAAACGTCTGCTAATCCGCCTGTTTTTGAGAAAGGTTCTGCTTCGCTGGTAATGAAGAGGATATTAAGGGGCTTCGACATACTTCCCATTCTTTGTGAAGGAATCGCTGAACTGCACAAAGGTACGAAAAATATGCCGAATTTACAACAATTTGACACCGTCCGGCGGAACAGCACGTTTCTTCACGTTATTGCGGACCGCCGTTGAACGCTCACTTTTTGGAAAAGGGTTCTTTCAGCCAATCAAGATAAATGGCGCGCTGTACTTCGGTCGGCGTTGCGGATTTTTTTACCACAAAATTCGGTGAGGGGAAAAATTCCGCCCGAACCGGCACGGTGACCAATTTATCATTGCGGAAAACGGCGATTACTGCTTCGTCACCCGGCGTGAGGGAGGAGATCCGTTCGGTCAGTTCCGCCGAGCGGACGCGGAATCCGTTTAACGCCAGAATTTCGTCATTGATGTCGAGTCCTGCCCGGGCGCCGGGCGATCCGGGAAGAACATTCGTGATCCGGGTCTTCTCGCCGACGTCCGCCGTCGTGATTCCGAGTCCGACCTTTTTGACGGTATCTTTGGAGACGACGGTCAGTCCGGCATAGGCGAGTACTTTCTCCCACGGGATCGGAACGGTGGAATAAATATAGTCGGCAAAAAATTCCGCAAAACTTCCTCCGCCGGTCTCTTCGCACACTTTTTGGAGATCGGCATTCGTAAATCCTTTTGTCCGCGGAAAACGCCGGTACATCGTCCGGAGCACGTCATCGAGCGATCGTTCGCCGTTCGTGCGGTGACGGATCTCCAGGTCGAGCATTAAACTCACATGTGAACCTTTTCCGTAATAGTCACTTTCGGCATTCTGCGCATTCTGCCGGCCGCGCCAGAATTTCACCCAGGCGTCAAAACTGGACTCGGCCAGGGGCTGTACCGTATTTCCGTACCGCGACCGCTCGTTGTTCACCATTTGTGTGATTATGTCCAAATACGATGAGGCGTCGGAGAACCCCGCACGGACGAGCATCAGATCGTCATAGTAGGAGGTCGTTCCCTCGCTCACCCAGAGTTCTTCCGTATAGTTCTCCCGCGAAAAATCGTACGGCGAGATTCCTTTCGGCCGGAGCTGTTTGACGTTCCACGTGTGAAAAAATTCATGCGAGACGAGCCCGAGGAATCCTTTATACGCTTTTGCATTGGTGAAAATGAAGGGGCGGACCCCCATGATGGTGGAATTGATGTGTTCCGTTCCGCCGCCGGCGTTGGGCTGACAGTGAATTTGGAACACGTACTTCTCGTAGGGCAAATCTCCCCATAATTCCTTATTGACGATGATGATCCTGGTGAAATCGGCGATGAGCGTGTCGATGTTCCAATTACCTTCTCCGTAGATGCTGATGATATGTTTTTTCCCGTCGACGAAAAATTCGAAGTCCTGCTGTGTGCCGATCTCGAGAGGACAGTCGCCGAAATATTCGAAATTCGGCGCCATAAACGTGAAACGTTCTCCCGGCACTTCTTCCAATCCCGTCGTCACTTTCCAGTTGCCGAACGGTTTCACCGTCAACCGCAGCGGATTGTTTTTCAGATCGTCCACATAGAGAAACACCGTCAACGGATCGACGAAGGCATGTTCGGCATTTAATTCGCGAGTGCGAAGGTTAAATTCGTTTGCGTAGACTTTATACCGGATGATGACGGAGGAGGCCGAACCTTTTTCGATGCGCCAGGTATCCTTGTCGGTCTTTTTGAATTTCAGCGGCTGCTGTCGTTCGTTTACGGCGGAAAATTGCTGCACGCCGCCCGAAAAGTCGAGCATCATATACCGGCCGGTCCGCCATGCTGCCATGTGTACATCCACCGTTGACGCCCGATACCGGTCGATTGTCATTTCCACCTCGAACAAGTGTGACGAAGGATCGGGCATGGATAACGTATATCGAACGGATGGTTGTGCGTTGATCATAGCGGAAAAAAGGAATAGGAAGAAGAGGCGATATGCCATGGCCGGTACATAATAGTGAAACAATCATGAGTGTCCTTTAATCTACTGAAAGTGATTCCGCATCGCAAGAAAAAATCGGATCACCTCGCGCGATCATTGACGATGATCGAATGATAGAATATCGGACGAAACGAAGAGAAGGCGGAAGGACCGTTGTGATCCTGCCTGCTTCTGTCGGGGCCGAAAAAATAGTTGACAAACGAATTCGCCTTCTCTATATTTGTAGGAGTATTGTATTCCCATTGAAGGAGCTTCCCGTATAGGTTTTTGTTAAAGGTTTTGCGTCACAGTTTTTCACACTGACACCTTTAACGTTTATACCGGCTGCTCACCAATCGCACCGAACGTAAGGTGATCCTGAACCTGCCGTTCGGTTTTTTTATTTATGGCCAAACACGTGATCATAGCGTTGTTCGCGATCGTTTCGACGGTGCTGTCGCAATGGAATGACATGTCCGGCGATATGAAAATCCTCGCTTCCGATGCCGGAGGATTGACGGTAGAATTCCGTCCGCGATATTCCGCATTTCGCACGATCGCAGAGGGGGAAACCCGGTTCAAACTTCCGCAATTTGACCATGGTGTCTCATCGTTGAATCATCGGCCCGGGGCGGAAGAGGTGAAGGTCCGCGTGGTCCCCGTTGCCCTTCCGGCATATTCGGGACATCGTGTTTCGGTTTTGGCGGCGGATCACGAAACGATCGGATCGTTCGATCTCGCGCCGGTTCCGGAAATAACGATCGTCGATGCTCTCGGAGCGTCGCGTGCCTCCTATCGGCCGGCATTCGACATGCGCGGCATCTTTGTGCCGGAACAGATGGCCACGGTGAAAGAGGTGGCGAACATCCGGGGACGGCTGATCGGTAAATTGGTGATTGCTCCTTATCAATATAACGCCGCCGCACGGACGCTTCGGCGGTACACCCGGCTAGTTATAAGGATCGATTTCGGCGTGCCGTCGGCGCCTCAGCGGTCAGCAGAGGAGGACGAGTTGCTCCGTTCCACCGTGATCAATTACTCTCAATCGCAGGCGTGGACGGCACGAACCACATTCCGGAAAACAGCCGCCGTTCCTTCCGTCCGGGCTGCCGGATCGTGGGCAAAATTGGAAGTGAACGAGCCGGCAATCTATAAGATAGATGCGAACTATCTGCGGGCACTGGGTTTCGATCCCTCCGCACTGCAGTTGACCGACGTTAAAGTGTTCGGTGCGGACGGCCGTAAAATTCCCGAAGATATTTCCTCCGGTCGTCCGGCCGATCTTCCGCAGATCGCCGTCGATTATGTCAACACGAATCCCGATCCGGCGTTTAATGACGGTGATTACATTCTTTTTTACGGACAAGGAGTCACCGGTTGGAATTATGATCCGGTGCAAAAACAATTTTCGCACTATTCAAATCCGTATACCTTCAGCAATTATTATTTTCTCGGCATCGGTACAACCGCTCCGGTACAACAAGCAGCGGTCGTTTCCGTTTCCGGCACGACCGGCGGACGGGTGACGGTGGTTCCGGGAAAGGCCTTCTTCGAAGAGGACAAATACAACTTTCTCCAATCCGGTCAAGAATGGGCGAGTGCGCCGATCAATCCCAACGAGTCGCGCGTGGTCAGCACCAAGTTGCCGGGATATCAACCGGGCTCAACCGTCACATACCGGTACGCGGTCTATTCCCGCTCCAACGGGACAACGGAATTTTCCGTGGAGGAATCGGGAACGGTACTCGGAAATCCTTTGATCGGACCGGTCGACCTCGACAGTTATTGGTCGCCGTACGCCGCACGGTACGAAACGATTGTTTCTGCTGCGCTTCCGCTTGCCGACCAACGAAGCAATGTGAAGTTTACGTATAAGACGAACAATACGATCGCCACCGGTTATCTCGACTATCTCCGGATCTTTTATCCGCAGCAGTTAACCGCATCGAACGATCTTTTGTTTTTCTCCTCACCGGACACGAACGGAACTGTCGAGTTCGGTTTGACGGGATATTCCTCCAACGATCTGCGTGTCTATGAGGTTTCGCGCGTCGGCTCGTTGCGGCGGATCGTGCACAGCGTCGATCAACAAATGGGTTCGTTCTCCGTGAAGGACACGCTCCGCAGCGGCACGATCCACACGTATTGGGCCGGCACGCCGTCCGCTTACCGGACACCGGTGTCCGGCGTGCGGATCGGCAATTCCGATCTGCATTCGTTCGCCGGTGCGGAATTCCTCATCATCACGCATAACGATTTTCGTACGGAGGCGGATCGCCTGAAGAGGCACAAAGAATCGCTCCCGGGTTCAAAGCGTCTGTCAACAGCCGTTTTTGACGTCGACACCATCTATAATGAATTCGGGATCGGCATGCCGGATCCGTCGGCCGTTCGGGATTTCCTGAAACACGCCTACGATCACTGGACCGTCCGGCCGAAATACGTTCTTTTCTTCGGCGACGCCAGTTATGATTTCCGGTCGATTCAAAAAAACGATCGTTCATGGGTGCCGACGTTCGAAACGTCGGAATCGAACGACAAGCTGGAAACATACGCCAACGAGGATTATTTTTCGTATGTGGACAGCAATGCGCCGTTCAGTGTGGTGATCGCACACGGCCGCCTCACCCCGCGTTCGGCGGACGAAGCGCGACTGCTCGTCGACAAGATTATCAACTATGAATCGGCTCCGATGAAAGACCTGTGGAAGAACCTGCTGACGATCGTTGCCGACGATCTGTGGTCGAGCGATCAACCGAATGAATATTTCAATTTTAATCACGCGGAATCCATGGCCGCCATTCCGTCGATGGCCAATTTTTCCATCCGGAAAATTTACATGGAGGAGTATCCGATTACGTTCTCTTCCTCCGGACGGCGGCGTCCTGATGTGCGTCAGGCGATCATCGATCAGATCAATGCCGGTACGGTGCTGATCAACTATGCCGGTCACGGGAACCCCAAAGTATGGGCCCACGAAAACGTCTTTACGATTGACGACGTGCGGAACCAATTGTCCAACGGAAATAAACTGACCTTTATTGTCGCCGCTACCTGCGATTGGGGACGGTTCGAAGTGGCGGGGGAACAAAGTTCCGCCGAAGAGGCGCTCATCAACCGGCGCGGCGGGGCCATCGGCGTCTTAAGCGCGACCCGGGTTGTGTTTGCACAGGACAATCAGGAATTGAACAGTTATTTCCTCTCCAATCTCTTTGTTGGTGCGAAAACGATGCGGTTGGGGGATGCCACTCTGGCGGCGAAAAATCTATCCAATGACTTCGACAACAAAAGAAAATATTTTCTTCTCGGCGATCCGACGCTCCGGCTCGCGGCTCCCGAAGGGAGCATCGTCGTCGACACCATCCTGAGGGCCGACGGTACGGCAGCCGATACGCTCCGGGCGCTCGACAAGATCATCGTCAAAGCTTCGGTGCGCGATTCCGTCAACGCTCACATGAACGGATTTTCCGGTTCGGCGCTGCTCACCGTGTTCGATTCGGACCGGATCAAAAATATTCCGACCATGGGAACGGCGGGAAATTACCGTGATGACGGTGCGCTGATCTACAAAGGGGATCTTTCGGTCACCAACGGCCGTTTGACCGCCACCTTTATCGTTCCGAAGGATATCTCCTACACGAATCTCGCCGGCAGAATCATCATCTATTTCTTCAATAATGAATCGGACGGTCGAGGGTATACGAAAAATTTCATCGTCGGCGGGACCAATCCTTCCGTTGTGAAAGATTCCGTCGGACCGGAACTGTCGATCTTTTTTAATGACACGAAGTTTCGTCCCGGCGATCTGGTGAACGACAATCCGAAACTGATCGTCGTCCTGCGCGACAGCAGCGGCATCAATTCCTCCACCAACAGCATCGGCCACCGGCTGGAAGCGTGGCTGGATGGCAGCGCCAAAAGCGTCGACCTGACCGAATTTTACCGCGGGAAGACCGACAGTTACCAGGAAGGAACAGCGGAATATCAGTTGTCGCAATTGTCCCCGGGAAGTCATTCCGTGAAAGTCCGCGCCTGGGATGTACACAATAATTCTTCGGCGGCGGAAACCTATTTTTCGGTCGCGGCCGGATCATCGTTGTCGATTCATAACGTGTTCAACTTCCCGAATCCGGTGTCGACCACGACGAGTTTTACGTTTCAGCACAATCAATCTTCCGCGATCGACGTGACGATCCATATTTATACCGTTACCGGACGGCTGATCCACACACTGCGGCGTCCCGTCGTCACCGACCGGTTCGTGAAAATTGACTGGGACAGGCGGGACGGCGACGGCGATGAGGTAGGCAACGGCATTTACTTCTATAAAGTAATCGCCACGACGGCGGACGGTGCGTTGACGAGCGAAGCGCTCGGCAAAATGGCCGTGGTCCGCTGATGTGCGCTGAAACAACAGTGGTAAGAAAGATCTTTATTAATTATATTCAATAAATAATCATTGAGGAGTTTCACGATGAAAAAGTTGTTGAGCGCGGTGGGTTGTGCGGTGTTGGTGTTGGGATGGACGCAGGAACTGTCGGCACAGGCCGGATCGACGGCCGTTCCGTTTTTAATGATTTCGCCCAATTCCCGCGCCAGCGGCATGGGTGAAGCCGGCACCGGCATTGCGGACGATGCGGCTTCCATTCATTGGAATCCCGCCGGATTGGCGTTCCAAAAAGGGGGAGAGGTCAGCATCACCCATTCCAACTGGTTGCCGCAATTCAACCTGTCCGATCTCTTTTACGACTATTTCAACATCAAACAGGAAGCTCCGGAATACGGCGGCACGTTTGGCGCCAGCATCACGTATTTAAATCTCGGCGAATTCATCGTGACGACGGAAAAAGGCCCGGAAGCGGTCGACAAGTTTAAAGGATTCGAATTCGCTGTTACGCTCGGCTACGGTGCACAAGTGACCGAAGATTTCGGTCTCGGCATCAACTTGCGGTACATTAACAGCAGTCTCTCGCCGATCGGTACGGCACAGGAAAAAGGGTCCGGTATCGCGCACGATTTCAGTTTTGATTTCGGTTTCCTCTACAAGCCGAAAACCTTCGTGATCCCGTTCGCGGATGAGGATATTGGCGAACATTTCAGCGTGGGAATGAACGTGACCAACCTCGGTCCGAAAGTGACTTATATCGACGCCGCGCAAGCCGATCCGCTGCCGACACAACTGCGGCTGGGATTCGGAATCATTCCGATGAAGGATGATTTTAACAGCCTGACGATCGCGCTGGACTTTGCCAAACTGCTCGTCTACCGCGAACCGAACGGTGCGTCCCACGAATTGCCGAAGTCGATCATCACCTCGTTCACCGGCAACACGTTCGACGAGAACCTGAAATTCATCAACACATCGGTCGGCCTCGAATATTGGTACGACAAAAAGGTGGCGCTGCGGATGGGATATTTCTTTGAAGATCCGATGAACGGCAACAGAAATTTTATGACGTTCGGCGCCGGACTCCGGTACGATATCTATGGATTTGATTTCAGCTATATTTCATCCAAAGAAGAAAATCACCCCTTGTCCGAGACCCTTCGCTTTACGCTGCTGATCATGTGGAACGAAATGCTCTGATCGTTCCCGACCGACGCCGCACCGTTCACGCGGGTGCGGCGGCCGGCCCTTTTTCACCGTCCTGATCGTATGAAAAATTTTTTAATCGTTCTGTTCTCCCTCGTGTTCGTTCCGTTCGCTGCCGCCCAGCAACTTTCTCATCCGTTGCGGGCGGGGGGCGCCGCCGAGCGATCCACGGTATCGACGGACACGGTGAAGATCCTGGCAATCCTCGTCCAGTTTCAGACGGACACCGACACCCGGACGTCCGGCAACGGCCGGTTCGATCTTTCCAACACCGGTGAAAGGATCATTGACGCCGCGCCGCACGATTCCGCATATTTCGCCGATCATTTTATCTTTGCCAAAAATTATTTTTCCAAAGCGTCCAACGGCCGCCAACATCTGCACGCCACGGTGCTCGGATCGGTGATCACGCTGAAAAAACAGATGCGGGATTATGCGCCGGTGAATTCAAACGTTCCGCTCGTTTCGATGATCGAAGAGGCATGGAAGGGGGCTGACTCGCTGTATCCGGGATTTCCGTTCCAGTCGTACGATCTGTTCACGATCTTTCATGCCGGCGTCGGACGGGATATCGATCTCCGCTCTGTGCTCGGTTACGACCCGACACCGCTCGACATACCCTCCTTGTACTTTAATTTGTCGTCGTTCCGTTCCGTGCTCGGCGGCGGATTTAACGGATTTGTCCTTCCGAATTCCTCCGCGGTCATCCCCAACACCGTCGTACTTCCTGAAACCGAAGTGCGGCGTATACCGGGCATCAACGGAGATTTTGTGCTGAAACTCGGCATCAACGGACTCCTGGTCGCGAGCATCGGCAGTTATCTCGGACTTCCGGATTTGTTCGACACTAAAACGGGAAAGTCCGGCATCGGCCGGTTCGGATTGATGGACGGACAGTCGATTTTCAGTTTTTCCGGAATCGCACCCCCTGAACCGAGCGCGTGGGAAAAAATTTCCTTGGGGTGGTCGACTCCCATCACCGTTACCTCTACGGCCACACTGCCGCTTCCGGCTGCCGGCCTCCACGCAACGGGCAACGACACCATTTATAAGATTCCGATCAGCGCCAAGGAATATTTTTTGGTGGAAAACCGGCAGCGCGATGTGAACGGGAACGGACAGACGGTGACGATGAAGTGGAACGGGCAAATTTTTACCAAAACATTCGCCGCCGATACGGTCTTTTTCGAGAACGCCAATATCGACAGCGTCTATGGCGTGGTATTGGATGTGGAAGAATTGGATTGGAGCCTGCCGGGAGTGATCAATGCGTTCAACAATTACCGCGGTGGAGCGCTCGTTTGGCACATCGATGAATCGGTGATCGAACAACGCCGGCCGACAAATTCGGTCAATGCCGATCCGGAACACCGCGGGGTGGACCTGGAAGAGGCGGATGGGTCGCAGGATATCGGACAATCGTACGAATTCGGTGATCCCGCCTCCGGCAGCGAAGATGGTTCGCCGATCGACTACTGGTTCAACGGCAACATTTTCCCGAATTATCGCAATGAATTTTCCGAACAATCGCTCCCGAATTCGCTCAGCAATACCAATGCACGGTCTCATATCACGTTAAGGAATTTTTCCGCATCATCGTCCCGCATGACATTCGATGCGGTGATCGGTAGCGGCACGGCTGCACTGAACGCCGTGAAGCAGTTTTCGCGTGGATTTGCCGAACCGAACCACAAACCGATCGTGGCAGACAGGAACAATGACGGAACAGCGGAGATCTATCTGGTGAATGGCGATACTCTCTATGCTTTGTCCGATCGTTGGCTGCCGTTCTCTTCATCTCCTTCGGGCGTCATCGGAGTGGCGACCGTCGTTCCCGCTGTCGTGAACAATTATGGCGCAGTCACCGGTCCGATCCTGGCCACCGCCGCTGGCAGCCGGGTGGAGCTGCGCAATTCCGCGGATTCAGTGATTCATTCCTTCACCGCCGATTCCACCGTCACGACACCGCTTGCTGCACAGAATGGAACATTCTATTATGGGACGGTCACGGGCACAGTCGAACAGCAGAACGCCTCAAGCGGCAGGAGTGTCACCCGGGCATTTTCGACTGCTGTCTCTTCCATCGCGCTTCTTCCGAACGGTGCATGGATCGCTGCGTCGGGTGATTCCGTAAAACATTCCAACGGTGCGGCAGTAAAACTGAACGGAGTGAATATCGCCGGCCTCTCGGTTTTCCGGTGGCGTGCCACGGAACCGCAATTGCTGGCGGTGAGAACGTCCGATCACCATATTCGAATTTTCGATGCCGCAACGCTCGTCGGCAAATTCCATGTGGTGATCGACAACGGTCCGGTTTCCTCTCCGGCGTTCGCAGATATGAATGGAGACGGATCATTGGACATCGTCGTCGGTACCAGCAACGGCGTCGCCGCATACAACGTGAACGGCACATTGATTGAATCATTCCCGTATCGTGTGTTGGACGGCGGAGCTGTCACCGGAACTCCGGTGATCGTCGGTATGAAAAACAGCTCATCTCTGGCAATCATTTTCGGATCGACGAACGGTCATCTGTACGCGGTGTCGGAAAAAGGGAAATTGATCTCCGGCTTTCCGCTGCAAACCGGCGGCATTGCCGGTTCGCCGGCGATCGCGAACGACCGATTATTCGCCTTGTCCGAAGATTCGTCGGCGTACTCTTGGACCGTTTCCGGATTGTTTGATACAGCCAGGATTGTGTGGAATGGATTTCTCGGAAATACATCCAACACTTCCGCAGCGGAAAATAACGCCGCGGCGGCGCAACGGTCCTCCGAACTTCTTCCGAAAAAATTCGCCTATAACTGGCCCAATCCGGTCTACGGCGGCACGACGAATATCCGGTACTATCTCGGGAAGTCCGCAGCAGTCACCATTACCGTTGTCAATCTCGCCGGAGAGTTGGTCGACCGGTTTTTCGGTCCGGGTTCCGGCGGAATGGACAATGAAGTCGCGTGGAATGTTTCGAATGTGCAGAGCGGCATTTACTTTGCGCAGATCACCGCCGCCGCGGGAGGGGAAGAAGCGAGTCAGATCGTGAAGATTGCGGTTGTGAAATAATCACGTCAAAAATACCACCAGGAGGTCTTTATGAAAAAGATGTCCCTGTTATCGAGTATTCTGATATTTGCTCTTACCGGATGTGAAAAAGAAAATTTCATTGTCACTGAGGGTATGGGAAGTTTGTATGATCCGAATATCCGGCCGGCGGTCATTTATACCTATCCCGCGAATAACAGCACCGGTTCCTTTCAGGATTTTAATCCGTCCGGAAATTACACACCACCGCATTTTATTCTGCAATTCAATAAAGTAATGTCCATATCATATTCCACCCTCAATAAATTGATCACCGTCACCGGTTTTGATGTTCCGGTCGTGGCGGAACTGTATACTTCATCCTCGACCACCGGGTTGTATCAATTTATGATCAGAGACGCCGTGAGTGGAAGATATCTGCCGTACCGACTCGGTAAAAAGTATACCATCACTGTTTCGCAGGAAGTGAAAGATATGCACGGGTATACGCTGACATCGCCGTTTACATTTTCCTTTACCAAAGAATCGGAGTTCCGCGTTGTCTCGTCGACACCGAAAGACAGTTTATCTTCGGGAAATAGCACCATTTCGATACAATTTAACAGCGAAGTTGACGAATCGATTCTCTCCAAAATTTCTATCGCTCCGGCGGTGGTCGGAAACTGGTTAATCAGCGGATCATTGCGGAATTCGGTCTATTTCTATTCGAGCAATGGATACCAATCCGGAACGATGTATACCGTGACGGTTCCCACGACGGTGAAAGATATAGACGGAAACGCATTAACGGCACCGTATAGTTTTCAGTTTAAATCCGGCGATTTCCGGATCGATTACACCAGTCCCTCTAATAATTCGACCTCCGTATCGTTGACCCAATACATCTATGTCAATTTCAACGGATTGATAAATACGGTGAATCTCTCCAATCTCGTCACCATCACTCCGGCCATCGCCGGAACGTTCGAAGCGTATTCCGGTGCATCGTATTTTTATTTCCGTCCAACCGAACCGTACAAGGAACAAACGAAGTATACCGTCACCGTCGATTCCACTTTGCGCTCCACCAGCGGTCAAATGTTGTCTTCCAAAGTAACCTTCTCCTTCACGACAGAAGGATTTCGCATCGTCGAATTTTTGCCGTATAATTATAATGGATCGGTATCGCGATATTCCAATATCGATGTACGATTTAATGCACCGGTCGACACTTCAACGGTCGCCGGAGGAATAACGATCCAACCCTCCGTGGCGGGTAAATTCAGCTTCTCCAGTAGTTTCCGACGAATGACCTTTCGGCCAGATTCTGCTCTCGCACCGAATACGCAGTACGCCGTAACATTCAATACTTCGGTCAAATCGAAGATAGGGAACAGCCTGATGAATGCCGGTTCCTCATATTATTTTACGACTGAAAATTGATGATGCGATCTTCGAATTTCCGATCTTTATTGATATTGCTCTGTGCCGGTGCGGCAATGGTCTTCGCTCAAGAAGAGAATCATTACAACCACGGCGAATTAAACTGGCGGACGATCGAAACGGAACATTTTTTGATCCATTTCCACGACGGAGCGGAGCGGACAGCGCGGGTGATCGGTACGATCGCTGAAGACATTTACGGTCCGGTGACAACATTGTATCAACACGAACCGGACCACAAAATCAGTTTCGTGATCAAAGATTACGATGACTATTCCAACGGGGCCGCCTATTTTTACGACAACAAGATCGAAATTTGGGCGCCCGCGCTTGACTTCGACCTGCGCGGAACGCATCACTGGCTGCGGAATGTGATCACGCATGAATTTACTCACATCATTCAGATCCAATCGCAAATGAAATTCGGCCGCCGGTTTCCCGGCGTCTATCTGCAATGGCTCAATTATGAGGAAGAACGCCGGCAGGATGTTCTCTACGGCTATCCGAACACGGTCGTTTCCTACCCGTTCTCCGGATTCGTGCTGCCGAGCTGGTTTGCAGAAGGCGTGGCGCAATACAACCGGCCCGAACTGAGTTACGATTTTTGGGATTCACACCGCGATATGATCCTCCGTTCGTACGTGTTGGACAGTAACATGCTTTCGTGGTCCGAAATGAGCGTTTTCGGGAAAACGTCGCTCGGCAACGAATCGTCTTACAATGCCGGATTCGCGCTGACGAAATATCTTTCCAACACATACGGTCAGGATGTCATTCCGGCGATCGCAAAAAATCTGTCGGGACTCGGCATCGTCACCATCGACCAGGCAATCGAAAAAACGGTCGGCAAATCGGGCGAGACCGTATATGCGGAGTGGAAGGAGTTTGTCACGAACGATTATCAACGGCGCGTTGCACCGATCCTTCCACACCGTGTGGAAGGGGAGGAGATCGCCTCCGAAGGGTTCGGGAATTTTTCTCCGGTCTTTTCTCCCGATAACCGGAAGATCGCCTATACATCCAACAAACAAGCAGATTATTTCGGCCAATCCTCCTTGTACGTATACGACCGCGCCACCAAAGAGGAAAAAATGATCATCAGCGGCGTCCGCTCGTCGTTGTCGTGGTCCAAGGACGGTTCCAAAATTTATTATTCCAAGATCACGCACGATAATCCGAACGGTTCGGAATTGTCCGATCTTTATTCGGTGGATGTGGCCTCGGGCGAAGAGACACGGCTGACCCACGGTCTTCGCGCGATGAATCCTTCCCTTTCGTTCGACGGGAAACGGCTCTGTTTTGTTGTCTCGAAAGACGGAACAGGCAATATCATGATCTCCGACACCCTCGGCAATGAGCGGCAGCAGATCACCAATAACACCGACGGCGAGCAGGTGTACCTTCCGAAATGGTCCCCGTACGGAAGTTCCATCGTCTTCGGATATTCGGTCGGCGACGGACAGGATATCGCGGCGGTGGACATCCGATCCGGAAACCAGTGGTTCATCGTGAACACCGAAGCGGATGAGCGGAATCCGTATTATGCTCCCGACGGTTTGCATATTTACTTTTCTTCCGATGTCACCGGGATTCATAATATCTATCGGTACGTCATCGCGCAGCAAACTTCCCTGCAAGTGACGAATGTGCTCGGCGGCGCCTTTATGCCGAACGTGAACAACAAAGGGGAGATGACCTTCGCCGCCTACACGTCGAGCGGATATAAAATACGGTATATGGAAAAATCGGTGCCGGGGGATTTTGCGGACAAACGGTATCTTGATCCCGGATCGGTCCGGCGCCCACCGCTGAGCATCGATGATCCGTCGCTGCCGAGGAATCAATTTGATTTTCAACGGTTACGGGCATACGATCACCGGACAGGATGGACGGGGGAGAGTCGTCCGTACAAAAATGTCTACTCCAGCGTTTCGATCATTCCGTTTCTCCGGATCGACAATTACAATACGAAAAGCAGCGGAATCGATTTCCTGAAACCGGGATTGTATTTCCTTTCGTCGGATATGGTCGGGAAGTTCAGTATGTTCGGCGGCGCAGCGATCAATCATCTCTTCGAACGTGATCTTTTTGTTATTTTCGAATACCGGGACCGCCTGCCGCTCTTTCATCAAGCGGGATGGTATCCCACGCTCTCTTTAGAAGTGTACAGCGTCTCCCGCAAAAGGACGAACGAGACATTGACGATCGTGGAACAATTCGAAGAAACCACGGCGGATGTCACCTACAGCCTGTTCGAATTCGATCTGTTCCTGAAACAGCATCTGTTCGGACCGTTCGATAAACTGACGCTCGGATTCACGTACAGTCAATACAGCAGCGCTCTCAGCTCCTTCCTGGTGAAAAGCAGCTCGCTGCTCGTCCCGGCCTCTTCGGAAACGTACTTCACCGGAAAGAACTTTTCGCTCCAATACGAAGTGAACGGCGTCCTTCCTGCACGCACGATGGAAATCAATCCCGTTGGACGGAGATTTTCATTCCGGCTGGATAATGAATTCGCCGAATTTGTCTCGGAAGATTCCACCGGCGCGTCGGAATTCGAGGCGACCGAGACCGGCATAAAGTTAAAATTGCTCCCGTATACTATCCACCGGGCCGAGATCCGTCACACGGAACATTTTGCCCTGCCGTGGCTGACGCATACACTCTCATTTACGCTGCGGGCGGGAACAATTTTTGGTCCCGAACTTCCCGACTTCTTCGATTTTTACGCCGGCGGTTTGGTCGGCATGAAAGGCTATCCCTTCTATTCCATCAGCGGGAATGAGATTGCCGCTCTGAATGTGGCGTACCGGTTTCCATTGTGGGACGAGATCGGATTCCGGCTGTTTCAGATCCATTTCCACCGATTGTACGGCGAACTGCATGCGGACATCGGCAATGCGTGGAGCGGGGATCCGAACATTCGGGATTTCAAAAAAGATGCCGGATTCGAACTTCGGCTGGAAGCATTTTCCTGGTATGCCTATCCGACGCGGATTTTTTTTAACGGCACGTACGGATTGGATCGCTTTACATACAATCGGAGAAATGTTTCGGCGACGTACGGAAACGAGTGGCGTTTTTATTTCGGCATCCTGTTCGGTTTCGATTTCAGCAACGACATTCAACGTTTGAGGAGGGGATTCGATGGCCATTAGGATTGTGCTGCTGCTGGCGATCGCCGGCGCGTTCGGGAGGGCGGGGGAGCACCGGTTGACCGGAAATTTCAGGATTGATCTTCTCGCCGCTCGGACGGATTCGGTGTCGATGCTCTCCGTTTCCGTGATCGACGATGCGCGGTACCAATCACCGCTAATGAATGGATTGTATTCGCTGGCCGTTCCGGGTGCCGGACAATGGGCCGCGGAACGGTATACCAAATCGCTCCTCTTTTTCGGCGCGGAGGTGGCGTTGATCGCGTACGCGATGATAAATGATGATCGCGGGGATAAAAAGACGGCGGAATTTCAGCAATACGCAGAAGCACATTGGAGTCCGCTCCGCTATGCCCGGTGGATCGAACGGCACGGCGTCGCCGATTACGGGCCGAACCTTCCCCAAGCGATGGATTATGCGAAAGTGTCGGCATTCGATTTTTCACAGATCAATGCATGGGAACGGGGGGATTACGGTGCGCATAAGGAAGGATTTTCGCACACGCTGCCGGAATTCCGGTCCCAGCAGTATTATGAATTGATCGGAAAATATCACCAGTTCAAATTCGGATGGGATACGTATCCGGACGTCAATAATGACGGGATTCCCGATTCCGACGGCGGCGTGACCGATAATATGATTCCGCAGCAATTGAAGGATTATGCGGAAGAGCGGGGAAAAGCGAACGACTATTATTATGCGGCGAGTTTTGCGGTGAGCGTACTGGTGATCAATCACGTTGCCAGTGCGGTGGATGCGTTTCTCTCCACGAAAAACTTCAATAAACAATTCTCCGCGTCGTTGCGGATCGTTCCGGACGACACACCGGAAGGAAAACGGCTCCGTTCCGCCGTGTCGCTTTCGGTCGGGTTCTGAGTTTTATTTATTGATGCGAATGATGTTGACGACGCCGGCGACAAAGAAGATGATGTTCGCCAGCCATGCGGTCAGCAGCGGATCGATGTCGCCGTTATAGCCGAACACGTTGCTGATCTTCATAAAGACCATGTAAATGAAGACGACCGCGGCGGAAATTCCCACCTGCAGCGCAATTCCCCCTTTTCTTTTCCCGAACGAAAACGGAATCCCGAACAACACCACGATCACGCTGGCGAACGGGAACGCGATCTTGCCGTGATAATCCACCAGCCACCGCGCCACGTCGTTGCCGCTGCTTTGCTGCCGGCGGATAAACTCCTCCAGTTCTGTATAATTCATCTCTTCCGGCCGCTCTACTTTTTTGACGATATCCTTCGGAGAAAACGTGAGATCGTCGAACGTATAGGAATCAAACGAACGGACCTGTTCGCCGCCGCCGGTTATGATCCTCTCTTTGCCATACCGCATCGTCCACCGGTGCGCCGTACTGTCCCACGTAAATTGTAATCCGTCCCACCGACGGGACATGGTGATGAGACTGGTATCGCTGAATTCCTGGACGGAGGTGCGCGTGCCGTTGCCGCTCAGTCTGTCGAAGAAGGCGATGTAGACGATCCGTCGCGTGCCGTCCTGCAGATAGATATTGGTCCGGGCGGAGGATTCGAGATTTTTATTCAGATACCGACGTTCTATCGCAAATTTCTGTTGGTTTGCGAACGGCACGATCCATCCGTTAAAATAGACCGACACGCCGCTCACCGCAAGCGCCACGAGAACGATGGGGAACATGTATCGGTAGATACTCATTCCGCCCGCCTTCATGGCGGTTAATTCGTTTTGACCGGCGAGTTTTCCGGTCGTAAAAAGACTCGCAAGCAACACGGCCACCGGGGTCATCAGTTTGATGATCTCCGGCAGGAACGCGACGTAATATTGCGTGATAATTTCGTTCGGAACGTTGTTGTCGAGGAAATCATCGAGGTTTTCCATGAGGTCGATGATCACGAAGATCATCATAAAGGTAATCAGGCCGAACAGGGCGGTCAGGATGAACTGTTTGAGAATATATTTGTCGAGAAGTTTCATCGGAATAATTTTTCAATCACCCATTTCGGAACGAATCGTCTCCACCAGTCGAAGTTCAATTCAATATTCTCTTTCGCGACCTTGTTGGTCAGAATAACGCCGAGCAATCCGATGAACAGATTCGCTCCCCACATGCCGATCCACGGCTCGATGATCTGCCGGTCGGCGAGTTTTTCGCCGCCGATCAGGGAGGACCAATACAGCAGGAAAAATCCGAGACTGAGCGATGCGGCGATGCCGAAACCGCCGCGCCGTGCCATAATGCCGAGCGGCGCACCGACGAGGATGAAGACAAAACAGGCGACCGGGATGGAGTATTTTTTATGGATCTCCACCAGATACTCGCGCACTTGTTTCTGCTGGTATTGAATGTTCGCGAGATCCGCTTCGATGTTGTTCCGGTAGAACATCATCTGGCTTTTCATGTCGGTATATTGCTCCAAATTGCGCCAAAAATCGCGTGCGGCGGCGTCCGGCGGGACCGATCCGTTGAACAATTTTTCGTGCAGTGCCGCACCGTAACCGGCGATCCGGGCCTCAATTGCACGGGTTAATCCGTTCAGACTGTCCACCATGTACCTCATCTCGGCGGAACTTAATTCCCGGTCGCCGCGGGAAAACTTGTCCACCGCGGAACGTTCGAAATCGAAACCTTCGGATTGTGTCGTGATCCGCTGCCGTTCAAATTTGACGATGCGGTACAAATTCGGTTTGCTGTGATCCACTTCATGGATTTCCCCGTCGTACAGGTCCATCACCAATTTTTTATAATCACTGGAGAACGAAAGGGAACCGCGTTTGGCGGTAATCACCGTATTTTTCCCGGGGTCGGTATGGTTGTAAATCGTCACCCCTTCAAGTTCGTTGGACTCCTCGAACGTTTTGCGGACCAGCATGCTGTAGCCGGTCATGTCTTGATTGAATAATCCGGGGACGAGCGTTAAGGTCGGTTTTTTTTGCCGGATATCGATCGTCAATGTTTTCGAACGGTGGTTCGCTTCGGGAAGGACCTTGTTGTTGAATTCGATCATCAGCCATGTGACGATGAGGGCAGCGACGGCAACCGGAAACATCATCCGGTATAAACTCATCCCGCTCGCTTTCATGGCGGTCACTTCGTTGGTGGATGACATCGCGCCGAAGGCCATCAACGTTGCCACCAGCACCGCCATCGGCACGGCGAGCACCACCATCCACGCAAGGTTCAGCAGCATCAATTCCGCAATCACCGCCCCGCTAAGCCCCTTGCCGACGAGCTGATCCATGAACTTCATGACGAATTGCAGGATGAAGACCGACATCAGGAAGAGGAACGATCCGAAGAACGGGGAAGCGTGCCGTTTCAGGATGTACCATGAAATTTTCATGATGCAAGATACCTCGCAATTGGTTTGACAATCAAGAAAATATTTCTATTTTATCCCACAATTTTCATCACCATCACGGGAGTTCCAATGAAAAAATTCTTAAAAATCGGGGGATTTGTCCTGGGGGGAATCGTTGTGCTGATTGCGGCCATGATCGGCTATTTGTCCATGGCGTTTCCGAATGTGGCACCGGCGAAAGAATTAACGGTGGAAGCGACACCCGAACGGCTCGCACGCGGGAAATATCTCGCTACGAACGTCAGCGGATGTATCGATTGTCATTCGCGCCGCGATTGGACGAAGTTCGCCGGACCGGTGATGGAAGGGACGGAAGGCCAAGGAGGGGATAAATTCGACGAAGAAGTTGCCGGAATGCCGGGAACGATCTACGCACAGAACATCACGCCCACCTACCTCAAAAATTATACGGACGGAGAACTTTACCGTTTGATCACGACCGGCGTAACGCGGGACGGACGCGCGATGTTCCCCATGATGCCGTACCTGGCGTACGGAAAAATGGATCCGGAAGATGTCAAATCGATCATCGCATACATCCGCACGCTGGAACCGAAGGAAGGGACATATCCCGCCGCACAGTTGAATTTCCCGATGAACATCATCGTAAAGACGATTCCGACCGAAGCGGCACCGATGGTGAAACCGGATCCGAGCGACACGCTGAAATACGGCGAATATGTCTTCACGATTGCCGGCTGCACCGATTGTCATACGCCCATGGACAAAGGCGAACCGATTCCCGGAAAATATCTCGCGGGAGGTTTCGAATTCCGTCACCCGATGACGGGGGACATCGTCCGCTCCGCAAACATCACGCAGGATCATGAAACCGGGATCGGTTTGTGGACCGAAGAGATGTTCCTGACGAGGTTCCGATCGTATCAGGATACGGTCTGGAAAAACAAGATCGTTCCCGCCGGTGAATTTAATACGGCCATGCCGTGGATGTTATATTCCGGCATGACCGAAGGGGATCTGAAATCGATCTTTCGTTATTTAAAGACCATTCCTCCCGTTCAAAACAAAGTGGAAAAATTTACGGCGAAAGTAGCGTCGAAATAATCGCAATGGCGTTCGGCGTACAGTGAAACTATGAAAAAAATTCGGTACGGCATCATCGGATTCGGATCGTTTGCAGAGCGGGCCATCATGCCCGCTCTGCGTGCTTCCGCGAATGCCGAATTGACGGCGATTCAAAAACGCTCGCCGGAGATGGCAAAGTGGAAAGCACAGGAGCACGGAGTCCCTTTTTATTTTGATTCTGTGGAAGCGCTTGTTTCGTCGCCGGAGGTCGATGCCGTTTTTATCGTTTCCGCAAACTCCGAACATTGCCGGGAGACCCTTCTTGCCGCCGCGGCCAAAAAACATGTGCTGGTGGAAAAACCGATGGCGGTCTCGATGGACGAAGCGAACAGCATGGCCGACACGTGCCGTCGAAACGGCGTGCAGTTGATGGTGGGGCACATGCTGCGATTCTCGCCGTTGTTAAAACGAATAAAAGAACTGGTCCACACCGGCAGCATCGGCGATGTGACTGCCGCCCACGCACAATTTGTCTATGATGCTTCCGTCTCCACACGGCAATGGGTACTGGATAAAAAAATCGCGGGAGCGGGACCGCTGTTCGACATCGGCATCCATTGCTTGGATGCCCTTCGCTTCATTTTGAACGACGATACCGCCGTAGCCGTTCACAGCATTATGAATCCCGGACCGGAATCCGGCAGCGTCGAACGGACGAATCTTCTGTCGATTGCGTTTTCGCGCGGTGCCATGGCATCCATTCATACCTCCTATGAATCGTCGTACCGTCAAACATACCTTGAAGTGAACGGGAAACGGGGGAGTCTCTCCGCGTACTATTTTACCCCCAGCAACACCGAGACGGAATTAAAGATCACGTACGGCGAAAACGGTCAGGTGCGGAGGGTGGAAACCGAAAAAGTGTATGTGCCGAATCTTTATACGGCGGAGATCGAAGAATTTTCCTCTGCCATTCTCGAAGGGCGTCCGCCGGCGATCTCGATCGTTTCGTCGCTCCACAATCAGCAAATTCTTGAGTGGGGAGTGCGAGCGGCGTCAAAAAATCACTTTTAAGATGTGGCAATTATCCGTACATTAGTCCGCTTATACCGGAGAAAAAACTGAAATTATGACACCAAAAAAAATAAAACGTCTGGGAATACTGACCGGAGGAGGCGATTGTCCCGGTTTGAACGCGGTGATCCGCGGCGTCGCAAAACCGGCGATGAATGATTACGGCCTGACCGTGGTCGGTATTGAAGACGGTTTCGAAGGATTTGTCGAAGGAAAAATGCGGGAGATTTCCCGCGACGATATTGCCGGAATCATCAGCGAAGGGGGGACGATTCTCGGCACCTCCAACAAAGGGGACCCATTCCATTATCCCACCGAAGGGATGAACGGCGTGGAGATCGTCGATGCATCGCAGCGCGTCTTAAAACATTACAAAGGATGGGGATTGGATGCGATCATCACCATCGGC
>CAZRWF010000007.1:0-29421 GCA_964603685.1 uncultured Chitinophagaceae bacterium
ATCGGATCGGAAAAATGTTCAAACACTTCGAACGCAGTCATCATCTCGACCGGACTCTCCGGAGAATATTCAAATCCCTGTGCAAATAGATTTTTGGTATACGGATCGGTCCATAAAAAATTGAATCCGATATCCCGCATCATTCTCGTGAACACGCCGTACCCTCCCGCATAATCGAGAAAGGATTTGGAGCGGTCAAAAAAGAAATAGATCATCGGAGCGGTAATGTCGCGCAGCATGAGATTCCGCTGAAGGATGCCGGTATCGGTCACATTCATCGGCCGGGCGTACGCTTCCGGCAGCCAGAACGGTTCTTCCGTTTGCACGAATGCACATGCCGAGCATTCGTAATACCGGACGGTATATTTTTTGATGATGCGGGCCGAAAATCGTTCGACTGTCCGCTCACCGCATACTGTACATGTCATTGCGCCCACACGCCTGTCGCTGTTTTATTGATGATCTTATGATATTGGATCGGCGCCCAGACCGAACCGAAACCGACACAGATCACTCCGGAGATGATCACGCCGGAGATTCCGAATACCGACAACAATCCGATAGAGAGAGGAATGTTTATGATACAGACAACTACCGCGCTATATAACTGCAGACGAATTTTTCCCGTCCCGTTCAAGAACATTGCAAATATGGAGTTCCAGTTGGTGAGAATGACCAACAGAGTCATCCATGCCGAGATTTCGAAAGGGACCGTCACCGATTCCCCCACCCACAGACGGTACATCAGCGGCGAGACCAGCAGCATCCCCACCGCACCGACGCTCGCCGCACCCCATACCATGGTTAGTTTTTTAATCGACCGTCGGATCCATTGGTCATCCTCCTTGTGGAACGCGTCGGTAATGGCGGACCAGAACGGCGTCGCCACCAAGACGAACAATGCTGTGACGATGTTAAAATATTTGAAGGCGATGTTATATGCCGTCACGTCTGCCGGGCCGAAGTAGTGGATGATGATCATATTACTGGTGGAGAACAGGATCACCACCGCTATTTGGATCACAAAAAATTGTGCGCCGAGGGAGGCAAGAGTCCGCACCAGTGAAATCCGCACACTCCGGAATTTCGGAGCGATCTCTTTATACCGCGATACAAATAACACGGTATGAAAACCGGCCAAAATCACCACCGGCGACGCCATGAAGACGATACCGAGAGTTAACACCGATCCGGCATTCCATCGATCCACTAGCACGATGCCGATCACTGTCAGTACACTTCCCAACAGACCGATCAGATTCGTCATCGCCGGCCGCTGATCGGCCAACAACACGGTGGTGATCAATTGTACCACCATTTGGATCATAAACAGCACAAAAACGATCGGTACGACTATCGGAAGCACCGGCGCCGCCTCCGGTGAGGCATTGAACACTCGGTCCCACGGCACATACCATTGTACGGCCGCGAAAAGAAGAAGAAGCATTCCTGCGATCGATCCCAACACGGCGTACGTTGTACTGACATATTCCCGGGCAAGAACCCGGTCGTTTTTGGCCAGTGCTTCCGTCAATTTGTTGCGAAGTCCATTCCCCAGTCCGATATCAAAAAACGAAAACCAGCCGATGAAGGAAGCAATGGTGAGCCAGAGGCCGTATTCGGAAACCGACACCGTGCGCAACGTGAGCGGAACAAGGAACAATCCCAGCACCATCGCCACTCCGCGGATCAGCAGGGACGCGGCGATGTTCCGTTTCGCCCGTACGCTCCGTTCGCTGCCGCCGGAAAAAAATTTTTTGATCGATTCCATCATTCTACCGTTGAGCAGACGGCAAAGAGCCGGAAATGGTATCGCGGCCGGAGAAGACCGAGTTTCGTGAGCGCCTTGCCGAACAACCGCAACGGCGCAAATCCGATCAACGCAAACGGGTTGATCCCGTCCCCCTTGACGACCGTGACCGTCCGGAAAAACGGCCGCAGCGCCTCTGACAATGTCGACCGGGTGAAAAAATTTTTGTGATCGAGCTCGGCGAAATGTTCGTACAACAATCCTTCGCGAATGAGCAGTTCGACATCTTCCGAATTCGGCGTTGTCAACAGCACGTTTTTCCGGGCAAGGCGGCGGGCTTCGGAAAGCAGCAGGGAGATATCCTGCACGTGTTCGATCACTTCGAAGCAGATGACGGTATCAAACGATTTGTCGGGAAAGGGGACGGCGCCGTCGATCACCACGGCGTCAACGCCGCGCTGCCGCGCCGTAGCGACGTATGACGGATTCACATCGGCTCCTTTGACGGTATAACCCAAACGCTGAAGGGCGGCGGAATAATTTCCGGTCGCACAACCGAGGTCCAGAATCGATGTTCCGGCATGCCTCTTGATAAAGCGCATCAACTGCCGGGCGATCAGATGTTCCGGCATGGAATGGTAATAATTCGCCGTATCGCGGAACACCGTATTGCGGATCGATTCACCGATCATGACACTCTCAATAATTTAAGGGCAGAGGCACTGCGGGCAGCAATAAGAAAACGGACCATCAGGATCGGCGTCAGAAACAGCCGGGTGTACGCTCCGAAATACGATTGGAAATACAACAAAATGTTCCGGTACATCACCAGCCGCAATTCCGGCGGCGCCTGTTTCGTGCTTTGACTTCCGTGATGAACCACTGTCGCATCGGGAAGGAACACGATGGTGCGTCCCGCTTTTTTGATCCTCTGGCAAAGATCGACGTCATTATACAGAATCGTAAAACGTTCGTCAAAGATGGCCGCACCGCCGATCGTCTCCCGTCGCAACATGATGCACGTCGCATCGGGTTGATCGATCTCTCGGAGTGTCGTATGGTCGAAATCGGTCATAAGATATCGCCGGTTCAAAAAATGCAGCGAACAATAAGTCGCCACGGCGTTCAGCGGTGTCGGAAAACGTTTGCAGGATCGCTGCAGTTGCCCGTCCGGCGTTTCCAGACGGCAGCAGACAGCTCCCGTTGCGGGATACCGGTCCAAATACTCCGTCATCCGATCGATCGATCCGTCGCGCACCTCGGTGTCGCTTCCCAACAGCAGGATTAATTCGCCGCGGGAGACGGCATATCCGATATTGTTCCCGCCGGCGTAACCCGAGTTTTCCGGATGTTTGATCAGACGGACCGACGGAAATTCCTTCTCGACCATGTCGGCGGACCGGTCGACGGAAGCATTGTCGACGACGATCACTTCGAACGGTGCACGGGAAGGATACCGTTCGATTGAACGAAGACAGGCCCGGAGCAGATCACGGGTGTTCCACGATGTGATGATGATCGAAAGTTTCATGTTGTTACAATGTCAATTCTTTCATCACCGTACCGAGATCTTTGTCGCCGCGTCCGGAAAGGTTCACTACCACCACGGCATTGGTGTCCATTTTCGACGCCTTTTTTACCGCATACGCAACCGCATGGGCGGATTCCAACGCCGGAATGATTCCTTCTTTTTTTGCCAGCAGTTGCAGTGCCTCCAACGCTTCGGTATCGGTGATCGAAACATATTCGACGTACCCGTTATCCTTCAAAAAACAATGCTCCGGACCGACACCGGGATAGTCCAACCCCGCCGAAATCGAATGGGCAATCTCCACTTGGCCCTGCTCGTTTTGCAGCAGGTACTGCATCGAACCGTGCAAGACTCCTTTGCTCCCTCTTGCGAGGGCGGCCGAATGTTTTCCGGATTCCAGTCCCAAACCCGCCGCCTCCACGCCGAACAACCGCACAGAGGGAACATCGTTCAAGAACGGATAAAACATTCCCATCGCGTTGCTCCCACCGCCGACACAGGCGATGACCGCATCGGGCAGTTTCCCTTCGGCCTCCCGGATCTGCTGCCGTGTTTCCGTTCCGATTACCGATTGAAAATCGCGCACCATCATCGGATAGGGATGCATCCCCACGACTGAACCGATGATGTAAAACGTATCGTTCACATTGGTGACCCAGTCGCGGATCGCTTCGCTCGTGGCATCTTTTAAAGTTTTACTTCCCGATGATACCGGCCGGACATCGGCACCGAGCAGTTTCATCCGATAGACGTTCGGTGCTTGCCGCTCCATATCTTCCACGCCCATATACACGACGCACTGAACGCCGAACAACGCACAGACGGTCGCCGTAGCAACTCCATGCTGTCCTGCGCCGGTTTCGGCGATAATGCGCTTCTTCCCCATTCGCTGAGCGATCAGAATCTGACCGATAGTATTATTGATTTTATGCGCGCCGGTGTGACAGAGATCTTCCCGCTTGAGATAGATCTTCGCGCCGCCCGCATGACGGGACAATCGTTCGGCATAGAACAACGGCGTTTCGCGGCCGACAAAATATTTCAGATAGTAACGGAACTCCTTCTGAAACGACTCGTCATTTTTCAGCCGCTCATACCATTCGGTCAATTCCATCGACGCCGGCAGCAGCGTTTCGGGAATATAACGTCCGCCGAAATCGCCGAAATGTCCTCGTTCGTCCGGTACGGCAGGATACGGTGTCGTGGTCGGTCCGTTCATGATCGTTCCAAATTCAGTTCCAATGATTCCCGTGCGGCCGTTATGAACTGCCGCATGGCGTCGTGGTCTTTTTTCCCGGGAGAGGATTCGACGCCGCTGCTCACATCCACACCCCACGGTGCGGCGGTCTCAATCGCCTCCCGGACATTCCCGGCGGTTAAACCGCCCGCAAGGATGATCCTGCCGAAATCGTTTGCCTCCCGTGCCAGCAGCCAGTTGAATTTTTTTCCCGTTCCGCCGAATTCCCGCTCGTCGTACGCATCCAATAAAAATGCGGTGCTCCGGTAATCGTCGAAGTGTACGTCGCGGAGTGATTGATTCACGCGGAACGATTTGATGGCATTCGGGAAACGATTGATCATCTCCGCCGGTTCATCCCCGTGGAATTGACAATAGGTCAGCTTGACGGAGGCGGCGATTGCACGGACAGCGTCGTACTGTTCATTGACGAAGACGCCGACGATCGCGGCCTTTCCCCGCACGGCATCGGCGATCGTCCGCGCCGCGGCCGGGTCCACAAACCGCTTGCTTTCTCGGTAAAAATTCAGTCCGATGGCCGTTGCTCCCGCATCGACGGCAGCACGGGCATCCGCAGCATCCGTAATACCGCAGATCTTGATGAAATACGGACTCATCGTGCCGCCTCTTTGCGACCGATCAGATCGCGCAGCGCCGCTCGCCGGTCCGTTTGTGTCATCAAATGTTCCCCCACCAACACCGCATCAAACCCCGCCTGCGCCAGCCGTTCGACCGTATTATAATTTTTGATCCCGCTTTCACTGACGGTGATACAATGATTCGGAATAAAATTTTTGAGCATTAAGGAAAGATCGACCGAAACGTGAAACGACCGGAGATCACGGTTATTGATGCCGATGATGCGCGCTTCCGCATCGACCGCCCGTTCGATCTCCTCTTTGGAATGGCATTCCACGAGCGCGGCGAGCGACAGGTCGTCCGCCGTGGCAAGGAATGAGCGGAGCTGCACGTCGGTCAACGCAGAGACGATCAGCAACACGGCATCGGCGCCGATCACGCGGGATTCATAAATCTGATATTCGTCGATGATAAAGTCTTTTCGCAGGATAGGAAGCGCCGAGGCACTTTTTGCCGCCAGAACGTATTCCGCCCGGCCGTGAAAATATTTTTCATCCGTCAATACCGAAATGGCGGAGGCTCCTCCTTCTTTGTATTCGCGGGCGATTTTCGACGGAACAAAATTTTTGGCAATGATCCCTTTGGACGGCGAGGCCTTTTTGATCTCGGCGATGCAGGCAATCCCTTCCTCCTTCCGCAACGCCTGCTCAAAATCCAGCGTAGCCGGAACGGTCAACATCGTGTCGACGAGCGCGGCGAAAGGGACTGTTTCTTTGGCGCGGTCCACTTCCTGCCGTTTGTGCGCGATAATCTCTGTCAATACGTTATTCATCGGCCGGCGGCGCTGCTTTCGGATGGATCTTCACTTTCACATGACGGATCCTGCGTTCGTTCTTTTTGGTGACGATAAAGGTGATGTTTTCGTACGTAATTTCTTCGTTCAGCTCCGGAATCCGTTCGGTCAACGAATGTAGGAATCCGCTGATGGTGTCGTACTTGGAATGTTCGGGGATTTCCGTTTTGAATCTTTCGTTGAAGTCATGAATGCTGATGCCGCCGTTCACCACGGACGATCCGTCGACGGTCGTGACGACGTCGCTCTGTTCCTCATCATATTCGTCCCGGATCTCGCCGACGATCTCTTCCACGATGTCTTCGATGGTGATGATCCCTTCGGTGCCGCCGAATTCATCGATGACGATGGCCATGTGCTGACGGTTTTTTTGCAGTTCCTTCAGCAGGACGCTGATCTTCTTTGATTCGGGGACCATGTAAGCCGGCCGGATGATATCCTGCAGGATGATGAGGTCGCGGTGCTCCAGCATTCCGATAAGGTCTTTCGTATAGATGATGCCGACGATATGGTCGATGGAGTCGCGGTAAATGGGGACGCGGGTGTATCCTTGATCGATCAGCGCGTTCAAGAGCCGTTCCCGCTGCATCCCGATATCGACCGCGAACACGTCAGTCCGCGGCACCATCACTTCTTTGACGGTTGTATCGGTAAATTCCAGGATACTTTTGATGAGATCGTGTTCGGTCTTGTCGATTGCGCCGCTCCGTTCCCCCTCTTCCAGGAGCTGGATCACTTCCTCTTCGGATACTTCCTTCTTTTTCGACAATGAAAATCGCTGAATGAACGACTTCAAAAATGAATAGTGCTGTTGTTCGTCAGCCATAGGTCAAGAGTTGGTGAACTCGATCAATTGTTTCAGTTTTTGTGAAGCGGCTCCCGATTCCACCGCACGCCGCGCCAAACGGACACCCTCGCCGATCGATTCGGCGATGCCCGACACATACACGGCCGCTCCCGCGTTCAGTACAACGATATCGCTTGGCGGTCCCTCGACTCCTTTCAACACATCGCTGATGATTTCGGCATTTTCTTCCGGTCCGCCGCCGGCGAGCGCCTCGATCGACGCCGTGGGAATGCCGACGGATTCATGTTGAAACGTCGAAGTGACAACGGAGCCGTGGTTGATCTCACTGATCCTCGTCTCACCGATGGTGGAGATTTCGTCCATCCCGCCGCTCCCATGCACCACCAGCGCCCGTTCCGTACCGAGTTCCAAAAGTACATTCGCCATGACATCGGTCAATCCTCTCCGGAACACACCCAACACCTGCCGCTTTGCTCCCGCGGGATTCGTTAACGGTCCGAGAAGGTTAAAGACGGTGCGAATTCCCAATTCCCGTCGGACCGGCGTCGCATATTTCATGGCGCCGTGCAACAACGGGGCGAATAAAAATGCAATGCCGATCTCGTCCAGACACCTTTCGATCTTCTCTTTCGGAATTTCGATATTCACGCCGAGTGATTTCAGTACATCGGCACTGCCGCATTTGCTGGAAATTGCACGGTTGCCGTGTTTTGCCACCGTCGCTCCGGCCGCCGCGGCAACAATCGCAGCTGCGGTCGAAATGTTAAATGTTCCCAGTCCGTCTCCCCCCGTTCCGCAGGTATCGATCACGTCACGCCGCTGCGTTGAAATTTTCGTCGCCATCTCCCGCATCGCCTGCGCCGCTCCGGCGATCTCCGGCACCGTTTCCCCTTTCATCCGCAACGCCGTCAAAAACGAAGCGATCATCCCATCCGTCGCCTTGCCGGACATGATGAACAGGACGCTTTCATAGGCTTCCTGCCTCGATAAGTCCGTTTTTTCGATCAGTTTATGGATGGATTCGATCATCAGTATGAAGAATTTACTCTAAAACGCCCTGATATTCAATAAAACACCCGGTTTAGGAACAATCCTTTCGCCGGAGCCGCTTGGCCTGCTTTTGTTCTGTCGCGGGCATCGATGATCCGTCCGAATTCTTCTTCCGGCGTGTACCCGCGTCCGATGTTCACCATCGTTCCCACGAGCGCTCGGACCATTCCGTGAAGGAATCTGTTCGCCCGGACCGTATACTCGAGGCGATGGCGGTCGCTCTTCCACTCCGACACCGTAACATCGCACCGGTAATGGTCCACTTCCGATTCCGATTTGCAGAATGATTGAAAATCGTGCAGGCCGAGAATCGATGCCGCAACACGGTTCATCCGTTCCACATCGAAGGCGTATCCCAACTGCCAGCACAATCGACGATCGATCGCCGTCGGCTGCCGGGAGATAACATACCGGTATTCGCGTGCCGTTGCGCTGTATCGCGCCGAAAATTGTTCCGGCACTTCTTCCAGCGAAAGAATCACGACATCATTCGGCAGCACCCCGTTCAATCCTCTCCACAGTCCATCGGACCCAATCGGATGTTCAATGAAAAAATTGGCCACTTGTCCGCGAGCATGCACGCCACTGTCGGTCCTGCCGGCGCCGGTCACCGTCGCAGCCGCTCCCGTAATCTGTTTCACCGCCGCTTCAATCTCTTCTTGCACGGTACGCCCGTTCGGCTGACGCTGCCAGCCGACGAAGTCCGTACCGTCGTATTCGATTACTGCTTTGATGTTCCGTTTCATAGAAAAAAGCCCCGGTGACCGGGGCTCCTCTTACAAACTGCGGACGATGCTCAACTTCACCCCGTCCGGCCTCAGTCCGTCATGGATCAACGACGATTCCAACCGCCACGAACCGACGCTCTCTCCGGTCCGTTCATTATACATTCTTGTGAGCCGCGCCGCATTGATCGCGCTGAGGATCCTGTTAACGATGACCGCGGCGATGACGAAACGGGAATTGTTCAGCACCCGCTCCCCGGAGACGCGCATCGCGCGATACTCCCGGCGGTTCGCATCGGAGTCCCACGACCAATAAAAACCTGCATTCACATCGTATACTTTTTCCAGTTCCCTGTCCCGCAATTGTTTGTCGTTGTATTCATACGTATCGTTGAAATTCCCGATATCGACGAAATACTGGTCACCTTTCCCGCCGATCAGCGCCCCCGCATGCGCGGAGGCAAAATTCCGCGCATCACTCTGGATCCACGAACCGTACTGGCGGAACGAATAATAGGTGAGCCACAATGACCCTTCGGCGATCAAGGAATACCGGCCTTCATCGAAACCGTCTGCATACCATTCCCCCATTCCGGGAAGAAGGAGCGAATACACCACGGCTGTGAAAGGGGATTTTTTGGAAACGAGCGGGGATTCCGGGACGAACGCAACGGTTCTCTCGTGTTCGGTCAATGCCGAACGCAAATGAAAAAGGGACTCTTGCGCCGTTGCGACGGCGCCGCAGAGAAGAAAAAGAAAAGCGATATGTTTCATACTACCTCTCAAAAATGTGGCGGACATACGGTGAAGTAGTATCAATGGTTCGTGACGGTCCCTTTATCGGACAACAGCGTTGAGTACGGGCAGGAGCGGATCGATCTGCTGCCGGGCGGAAACGATTTCCACCACTTCTCCGGAACAAAGGTCGCCGCGTTGCGCGCCGATCCGCACCAGGGCGACGGAATTTTCCAGCGACGGGTGATACGGCAGTTCCACCCGGAGATAATTATCGGTATAACCGGTCAGCCGATTGTTCTCGATGGCCCCTTCGACCAGTACGGGCCGGACCGATCCGAATTGCGACCGGAAAAATTCCGACCGTTTCATCTGTCCGATCACCCGCAGTTGATCGCTGTGGGAATACCGGACCCGCGGTTCCACCCTTCCCGGAAAACTGATCGACGGCGTGTTCGGCCGTTCGGAATAGGTGAACACGTGCAGATAACTGATGGGAAGCGAATGGATGAACTCGACATTGCGCCGAAACAATTCTTCGGTCTCGCCGGGAAATCCGACGATCACGTCGACGCCGATGCCGGCATCAGGCGATTTCCGTTTGATCGTTTCGACCAAACGGCGATAGTCCGCGGCGGTGTACCGCCGGCGCATTTTCCGCAGAATTTCATCGGTACCGTTTTGCAGCGGAATGTGGAAGTGGTCGCAAATTTTTTCGGACGAGAGCCAGTGATCGATCAATTCGTCGCTGAGCAGATTCGGCTCGATGGAACTGATCCGGATCCGTTCGATCCCGTCCACCGTTTCAAGCTGTTTCAGCAAATGCACGAGCGACAGTCCCTCTTTTTTGCCGAAGTCCCCCACATTCACTCCGGTGAGAATAATCTCTTTGTACCCCATTTCGGCCAACCGTCGGGCCTGGCGCAGCGTGGCGTCGACGGATTGGCTTCTGCTCTCTCCGCGCGCCAGCGGAATGGTGCAAAAGGCGCAATGAAAGTCGCATCCGTCCTGTACTTTCAGGAATGCGCGCGTCCGGTCATCCACACCACCGGAATATGCCGGGCCGAAATTGTTCGCTTCCGCGATGGGCGAAACGAAAATCCGCGGCGCCGCCAGTTTTTCAAAATCGCCGGCGTATTCGAGCACGTTAAATTTTTCGGAAGCGCCGAGAACGATGTCCACACCTTCGATGGACGAGATCTCTTCCGGATCGAGCTGTGCGTAACAGCCGACCACCGCCACAAACGCATTCGGGGAAGTCCGCAGCGCGCGGCGGACGATCTGCCGCGCTTCCCGGTCCGCCCGTTCGGTCACCGAACAGGTGTTGATCACGCAGACGTCCGAAGGATCGCCGAACGGAACGATTTCAAAACCGCGTTCGGTGAACTGACGTTCGAGCGATGCGGTCTCCGCATAGTTCAGTTTACAGCCGAGTGTGTGGAAGGATGCTTTCATGTCGATAAATAGAAGTGCCGCTCGCGGCAACGCAAGCGGCACCCGATGGAACGTTGTTTACTTCAGCGATGCTTCTTCATCCGCTGCACGTTTTTCGTCGGCCGTCAATTCGACCGGGAGCGCGTCTTTCAGCGTGATGGGAGGAAGTTTATGTTTGGAGACATAGTCATCGATGATCTTCTGTTCTTTGCCGCGGAGATATTCCACCACGGAGAGAACGATCTTCTTGCTTTCGCCGTCGAATTCGATCACGGTCATCGGCAGCGTATCGCCGACCTGGAACGCTTCCGGAAGATTTTTGATCGGCGTCTGCGACAACTGCGACAGCGGCACAAAACCGTCCACCCCGAGCGGAAGTTCCACGATCACTCCCTTTTCGATGATGCGGACCACTTTGCCTTCCACTTCCGTGTTCACTTTGTACTGACTGCCGAACGCATCCCACGGATTGTCGTTCAATTGTTTGTGACCGAGCGAAATGCGGCGCTGGTCCACATCCACTCCGAGAATGATCACGTCGATGTTTTCCCCTTTTTTCACGATTTCGCCGGGGTGACGGATCTTCTTCGTCCACGACAAATCGGAAATGTGGATGAGCCCGTCGATTCCCTGTTCCAGTTCCACGAACACGCCGAAGTTCGTCAAGTTGCGGACGACGCCGTTGTGCCGCGAACCGATCGGATATTTCACCATTAAGGAATTCCACGGATCGGGTTCGAGCTGTTTCATGCCGAGCGAAATTTTCTTTCCGGCGGCATCGAGCGACAGGATGACCGCTTCGATCACCTGGCCCATCGACACGATCTGCGACGGATGTTTCACATGCTGCGTCCAGCTCATTTCGGAAATGTGAATGAGCCCTTCGATACCCTTTTCGATTTCGATGAACGCGCCGTAATCGGTGAGCGATACCACGCGGCCGCTGACCTTCTTGCCGACCGGATACCGTTCGTCGATTTTTTCCCACGGATGGGGCTGCAGCTGTTTCATGCCGAGCGAAATCCGTTTCTTTTCCTGGTCGAAGTCGAGCACCACCACGTTCACCGTCTGGTCCAGTTTCACCACTTCGGACGGATGGCTGATACGGCCCCACGACAGGTCGGTGATGTGCACCAGGCCGTCCACGCCGCCGAGATCGATGAACACACCGAAATCGGAGATCGCTTTGACGATCCCTTCCAGGATCTGTCCTTTTTCGAGTCCGGCAAGGATCGCTTTCCGCTGATCCGCCAGTTCTTCTTCCACGAGAATTTTGTGACTGACCACGATATTTTCCGACGGGTGGTTCACTTTCACCACGCGGAAGTCCATGTCTCTGCCTAACAACGCATCAAAATCGCGCACCGGGCGAACGTCGATCTGCGAACCGGGAAGGAACGCATCGATCCCCATAACGTCGACCACCAATCCCCCTTTGATCCGGCGGATGATTTTCCCTTGCACCACTTCGCCGCTGGTATAAGAACGGGTCACTTTCTCCCACACGCGCATGAAGTCGGCACGTTTGCGGGACAAGACGAGTTGTCCGTCCTTATCTTCGATGCTTTCGAGAAATACCTCGACTTCATCGCCGATTTTCAATTCTTTAATGTTCGGAAACTCTCCGATCGGCACGGTCCCTTCGGACTTAAAACCGATATCGAGCACCACATCATTGTGTCCGATGAAGACGATCTTTCCTTTGACGATCTCCCCCTGGGTGATTTTTCCCATGGTTCCTTCGTACATCTCCATCAACTGTTTCATCTCCGCTTCGGAATACGGTTTCTCTCCGAGGAGCACATCTACTTCTTCTTGTTGTGACATTACGTCTCTCCGTGTCCTCCGAACGTCTGTTCCATTCGGGGACGGTGACCGTCATTGCTGCCCGGTGTCAAGCGGTCATCAGATCTTGACATCGCACCTCGACGACGGTCGAATTGCTTATAGTGAGTGTTATGGTGTGTTAAGGATGACCGGTGAATCAATGTATATTGAACTTCGTTTCGATGGATTTTTTGACCCGTTCCATCAACCACTGCGGCGTGGATGTCGCACCGCTGATGCCGACCGTACCGGCGCCGGCAAACCATTCGTCCGCCAGTTCCGATTCGTTTTCGACGAAATATGTTCTCGGATTTTCCGACTTCGCGATCTCGTACAGCACTTTCCCGTTGGAACTCATCCGTCCGGCGACGAAAATCATCACATCGTTGCTTTTCGCGAACTCGCGCAACTTTTTGTCGCGGCCGGAGACCTGTCCGCAAATCGTATCCTTGGCGTGGAAGTCGATCGCCATCTCTTCGAACGTCCCCACTTCGAACTCCGCGGTGATCCGTGATTTGATCGCGTCGCGAATGGCGTAAAACGTCTCTTTGTCCATCGTCGTTTGCGAAAAGAGGACGGTTTTTTTCGTGAAATCGAGTTTGTCGATCTCCGCCGTCGACTTGATGACGATCGCCGTGCCGTTCGTATGGCCGACCAATCCGATCACTTCGGCATGATCCTTCTTGCCGAAGATGACAATTTGATACTGCTTGTCGTAAAATTTGCGGATCCGTTCCTGCACTTTGGTCACCACCGGACAGGTGGCGTCGATCACGTCGATTCCCCACTCTTTCATCTTCCGGAACGTTTCCGGAGGTTCACCGTGTGCGCGGATCAACACTTTGGCATCCTTCACATTCCGCAGATCGTCGTGCCGGATGGTGTGCAGTCCTTTCGCCTCAAGGCGTTCGATCTCCACCGGATTGTGGATGATTTCGCCGAGCGAGTAGAGTTTTCCGCTCGCGCCGAGTTCCTGTTCCGCGATATCTACCGTGCGGACCACTCCCCAGCAAAATCCCGAATTCGTATCGACCGTTACTTTCATATTCTCCGTTATCGTCCGCCGCGCGCGATGATTTCGTTCGCTTTCGCGACGATGAATGCCACTTGTTGATCGATCGTCAAACGTGTCGTATCGAGTTCCACCGCATCGTCTGCTTTCCGCAGCGGACTGACCGCCCGTTCGGAATCGATTTTGTCCCGTTCCACGATCTCTTTTTCCAGGTCGTCCACCGTGATGTCGACCCCTTTTGTCGCCAGTTCTTTTTTCCGGCGGACCGCCCGTTCCCGTTCGTCCGCTTTCATGAAAATTTTTAACTCCGCGTTCGGAAATACGACGGTGCCGATGTCCCGACCCTCCAACACGATTCCGCCGCTGTTTCCCATGGCCCGCTGTTCGTCCACCATCAATTTCCGAACGGCGGGGACGGCGCTGACCGCACTCACGATATGCGTCACTTCCGGCAACCGGATCTCTTCGCTGACGATCTCACCGTCCAGCACCACATTCACTTTGCCGGAATCCTGTATCAGGCGGACTGTGGTGGATCGGACGAGAGCGGAGATCCCTTCGGAATATTCCGGAGCGATCTTCGTTCTCAGCACTTTTAAGGCCATTGCGCGATACATTGCGCCGGTGTCGATATGAAGATATCCGAGCTGCGCAGCGACGAGTTTAGCGGTGGTACTTTTCCCTGATGCGGCAGGTCCGTCAATTGCGATAATTATTTTCTTCAAAACTCAATATTTTTGGCTTAAATTGGACAATAATATACGGAATTTTCATCCTGCATCCAAAAATTTTCCCTTCCATGCTGAAGTTAACGCACGACGAAATCTCGCAAAAACGCAAAAAACCGGAAGATTTTCCTTCCGTCACGCGAAATCCTCTTTACGCAATGGCGGACAATATCCGCAGTCTCTACAATGTCGGATCGATCTTCCGAAGTTCGGACGGTGCGCTGCTGCAAAAATTATATTTGACCGGATTTACGCCGCATCCGCCGCGCAAGGAGATCGACAAAACTGCGCTAGGTGCCACCCAAACGGTTCCGTGGGAATATGTCCGGAACCCGGTCGATGCCGTGGAAATGTTGCAGCGTGAAAAGATTAAAGTGTGCGTGGTGGAGCTGACCGATCAGAGTGTGCCGTATTACGACCTTTCACTCAATGATTTTCCGCTGTGTCTCGTGGTGGGAAACGAAATTACGGGTGTATCGAAAGAAATTGTCGCCCGCGCGGATATGGGAATCGAAATTCCGATGTTCGGCAGCAAACAGTCGCTTAATGTCGCCGTTGCGTACGGGATCGTCCTGTACGACTGCCTGCGGATACTTCGTCGTCGGACGCAAGGGTAAAATAATCGCGTTTTTCGAGAGTGTGAATGCGGATGACGCCCGCACGGACGAGCGTCGTGAGTATGCGGGACGCACGCCGTTGCGAAACATTGATCAACGCCGAATATTCGGAGACGGTGATGCGGGAATGTTCGTCCAAAAAACTGAAAAGCCGTTTTTCATTTTCGCCGATCGACACGGTCAGTCCGGATCGTTCCGGCTGTTCATCACGCAGCACTTTGACCACTTCTTTGCTCGCCAGAACGGAATGGTCGTTCACCCGGATATACACCGACGTTTCTCCCCCTTCGGTGACCGCATGCGGTTTCCGGTCGCTCTCTTCCACCGTCGTCACAATCACATCCCGATGAAAAGCGGGAACGATGACCGTCGAGACATCGACGGGAGGATCACAATGGAACCGCGCCGCTTCATCAATCAGGTCCAGTTCCGATTTTTCGCTTTCCACGCCGACGATGGAACCATCGTCATCCACGCCGAACAGAATGATTCCGCCGCCGGTATTGGCGAAGGAGGAGATCGTTTTGGCAATTTTTTTCGGCGAGGAAACCTTCCGTTTAAACTCCAGTTCGAATCCCTCTCCTTCGTCGATCAATCGTTTGATGTCGTGGATGTTCATTTACATTCCCCGTGCCGCCATCCGGCTGAGGATGATCGACGACCGTCGCGATACATACCGGTTGAGATTGTTCGGCTGCTGTTTGCGCGGACTCGGAATTGTTGCCGCCATCTGCGCCGCTTCTTCGCGGGTAAGTTGCGACGCCGATTTTCCGAAATATTTTTTGGCCGCCGCTTCCGCTCCGAAAATCCCGTTCCCCCATTCGATCACGTTCAAATAGATCTCCAAGATGCGGCGTTTCGATAACGTGCGTTCCATACGGAGGGTGATCACCAACTCTTTTAGTTTCCGGATGGGATCTTTGGAGGTGGAAAGATAAAGATTTTTCGAGAGCTGCTGTGTGATCGTACTGCCGCCGCGGGCAGCTTTTCCCCGTTCCAGATTTTTTTCGATCGATTCCCCCAGCTCATACCAATCGATCCCCTCGTGTTCAAAGAACATCCCGTCCTCGGAAACGATCACGGCGTTGATGAGATGTTTGGAAATCCGGGAAAGAGGTATCCACTGTTGTTGGATGGAGAACGGTTTTTTGGCATCGGATGCTTCTTCGATCCGTTGTTTCATCATCGCCGTCCGGCCCGGATTGTGTTTCCGGAGCGACTGCAGACTGTTGTTGGGGAGGGCTAAATACTGCAACAGGAGGATCACGCCGACAACGGCGATCACCGACCGGATCTTATGTGCGGTAATCCACGGCCACAGCGTCGTCCGGAACGAGAGCAGGATATGTGAAAAAAACGGACGCACGTTAATGCCGGACCGAATCGAGATAACTTTGGAGGAGAATCGCCGCCGCTATTTCGTCTACCTTCCCCTTGTTGTTTTTCCGCTGTTTTTTTGTCGTCCCCATCGTCACCATTGACCGTTGCGCCATCACGGAAGTGAACCGCTCGTCGATCTGCACAATCTCCACGGAGATCGCGGCGGAGAGATGACGGATGAATTGTGCCACTTCCTCACCTTTCATTCCGAGTTCCCCTTTCAGATTTAACGGTTTGCCGACGACGATCCGTTCTACATTCTGTTCCTCAATGATTTTCACCAATTTCGGGATTGTCCGTTCATCGTTCGGGATGGTCGTCAACCCCTGCGCGATGATCTTCATCGGATCGCTGACGGAGAGTCCGATCCGCACCGAACCGTAGTCAATCCCGAGTATGCGAGTGTACCGGTCACTCATCGAAGCGCTCCACCTTGGTGATGTTTTTCACCCGTTTCAGCCGGTCAATGATGGCGTTTAAGTGCGCAATATCTTTCACATAAAGGATAAATTGGCCGTCGAAGAGAGAGTCTTTGGTATTGATGGTGACGCCTCGGATGTTGGTGTTGTTAAAATTGGAGACTGCGTTGGTCACATCATTCAACAATCCCGAACGGTCGATTCCCGATATCCGGACGCCGGCGATAAAATCACCGGTATTCGATTCCGGCCAGGCGACGCGGACGATACGCTCCTCGCCGTTGTTCAGCATGGATTGAACGTTTTTGCACGACTTCCGGTGGATTTTCACCCCTTCGCCGGTGGTGACATAGCCGACGATGTCGTCCCCCGGAATCGGACTGCAGCATTTCGCATACGTGTACAGTAAGTCCCCTTTCGTGCCGAAGATCGAGATCCCGGTGGTAAAACTCCGGGCCGTGTCGACGAATTTATTGAAGACGGAAGCGCCGGTCTCTTCTTTCGGCTCGACTTCCGGCTTCCCTTTGGCATCGGTCAATTCGTTGATCACCACATCGGCATCGATCGTTTCATTTTTAATGGCGAGATAAAAGTGCTGCAGATTGTCAAACCGTTTCGTGTGCACGAACTTCATCAGATCGTCGTCATTAATGTGCAGCTTCGCCTTTTTCGCTTTTTTCTCCCAGATCTCTTTCCCTTCTTCGATGAACTTCCGCTCTTCCTCCTTGATGTACCGGCGGATATGCGTTTTGGCTTTGTGCGTGATGGCGAACTTTTCCCAGTCAAAATTCGGCTTTTGTTTTTTGGAAGTGATCACTTCCACTTGGTCGCCGCTGCGCAGAATGGTGTTCAACGGTACGATGCGGCCGTTCACTTTTGCCCCGAGCGTATGGAAGCCGACATCGGAATGAATTTCGAACGCAAAATCGATCGCCGTCGCCCCTTTTGGCAGAATTTTCAGATCCCCTTTCGGCGTGAAGACGTAAATCTCGTCCTGATACAGATTGAGTTTGAAACTTTCGAGCAGTTCTTTGGGAGAAACATTTTCTTCCCCCTGTTTCTGATCGAACATTTCCCGGACCCAGTTGATCCAGTTTTCCAATTCTTTGTCGAGCGGCGCTTGCGATCCGTTCTCCTTATAATACCAATGCGCCGCCACGCCGCGTTCGGCGATGTCGTGCATGTGTTGCGTCCGGATCTGCACCTCTACCATTTTCCCTTCCGGTCCGACGACGGTCGTATGGAGGGATTGATAACCGTTCTTTTTCGGGATGGAGATGTAATTTTTAAACCGTTCGGGGATCGGTTTGTAGATTTCGGAAATGATTCCGTAGACGGTGAAACATTCGTTATTGTCTGCCGTGTCCAAAATAATCCGGACGGCGAACATGTCGTAGATCTCTTCGAGCGGTTTTGACCGTTTCACCATCTTGTTGCGGATGCTGAAGAGATGTTTCGGTCGTCCTTCGATCACGAACTTGATGTTGCTTTGCCGCAGACGGGTTTCGACCGGCACGATAAACTTCCGTATGTAATGTTCCCGCTCGCGCCGTTTGGAATTCAAACCGTGCGCGATCTCTTCGTACTCCTTCCGGTAGAGATGTTTGAAGGCCAGATCTTCCAATTCCCATTTGATTTTCGCCAAACCGAACCGGTTGGCAAACGGCGCGTAGATGTCGAGCGTTTCTTTGGCGATCCGCTGCTGTTTTTCGGGGGGAAGGTATTCCAGCGTGCGCATGTTGTGCAGGCGGTCCGCAAATTTGATGATCATCACCCGGATGTCGTTCACCATGGAGAGGAGCAGTTTCCGGTAATTTTCCGCCTGGGTGATCTCGTGGCTGTCGAAAATGTTGCTGATCTTCGTCGCACCGTCCACAATTTCCGCGATCGTGTCGCCGAACTCTTTGCGGATGATGTCGATGTCGATGTCGGTATCTTCCACCACGTCGTGCAGCAGTGCGGAGGCGACGGAAACATCGTCCAACGCGATCTCTTTCGCCACCACCATCGCCACTTCGAACGGATGCCCGAAGTACGGCTCTCCCGAACTGCGAAGGTCGTGTTTATGCGCCTCCACGCTCATTTCGAACGCACGGGTGATAAGATCGTCGTTCACCTTCCGTAAGTTCTTGTGGCAAACGGCGAGCAGGTCGTCCAGTTTCTTTTTATGCCTTGCCTGAAGCATTATTCTCCGTTCAGGGTTGTCAACAGCTTCTCCGCGGCATCAATCTTTTTGCGCAGGTCATGTTTTGTTTTTCCGATGTACGGTCGAAGACCGAGGATCGCTCGCACATGCGTCCGGGCAGCATCACGGTCCCCGTGATCAGCCGCAAACGCGGCCAGCCGCAGCCGGCACGACGCTTCGGAATACCGGTTGATCACCGGCGCACGAAGCACGGCGGCCAGCAATCGGGCGGAATATTCGTTCAGTTCTTTCTTTTTGCCCCACTGTTCGTACAACAATACCATATTGACGAGGAATCGCCGATTCTGCGGATATTCTTTCAGCATGTCGATTCCCACCTTCTCCGCTTCTGCAAACCGTTCCTCTTCCGTAAAGATAACCATCAAATTGTGCGACGCAAGATGTTTTTCGTACGGATGGGAATACGACTCCCGGATCATCGCGATCCCCTCCTCGCTTTTATCCGGCACGAACGGGATCCACGCCATTTTACTCCGCCAATAATAGTATGCGCCGAGGATATTTTTTGCTTCTGTGAACGAGGGGTCGGCGGCGAGGCATTTTTCGAGCGAACGGCCGGCGGCAAGTCCGTAATATATTCCCGAGGGAATGTTGCCGAGCTCGGACCGGGTGAACGATCGAAAAGCTTCGGCCGTTCCGGTATAATAATATCCGAACGCTTCCGTCCCTTTCCGCGCGATCATCGGTGCCGCATATTTTTCTGCGGCAGCGAGCAAGGAATCGTACCGTTGTTCGTCAAACCGATCGTCCAAATCCACATATTTCGCCTGCAGCATTCCCGCGAGGTACAGATATCCCGCAGGATGCGACGGAAATTCCGTCATCATTCGTCCGAAAACCGTTTCGGCGGAATCATATTCCTGTTGCAGGGTGTGATGTATTCCTCGCAGCAGCATTGTATGCTGTGCCGGATCCGGAAGGATCTGCGAAAAGAGAGGGAGAGAAAATAAACACCAAACTGCGGCACCAACGCGCGTCATGATTGTCCGGTCACTCCGTTCCGAAAAAACGGTCTCCGGCATCGCCCAGACCGGGAAGGATATATCCGTTGTTATTCAATCCGCGATCCACCACCGCACAGAAGATGTCGACATCGGGATGGGATTTTTGCACGATTTTGATCCCCGCCGGAGAAGCCACCAGACAGATAAAGCGGATGTTGTTCGCCCCTTTGTTTTTCAGGAAGGTCAGCGCCGATTTTGCACTGCCGCCGGTAGCGAGCATCGGATCGATCAGCAGCACGAGACTGTTCGCCAGCGTTTTCGGGAATTTCGAATAATAATCGACCGGTTCCAGTGTCTCTTCATCACGGTACAGTCCTACATGGCCAACACGCGCTTCCGGAAGAACGTTCATAAATCCTTCCACCATTCCGAGACCCGCACGCAGAATCGGCACGATGACGATATCGTTTTTCAATTTGAATCCGGTGGTTTTCTCCAACGGGGTGGTAAGCGAATATTCCTGCAGCGAAAAATTGTGGGTCACTTCGAACGCCATCATTCCGGCGATGCGAGAAAGAACGTCACGGAACTGGTGATTCGGCGTGTTGACATCCCGGAGGATAGAAACATCCCGCTGCACGAGCGGATGATCGATGATGGTGAGCTTGCTCATGGTGGCTCCGCAAAGAATTATTTTCTTTTTTTCTTGAACACCAGCGTCAGCGGGACTCCGGTAAATCCGTAATGATGGCGGATCCTGTTCCGGAGAAATCCTTTGTACGATTCGGACACTTCCTCCGGTTCGTTGGCGAAGAAGGCGAAGACCGGCGGAGAAGTTTTTACCTGTGTCACATAATTGAGTTTGATGTCTTTTCCCGTCTTCGTCGACGGCGGATATCGTTTGATGTCGTTTAACAGCGTTTCGTTCAACGAACTGGTCGGAATGCGCATGGCGCGGTTCGTATGGACTTGTTTGGCGAGGTCGAGAAGTTTGAACAAACGTTGTTTGGTCTTGGCCGATACGAAGACCACCGGTATGTAGTCGTACTGCCGGAGTTTTTGACGCAACATTTCTTCGTAGCGGATGGTGGAATTGGTCTCCTTCCCTTGCACGGCATCCCATTTATTGATTCCCAGAACGACGCCGATATTTTTCTCCACGGCGGTCTGAACGATCCGGAAGTCCTGTTTTTCCAGCGGCTCGCTGGCATCGAACAGGATAATCGCCAAATTGCACCGATCAATCGCTTTCAACGTACGAAGGGTGGAGTAAAAATCCACATTCTGTCTGATCTTGCTTTTCCGCATCAAACCCGCGGTGTCGACCAGCAGAATCTCCTCGCCGTTATACATATACAGCGAATCGATCGGATCGCGGGTCGTACCGGCGATCGGCGTAACGATGGAACGGTCCTTGCCGATGTATGCATTCACCATGGACGATTTGCCGACGTTCGGTTTTCCGATAATGGCAATGCGCATCTGGGAATCTTCGCGTTTCTCGTCGAGATTAACCGTAAACTCCTGCGTCAGTACATCGAGGAAATCCCCGATCTTCCTGCCGCCGAGTGCGCCGACCGTAAAAACTTCACCAAGGCCGAGCGTGTGGAATTGCGCCGCATTCGCTTCTTCTTTTGCCGAATCGACCTTGTTGACCACCAGCAGGACTTTTTTATTCTCTTTCCGGAGGATGTTGGCGAGGTCTTTGTCGATGTGCGTCATCCCCTCTTTTCCATCCACCACAAAAATGATTTTGTCCGATTCCTGAATAGCGATCTGCGTCTGTTCCCGGATCGCCTTTTCGAAAATTTCATCCGAATCGGGTACAAATCCGCCGGTATCGATAATGGTGAACGGTTTTCCGGTCCATTCCGCTTCGGCGTAATGACGGTCGCGCGTCACGCCCGGTTCGTCGTGGACGATGGCGGTCTGCATTCCGATTAAACGGTTAAAGAAAGTGGATTTTCCGACGTTGGGCCTGCCAACGATGGCGACGATAGGTTTCGGCATTGGTCCCTGATTTTCCCTCAACATAGGAAAATTTTGGCCGAGAAAAAAATTGCAGGATGAAGGAGGAACGGACGGACGGAACTGACGAGATCTGGGCAATGCGGAAAAAAAATCGTTCACGGCGCTCTTCATTTGATCGAATTCGATCAAAAAGGCGTCATGGCCGTACGGTGAAGTGATTTCCCGATACGTGGAATGCGGCAACAATTCCGCCAAACGGCGTTGTTCGGAGGCGGGATACAGAATATCCGTGTCGATACCGATCAATAAGGCCGGAGCGGAAACCGATCCGAGAACATCGTGCATTGTTCCCCGCCCGTAAGAAACGTCGTGAAGATCCATCGCCCGCGTGATAAAAAGATAGGTGTTGGCATCAAAACGGTCCACCAGTTTATCTCCTTGATGCCGGAGATACCGCTGCACTTGAAACAGATTGTCACTATCGAAACGATAGGTCGATTCTTGTCCGTTGGTTTTTTGACGTTCCCGGGCGAAACGGACCGCAAACTCCTGTTCGCTCCGGTACGACACCATGGCAATTTGCCGCGCGAGGGAGAGTCCTTTTTCCGGTTGTCCGATCTCGTAATAGTTTCCCCCGTTCCATGCCGGATCGTTCATAATCGCTTGCCGGGCCAGATCGTTCAATCCGATTGCCCACGGAGAGTGTTGTGCAGCCGTTGCGATCGGCACGATTGATCCGACCAGACGCGGATACATCAATGCCCATTCGAGCACCTGCATGCCTCCGAGCGATCCGCCGATCACGGAGCGCAAACGTTCGACGCCGAGATATGTGACGAGCGATTTCTGCACACGCACCATGTCGCGGACGGTCATTTGGGGAAAAAGGGTTCCGTATGGTTTTCCGGTGGTCGGATTCAGCGAACGGGATCCGGTGGTGCCGTAACATCCTCCGAGGAAGTTAGAGCAGATCACGAAATATTTCGACGTGTCGATCGGTTTTCCATCGCCGATGAAGGACTCCCACCATCCGGCGCTTTTCGGATCGTCGGAAAAAAATCCCGCAGCGTGGGCGCTGCCGGTCAGCGCATGGCAGACCAGGATGGCATTGTCCCGCGCCTCGTTCAGTTCACCGTACGTTTCGAACGCCACCGTTACCGGAGCGAGATGAGCGCCGTTCTCCAGGATCAACGGATTGGTCTCATCAAACAGCAGGACGAATTTTGTTTCGACAATATGGTGCGTGTGTGTTTCCATTAATGAAAGGAACTTCCGGATCGAACGATCCGGAAGTTCCATCCTTCTTATGATACCATGACCGTTTCTTGTTCCCGTACGGCGCGCAGCGCTTCGTCGAAATCTTCGAGGATATCTTCGATGTGCTCGATACCGACCGAAACGCGGATGAGATCGGGAGTGACGCCCGCCAACAACTGTTCTTCCTGATTCAGCTGTTCATGAGTAGTCGAGGCGGGATGGATCACTAATGTTTTGGCATCCCCCACGTTGGCGAGGAGACTCGACAACTGCACATTGTCGATGAATTTCTTCCCTGCTTCCGCACCCCCTTTGATACCGAAGACCACAATCGATCCGAATGCGCCGTGGCGAAGATATTTTTTTGCTTTCGCATGGTGCGGATGATCGGGCAGCCCGGGATACGAAACCCATTCGACCAACGGATGTGCCCGGAGCCACCGGGCGAGTGCTAATGCGTTCTGATTGTGACGTTCCACGCGCAGTGACAATGTTTCCAGTCCTTGCAGCAGCAGGAACGAATTAAACGGACTGATCGACGCTCCGATATCGCGCAACCCTTCCACGCGCGCGCGGATCGCAAAAGCGATGTTGCCGAACGGACCGGGCGTTCCGAACACCTCCCAGAATTTTAAACCATGATATCCCGGATTCGGTTCAGTGAAAACCGGAAATTTTCCGTTCCCCCAATTAAATTTGCCGGAATCGACGATGACGCCGCCGATTGACGTTCCGTGACCGCCGATCCATTTGGTGGCCGAATGGGTGATGATGTCTGCGCCGAAATCGAACGGACGAACAAGATACCCTCCGGCCCCGAACGTGTTGTCCACGATCAGCGGAATTCCGTTCCGATGCGCCACCTCCGCAATCGCGGCGATGTCCGGAATGTTCAGCCGCGGATTGCCGATCGATTCGATGTACAACGCTTTGGTTTTTTCGTCGATCAATTGTTGGAACTCTTCGGGATCGTCCCCCTCCGTAAATTTGACGCCGATACCGAGCCGCGGGAACGTCACTTTGAATTGGTTGTACGTTCCTCCGTACAGATTGCTGGTGGAAACGATATTTTCTCCCGACTGAACGATGGTCGTAATCGCCAAAAATTGCGCCGCCTGGCCGGACGACGTTGCGACCGCGGCCACTCCCCCTTCCAGCGCTGCAATCCGTTCCTCGAACACCGCCGTGGTCGGATTCATGATCCGCGTGTAAATATTCCCGAATTCCTTCAGGCCGAAAAGATTGGCGGCATGCCCGGCATTGTCGAAGGTGTACGACGTGGTTTGATAAATCGGAACGGCACGCGACTTCGTTGCGGGATCGGGTTGCTGGCCGGCATGCACTTGTAATGTTTCAAAACGATATTCTCTCTTTTTATTGTTGGTTGCGGACATACAAAAATTCCTTTTTCTCGGTTGTTGGAAAAGAATCACGTTCTTTCACGATGAAAGAGCGTGCGCGACAATAGATGACCATGAAAGAGTCTGTGTCAGCGACAACAGAGAAAATTACCGTCGAAATACGACGAGGTATGCTCCAGAGCGGGGCGGCAAGCGTAGAAGAGATGTAAGTTGGAAATATTGGACATATCTTTAAAACGAAAAAACCTCATTTTGTGATGAACAAAAAGAGGTCATTGAACCGGACTCAGACTTTTGTTCATCTTTTGCCCATCCGATGGGATGAGCTGAATTTAGCACCTGACACGACGCTGTTTGAGTCGCCGGTTGCTGTGGAGTCCTCGGGTCAGTCCCTCGTCCACTCGTGATGAATATTGCGTGTTGATGTAAAAGAACTACATGTAATATAACATTTACCGGCGTGTTGTCAATACCGCATGAGCAATATTTTCCACGGCGTGAGAGTACGACGCGGTAAAAAAAAGGGGCGGTCAGAGGACCGCCCCGTGAGCAATTAGTTCCACCGCGAGGGAGTTATTTTTTCTTTTCCACCGGCGGTTGTTTCTGCTGGATCGTGGTGATATCATTCCCATCCGCATCCAGATATTTCAGTTCGCCATAGTTCAACTCCTTGATCCCCCGTTCGATCTTTTCGCGGTCACCGACAACGATCCACACGAGGTTGTCGGGATAGAGCGCTTTTTTTGCCGCGTCGCGCACATCGTCATATTCCAGTCCGTTCAGCTTTTTGGCGTACGTCTGATAATAATCGTCGGAATAACCGTACCGGACGATATTGCCGATGGACCCCATGATCGCCCCGTTCGTTTCCCACGAACCCGAAAGTTCCAGAACGGCGTTTTTCTGTACTTTTTCGAACTCTTCTTTCGTCACCGGTTTGTCGGCAACGATCTGTTTCAACTCTTTCAGCACCTCCATCATCGATTCTTTGGTCTTGTCCGTCTGCACCGGCGCCAGCGCCAGGAACGGACGCTGACCGCGCGCCCCGAAAAAGTTCGTCGACGCACCATAGGACCAATGTTTGTCCTCGCGCAGGTTCATGTTCACGCGCGCGGTGAACATTCCGCCGAGCACATTGTTCATTGTTTCGATGGCGATTTCATCCGGATTGGATTGCGGCAGCGTCACGTGGCCGCTGATGATGATCGACTGTCCGGCCCCCTGTTTATCGATCAGGTAGACGGACGGTTTTTTCTGCTGATCGACTTTGGCGATATTTTTCTTCGGAACGTCGCCGGATTTCCAATCCTTCAACAGTTTTTCGAGCTTCGGTTTGATTTCGTTCATGGTGGTCGAGCCGACGATCACGAGCGTGGCATTGTTCGGTTTGATCCAGGTTTTATGGAATTTCACCAGGTCGTCCCGTTTGATCGCCATAACCGATTGTTCCGTGCCGGAACCGGTGAGCGGATTGCCGTAGGCATGGTCCGGCCCGTATAGAATCTTCGGCATCACCCGCAGCGCCATCTGTACCGGGGTCACTTTCTCCCGTTGAATCGCGGCGATCCGTTGTTTCTGCAAACGTTTGAAATCTTCTTCGGGAAAGGACGGATTGAGAATGACGTCGGCATAAATCGACAGCGAGGCATCGAGATTCGCTTTTAAGGCGGACATATTCACTACCGACATGTCGAGATTCGACCCTGAACCGAGCGTGGCGCCGAGCAGAGCGAGTTCTTCGCTGATCTGCAGAGCATTCCGTGTTTTTGTCCCTTCATCGAGCACGTCCATCGCCAAACTCGCCGTTCCGGCATTCGCACCGAGGTCGGACGCGTAACCGGCATCGACCATCAGATTAAAATTGACGGTAGGAACGCTATGACGCTCCGCCAGAATAATCTTCAATCCGTTGGACAAAGTGGCACGCTCTAATTTCGGGAACTTCGCCTCGGGAGAGGCGGCCATCTCCGGCATTTTTTTCCGGAGAGTCGAATCGGTCTGATCGTTCTTGAATTGCGGGAACGGATGGATCTCCAGCACATATTGTCCGTCCGAAAGCCACCGGACGGCGGTCGACTGCACGGAAGAAACGGTCGCTTTTTCCAAATTTGTCAGATACGTTTTATAATAGTCCGCGGAACCGGCATAAATTTCTCCTTGCGCCAGGATATCGGACTTTCCGCCGAAACCGCCGATCCGCTCAATGCCGCGGACGAAACCGGCGATCCGCTGCGTCTTCACGCGCTGCAATTCTTTTTCCGCGGGACCGTTGGCGAGCAGAAGTGCGAGTTCTTCATCGATCGCTTTTTCCACTTTGGCTAGGTCCGCACCCGGACGGGCGGTGACATCAATGTTAAACTGGCTTGCGATCTCACGCGCATCAACATACGCTGCAACGTTCGTGGCGATTTGTTCGTCGTAGACTAATCGTTTGTACAACCGCGATGTTTTTCCGGAAGCGAGAACATCCGCGAAGAGCATCAATTGATGGTTTTCCGCACTCGAAAATTTCGGCGTATTCCATACTTTAAAGATGCGTGCCTGCGGAACGCGATCCTCCGCCCGTTGTCGGATCGTCCCGGTCCGTTTGGCGATCGCTTCTTCGTATTTTGCCACCGGCGGGCCGGAAGGAATATCCCCGAAATATTTTTGCATTTTTGCTTTGGCGGTTTTTACATCGATGTCACCGGCGATCACCACGACGGCGTTGGCGGCGCCGTAATATTCCTTAAACCATTGTTTCACGTCATCCAGGGAGGCGGCGTTGAGATCTTCCATCGTACCGATCACCGTCCACGAATACGGATGGCCGGCGGGCCAGGTGGCCTTCACGGATAATTCCTCGGCGATCGAATACGGCTGGTTATCCCCCTGCCGTTTTTCGTTCTGCACCACGCCCCGCTGTTCGTCCAGTTTCGCCTGACTGACCGCACCGAGCAAATGTCCCATGCGGTCGGATTCCATCCACAGAACGATATCCAACGCCGACGTCGGAACATTTTGGAAATAGTTCGTCCGGTCTTCATTCGTGGTGCCGTTCAGATCGGTCGCACCGATCCGCTCCAGCGCCTGGAAATAATCGGTATCGAAATTCTCCGAGCCGTTGAACATCAGATGTTCGAACAGATGGGCAAAACCGCTTTTTCCCGGTTTTTCATTTTTGGAACCGACATGGTACCACACATTCACCGCAACAATCGGCGCTTTTTTATCCTCATGCACCAGCACGGTCAACCCGTTGTCGAGAGTAAATCGTTCGTACGGAATGTTGATATCCGCTACCATACTTTTTGTTTGGGCCTTCACCTGGGACAGTGAAATGACCGCAAGGACGAGAAAAAGACCAATTGTCTTCATATCATCTCCGAAAATTGAATTGGTGAAATAGGGGGAAAAAACTATGGATTGTATGAACACGATGGAAAGAATGTATGAAAATTATCGCCGAAATTCGTCTGTAATGTAGGAAGAAAGAGGATTTGTTACAATTGTTAAAACGATGGTCGTGCCGACGCAATAAACAGCACAAGGGTTCCACCGATGGAGAGCAAAAATATCAAATCTTCTCAACAAAAAAGAGAGAAGATTTTACCAAAAGTAAAGCACTCCCAAGGTGATCAGTGCGGGGACGGCCTGAATAAAAAATATCTTCTTTCCCGCCGTCACGCCGCCGTAAATTCCGGCAACGGAGACACAGAGAAGAAAAAAGGTCGCTACATTTTTCGACCACACCGGATCCACGATCACGAGCGACCACAACAATCCCGCCGCGAGAAAGCCGTTATATAATCCCTGATTCGCCGCCAGCACTTTCGTCTTTTCAAAAAGATCGGACGGAACGGATGGAAAAGCTTTTCTCCCTCTTGGCGTCGTCCACGCAAACATTTCGAGCCAGAGGATGTAGAGATGTTCAATACAGACTAACGCGATGAGAATTTCGGGAATAAATTCCATATTGGCCCTTTTCGTAATCGAATAATTACATAATTATTTTAACAACGTCATTGTGGTCGATAATACCTTCGACGTGGTCGTCAACCGATAAATATAGACACCGCTGGCAAAACGGGAACCGTCCCATCGGATAGAATACCAACCGGCGCTTAATCTTTCGGATAAAAGAATTACCACGCGCTTTCCCTGAAGATCAAAGATCTCCAGTGCAACATCATCTTCAGTCGAAAGTGCGAAACGGATCTGTGTGGATGGATTAAAGGGGTTGGGGTAATTTTGTTCCAATACGGGATCGGCCGGGATTTTGGTGTTCGAAATCTTTTCAGCAATATTCAGCGTGACATTTTTGCCATCGACAAAGCCGCTGTTACAACAAAAGAGACAATTTACCCCTGTGGATCGATAAATACCAAAACTGTCACGCAACGTCCACGTTTCAACATCGTAGGGAGGAATTTTCGTTGAATCAATCTGAGTGAACGTATTGTTTCCGTTGGCTATGATGAATTTTTTCTTATTAGCGCGGACACTGACTGTATCACCGTAGTTTGCTGAGAAATCAAACAAAAGATATTCAGACACTTCCGTTGTATCGTAAGCGAACATTTTATTCCCCTCTTGCCTCAGAAACCGAGAAGGAAGCAATAGACTGGTAAATGCATATTTTTTCCCCATGATTGTCGAATCTTTCAGCACACTCGTAACAACACTGCTCCCTTCACATTGGATTGAACCACCACAATAACTGATCACCCATTTATTCCCCGGTTGCAGAGGGAAATAGAACTGTCCAAAAGCACATTGGAGGGAAAATACTACAGCGATGAATGTCAACAGACGGGACATGGTGAACCTTTGATAACGTTCTATTTTCCGATGGAATGAGCCTTACATTCGCAAATATCGGTACTTCCCTTGCTATTATCAACGACGATCTTTGGCCGGACACCGGACAACCCAAGACAATGCGGTCTTTTTTCCGTGGGACTTTTGCGGAGAGATTGCTTATGTGTGAAAAAGTTAACGGCAACCTTGTCAAGGTT